>JAUIEZ010000001.1 GCA_030429665.1 Gammaproteobacteria bacterium | reverse complement strand
GATTCGCTCTCGGTGAACAACGGCAGCAACACGCCAATCTCGGCGTCGTAGCCGTCGAGGCCGGCCTCGAACTGTTGGAACAGTCGATCGATCGTGGTCGTGGTGGTGGTGGTGGTGGCGACCGTTCGCACCGTGGTG
This sequence comes from Gammaproteobacteria bacterium, assembly GCA_030429665.1. Classification (GTDB taxonomy): domain Bacteria; phylum Pseudomonadota; class Gammaproteobacteria; order Arenicellales; family CAJQKF01; genus BQJD01. Next base: position 135,894 of record JAUIEZ010000001.1, on the reverse strand, counting down.
GTCGTGGTGGTGGTCGTCGTCTTCGTAAAGTCCTGCAGGATGCTGTGTCCGGTCGCGAACGGGTCGTCATACTCGGTATCGACCACCCGGAAAAGACTGTCCGTGCTCGTTCTTGAAACCGCCGTGGAGCGACTCGTCTCCACGTCGCGCGTCTCTAGCTGGCGTATCAGCTCCGGGTCGTCGTCGGCATCGTAGTAGTTGGCGCGCATGTCGACGCGCCGACCCAGCCGTTCGACGCCCAGTCCCCATTGCGAAATACGATTGTCGTAGCGGGTTTCGCGAACGTCGTAGAAACCGTTGATGCCGGCAACGGCGTTGCCCTCGTCGATCAATCGGCGATAGCCGATCCCCACGTTGACCTCTCCAGCGCTCTGGTCGGTGAGAGAGATTCGGGGATTGAAGAACAGTAGGGACGTCGCGTTCTTGCGCAGCGGCAGGATGAGGTCCGCGAATCCCTCCACCACGTCATCGCCGGTTCGAAACCCGAGATGCGCGTTACCTCCCGGGTCGTCGGCATTCGAATCCGCGAATCCGGTGGTGGACGCCATCATGGCGTGCCCGAACGCGGCGCCGATTACCATCCCGAGGGCGAAGCGGTTGATCTTGTTATTCTTCACGGGAACCTCTTCGTTTCGAAGCCGTGAAACCGGCTTCGCACGTCGATGCCGGTTTGCAGGCGACGCCAACCGTCCAACTCGTTCGCCCGCTATCGAAAAGCCAGTATAGCCGATGCGCGTACCCGGATCATCCGGGATCGCCACGCGGCGATGTGCCCCGATTCGCCTCGCGCCCGAGACGATCGACCGCCCGCGTCGTGAATTCGACCGTTCAGCGGAAGAACGTACGATTTTATTCGGCGCTTCGGCGCGTAGCGGGAGGCCGCGCCTGAGTTCGGGCCTGAGGCCGGGCCTGTCGCGGCATCGAGCCGTGCTCCCTCGGTGCCGAGAAATTTCGCAGAAAAAAAGAAGATTTTCCCCAGTACTTCCCTTTGCGCAACGCGCATCATGCGCACCGTCCCGGGACCAACGCGTCCCACCCATATCGTGCGGCGCGACAGCGCAGGAGGAGTCATGAAACACGAAACCTACACGACCCGTGAGTGGTCCGACGACAACCCGGTGAGCCGGGGCGTCTACAACGTGATCGTCGGCGTCGCGAAGGTCCGGGAGCTCATTGCCCTGTGGTCCGCCCGCAGCAGGACGCGACGACAGATCGCAGACCTGGATGCGCGTCAGCTCAAGGATATCGGCTTGACCGAGCTCGACGCCCGGGTGGAGTACGGCAAGCCGTTCTGGAAGGCCTAGTGCAATCGCCGCCGATCGGTGAACGCGCGCGTTGAGCGCGCTCTCGGCCGGCTTTTGGTTTCCCCGTTACATCTTTCTGGAGGTCGTCATGTTCAGGGTGGGTGAAGTTGCCCTTGCGTCCCGCGAAATGGGCGGTGATCGGTCCGTGAAATGGCAGGGTCGATGCGACGTCATCGTCTGGCACGCACGGATCGTGCGCGCAGAAGTGTTGGCGGCGGCGTTCGCCCGCACCGGCCGTTTGCTCGGCGCGATCGTCCGGCGGCCCACGGCCGTGGTGGGGGCACGATGGCAAAGGCGCCGGCCGCGCCCCGCGGAGATCGCCCCCGTAGAGCGCATTGCGAGCCGGATGCCGTTTTCGATCCGGTCGCGATAAATGTCACGGATGGAACAAACCGGGTAGTCCGTACGTGTTTGCACGGGAGGCACGACCTGAGCCGCGGTCGCGGGCAGCCAGTGCATCTCGGTCTGTTCAATCGCAAACGGGAGAGTTGAAATGAAATACGAGGCGTTATTGCAACGCAAAACGTTCGACGGTGCCATGCCTGGCCGCGGTACGATCCGTATCGTCTCCCTTGCAGCGAACACGCTGCGGGTGATCGGCGCCTGGCGCAGGCGTGCGCGCGAGCGGCGGGTGCTGGGCGAGCTGAATCCGCACCAGCTCGCGGATATCGGCCTGAAGCCGAGCGACGTGTGGATCGAAACGAACAAACCGGCCTGGCGGACGTAGCGTGCCGCGGCGAAACCAGCCATCGGAGATGTCTCGAAAAGCGGTGACTTCACCGAGGCAAGCGGGCGCCGCCGGTCGGTGCCCGTGCGAGGCCCGTGGACACGAGCGATTGACTAGTTCGTCAATGCGATGACCTCGGCGAGCCCTAGCTGCGCTCCATCGGTCGTCGCCTGTTGAAAGTCCTTTTCACTCAATCGTTCGCGCACGGCCTGGCGGACGCGGTCATGGTCGGCGGCGTCTGCCGGTTGCGGCCGGGCGCTCATGCGATCGTACTGGTGCTGGGCGAAACCTATCAGGAGAGCGGCGTTCTCGTGTTTTCCCCGTCGCACGAGCGTGTCGGCCATTCCGAACAGCGCCTCGGCGATGAGGCCGTGGTACTGGTGCTCGATCGCCAGGCCTAGCGACTCGCGGAACCGGCGTTCGGCAAGCGCCTCGTCGCCGAGATGGCGCGCGATCCACGCGAGATTGTGAGTCATCATCGCCACGCGGCGGATCTCCCCCGTAGCCCGCGAAAGCTCGAGTCCTTCTGCCTGGATATCGCGCGCGAGCTCGAAATTGCCGGCAAAGCGCTCGATCTCTCCGAGATAGTTGAGCGCCTGGGCGACGATCCTGGGGGCATTCGCCTCGCGCGCCAGTTCCAGCCCGCGCCGTATGCCTTCCCGGGCGGCGACAAGATCCTTGTCGTGCATTTCGCGCGAGCCGGAGGCCCACACCCGGGCGAGCGCCTGGTGTTCCTTGTCCCCGACCGTCTCGTACAGCGCCGCCGCCTGTTCCAGCAGCTCGACGGCTTCGCGTTCGTAACGACTGTAGGCGCAGAACCCGGCCGTCATCATCACGCCCGCGCGCAGGGACGCGTCCGCCTCGTCCAAGCGCTTCAGCGCCAGTTGGCAGTAACGGTTCATGTCGAGGATATGCGACTGGTAGAACCAGAAGTCGCGTAGTCCGGCGACGATCCGCAACCCGGTCACGTTCTCGCCGCAATCGAACGACCACTCGATGGCCTTGGCGAGATTGGGCCGTTCGTCTTCGAGGCGCCGGGTCCAGTGGACGTTTCCCGTGCCGCGCAGCTCCGATTCCGCCTCCTCCACGATATCCGCGAAGTACTGGGCATGCCGCTGCCGGAGGACCTCGAGTTCGCCACTGTCGATCAGTCGTTTTCGGGCGAACCGATGCAGGGTCTCCAGCATGACGAGACGCGGGTCACCGCCGCGGCCGTCGACGACGCGTACGAGGCTCTTGTCGGCGAACGACTCCACCACGGTGGCGGCGTCGAGGTCGAGCCCGTGGAGACAGACACGTTCGACAGCGTCGATCGAACGGCCGCCGACGAACACGGCGAGCCGACGAAACAGCACCTGTTCCTCTTCGCGGAGCAGGTCGAAGCTCCAGGCGACCGTTTCGGTGAGCGTCCGGTGTCGATCGGGTGCGTCGACCGGGCCGGTGCCGAGCGTGGCGTTGCCGGCTTCGAGCTCGGTGCGAAGTCGCGCGGGACTGAACAGCCTGACGCGCGCCGCGGCCAGCTCAATTGCCAGCGGCAGGCCGTCCAGGCTGCGGCAAATGGCGGCGACGTCGTCGGCATTGGACTTGTCGAGTCGAAAATCCGGGCGCACCGCCTGCGCTCGTTCCGTGAACAGTCGAACCGCCTCATAGTCGCCGACGCGCTTCGCGTCGGGCTTCGCGTTCGGCGCCGGCAGGTCGAGCGGCGCGACCGGGAACTGGCGCTCCGCGCGAAGGCGCAACAGTTGGCGGCTGGTGACCAACAGGTGAAGCGTCGGAATGGCCTGGATCAGTTCGGCGATCCGGGGGGCGGCGGCGATCACGTGCTCGAAGTTGTCGAGCACCACGAGGCTGCGCTTATCCGACAGGAACCGGACAAGGCGTTGTGTAACGGTCTCGGCAGAACGGTCATGAAGGTCCAGCGCGCCGCTGATGGCCGGCGCCACGTCATCGGGCTTCGTCACGCGCGACAGGCTGACGAAGCAAACCGGCTCGAAGTGGTCGAGAAGTTCCGCGGCGGATTCGAGTGCCAGCCGGGTCTTCCCGGTACCGCCGGGACCGGTCAGGGTGACGAGCCTATTGGCGCGTACTGTCTCGACGAGGCGGGCGAGATCCGATTGCCTGCCGACAAACGAGGTGATCGGCACGGGCAGGTTGTGTGTCCGCTTGTCGGCGGTCCGCGGCCGTTCCAAGGTTCCGGGTGCCTCGTCCGCCGGATCGCGTGACGCCGGCGCGCCGGCTGCTCTCGATGCGGCCGGGATAGTCTCGGAGGCGGCATCGCCGAGCGGCGCCACCGTCGCGATCAGTCGATAACCGCGCTTGGATATCGTTTCGATGATCTGCGGGGCGGTCCGCGAGTCGCCGAACCGCCGGCGCAGTTCGCTGATACAGCGCGTGAGCGGCTCGTCCGACACCGCGCGCGGACCCCAGACTTCCTGCAACAGTTCCTCGCGTGTGAAGACACGTCTGGGCGTCGAGGCCAGGCACAAGAGAACGTCCATGCTTTTCGGGGAAAGGCGAAACGTCGAGGCGGCATTCTCCACGCGCCCCTCGATCGGGCGTACGGTCCACTGGCCCAGGCGAAAACCGGTTCGTTCCAGGGTCTTGAGTCCCGGCCGGGGGGTGACCGGATTCCGCTTGTCGTTCGCAGTCATTTCTCACGCGAGTCATCGCGCATCTGCGGTGGCGTTGAATCGATGGCCAGGTGGCGCGGACGTTTCCAAACGACCGAATTGCCCGCGCGTGAACGATCGTCGGTTGGGAGCTGTCGCCGCCTCGTTTGGCGAATACTATAGCTTAATTCCGAGGGGTGCGAGTACGCCTGCCGCGGGTTGCCGAATTTGTGCCGGGAACACGGTGGCGCGTTGGATCGCCGAACGTGCCGGGCGAACGAACCGCGGGGTATGATATCGCCCGGCCGAATGGCGCGATTCGGCGTGAGAGTGCACAGGTTCTTGATAACCCGAGACGAAGAAGGAGGGAGGTAAAACCATGAACAAGCATCATTACAGGGCGGGCGAGACGATTATCGAAGAGGGACAGGTCGGCGATTCGGCCTTCCTGATCGAGAGCGGGTCGGTACAGGTGTCGGTCGGCGAGGGCGCGCGAAAGCGGGACCTGGCCGAGCTGGAAAAGGGAGAGGTATTCGGCGAGATGAGCCTGATCGATCCCGGTCCTCGCTCGGCAACGGTCACGGCCGTCACCGATACGGCGTGTTTCGTCACTACGTATGACGAGTTCATGGAGCTGGTCGAGAAAGATCCGGCGCAGGCGATTCGCTACATGCAAACACTTGTGCATCGCTTGAGGCAGATGAACGAAATGATTGCAGGCATCGATCCAGGACGAAAGCGGCTGAAGGACGTCTTCCGGGATTGGGCAAAGCCGCTCGCCGCAAAGGATGCCAACATGACCGACGAGGAATGGCAGGCCTACCTGGATCGCATGATGATGTACCCGCCGATATTCTGACCTCTCGTTGCGGGGAATTGCCGCGCGCCTTGCACGGCAATGGCCGGCAGATCGGCGACGCTGGCATGGCTACTCCATCATTGCCCGCAGCATCTTGTTGGCGTCCACCAGTCGTCCCGCCAGCATCCGCACGATGAACTCGTTGAAGGCGGCTGCCAGGGCCGCGTCGTTCCGGCGCATCTTCTCGAGGGATGCGCCGGTCAATCGGTATAGCGTGGAGTCTTCCTCGGCGACAACCGAGGCGGATCGCGGCAGGCGCAGGTACAAAGCGACTTCGCCCACGACCGTGCCGGGCCCCATGCTGCGCAGTCGCACCGGCGTCCGGCCGGGTATTTCAAGCTGTATCGCGACCCGTCCCGACTCGACGAAAAACAGGTCGTTCGACGGATCGCCTTGCTTGATGATGGTCGTTCCTTTCGGCACCACCTGCTCTTCAAGATAGTTCTTGAGGGCGGCGGCCTTCCGGCGTTCCGCCAGGGATCCTTCGAGAATCCGGCCGATATCGCCGTGTATGCCGATGCTGTCGGCGCCGCATAGTTCGAGCAGACGGTTCTCGCACCACTCCAGGCCCCTGTCGATATCCGCGAAAACGCGTACCGGGTCCCCGTTCGAATTCAGCGCGCCCAACTTCTCCAGCTGAACCGCGACTTCGTTTCCCAGGTTCGATAGCACGATGACGAATCCGTTCTTCTCCGCCAGGTGTTTCATCTTGAAGAAGCTCGCGGCGGTTGAGCTATCCACGCCCGGAACCGACCGAAAGTCCAGAAGAACGAACGCCAGGGGGTCGGCATGCGTATCCTGCAAGCGCTGACGCATCACGTTGTATATTCGATGGGCAGTGCCGAAAAAGATGAAGCCTTGCAGCCTGAGAACCAGTATTCGCCCACCATGTCGACTGAGGAACTCGTGGGTCCGGGGGTCGCGCTCGACGTTGCTGTGATAGTCGGCTCCGGAGGCGGCATGCTTTACGACATCCACCCGACTATAGTTGAACACGAATATCATCACGCCACCGATGATCCCGATCCCGATCCCAGCGAGATAGCCGGCCGATAGCGAGACCAGCAGGCAAAGCATGACGACGAAATAGTCCGCCCTGGGCAATCGACGCCAACCGACGAATATCCACTCGTACAACAGTACCAGGCCGAAAAAGAGCACGAATCCGCCGAGCAGCGACTTCGGAAGATAGGCCAGCAGGTCGACGCCGTAGACTATGCCCGCAGCACAGACGATTGCCGTTACCACGCCGACGAGCCGACTCGATGCGTTCATCTCCCGGGCGATAAGCGTGTCTTCCAGCGAATGACTGCCGGTAATGCCGCCAACGAGGCCCGACAGGAGGTTCGCGAACCCGGTCGAGACCAGTTCCCGGTTAAGATCCATATCGCATTGGGCCGCGACCTCGAGTGCCGTCGCGCTAAGCAGCAGCCCCAGGACGCAAAGGAGAACGAGGCTGCCGATGTCGGGAATCGCCAACGCGATCGGAGCCCACTCCACGTGCGTCAGGAGTTTCGGGTCGAACAGCTCGGATACGCCGGTTCCGGGCAGGGGATCGAGAAGCCAGCCGCGCGCCTGAAGCTCTTCGATCGACAGTCCGAGCCAGGTAGAGGTGGCGTAGAACAGGGCGATCCCTCCCAGGAGAAAACCCGGGAGGACGAGAACGTGATTCCAGCGCCGCATGACCACGAGGAGCGACATCGCGAACAGGACGCCCGGCATCCATGACAACAGGCCCAGTGGCGTCAGGAGTTGCGGAATCGAATCGATCTCCAATTCAACGCCGGACATGACGTTGAAGGCGCCCGATACGAGCAACCAGCCCATGGTGACGACGACGCCGCCGACAACCGGATGCGGTATGAAGCGTACGAGATTCCCGAGCTTGAAGTATCCCAGTCCGATAAAAACGGTCGCCGAAAGGATCGTCGAAACGACGATCAGGGCCAATACCGTGGCGAAGATGGTTTCGGCGTCGAATACGACGTCTCCGGCGCCGACGAGGCTGGTTGCGACAAGACTGATGATTACGCCGGCCGCCTCGTCGGGGGCTGCGATCGTGGCGGGAAATGAGCTGGTCAAGGCCGTTACGAAGGCGAGAAGCGTGGCGCCCAGCAATATGTGGCTGGCTCCTCGGGACATGAACGGAGCGAGTTCGCCCTTGAATATCAGCGCCGCCAGCGTCAGGCACCACAGGATAATCGATATCCCGATGATTACGCCGGCGACCACGTCCGACGAAATGACGATTATTTTTCTTGTTTCCGCCACGGCGTGCCCGTTTTCTTCGCTCCGGATCGTATTCTAGCGAAGTCATCCGCGGTTTGTGCCGCCCATTCGGATGGGCATGCCACGATTGCTTCTCTTTTCGACATCCGTTCGACCACCGGTCGCGCCAGGCATGCGCGCCGACACCGCGTTGACCCGTTCAGTTCACGGACGATCGTGGATCGAGTGCGGAAGGCCGGTAACGGGAATTTCTGTCCCGCGAGCGAAGGTGGCGTCCGCATTGGTTTGCGATGGTAGCCGACGACTCAATATTACGGGCAGGTACGCGTACCCGGTTCAGGCACGGGCAGTATATTGAAGCTACTGACTTTCTTGCGTCAGTGGTAAGGTGCTCGCATCGAAACGCGTTGATTCTTCGCGGCCGGGCGTCCCGGGTTACCGCTGTGGAACTGATCGGACTCCAACGGGGCGCGAACGCGCTAGGGCGAGGCGACAACGAAGATGTCGGCGTGGATGTCCTGCGGGCGCGCCAGCACGTTCCACCACGGGCTGCGCGTCAACGCGCGATCGACCATGTCTTTCGCGCGGGATTCTTCGGCGCGGGTGACAAGGCGAATATTCAGTCTGAACGACTCGAAGCCCGGCTCCACGTTCCCGAGACCCAGTATTCCCCGGCCGTCGCCGTCGCTTTCCAGGGACATCTCGAGGTTGTCAAGTGGCACGTCGTCCAGCGCCGCCTGGATGCGCACGCCGACGGCCACGCATCCGAGCAGCGCCGCGCGCGCGAAGATCCCCGGATTGGGCGCGCTGTTCGCGCCGCCCATGGCCTCGGCCATGTCCATCGTTACCTGCCATCGTCCCTCGGTGGTGGTGACGCGCAATCCGTCCTCCATGGTTGCGTCGACACGAAAGGTACGTCGCGCCCTATCCGGCTCGCGCGTCAGCAGGTCGATCGTCTGCTCCAGGCTGGTCTTGAGGGGTGTCTTGTCATTCATGGATTACTCCACCAGCTTCCGGCCGTCGAAGCATAAGATTCTACTGCACGCTTTCGGCGCCGTAACGTCGCCGCAGGCGATCCTGCCTGGCCGACGACGCCGCGACAGTGTCAGCCGGTTGTCTTCACGCGCCGGCTGGTTCGTCGTCGAGCACTTCACCGGCATCGTAGACGAGCAGTTCGCTGTCCGCGGTTGTAATCTCCAGCCCCGATCCGTCGAGGGTGAATGCAACGCCTTTCGGGCCTTGACCCTCGCAATGCCAGGGATGGTCGAACGATCGCCGGTACCGGAGAGCGCCGGCGTCGTCGAAATCCAGCAACGTCGTTCCGCCCTCGCAATCCGTCACCGCGACGATGGGCCGCGACGGGTGACAGGACAGTGAATGCAGGTGCTGGGCGCCCATTGGGTATAGGCTGTCCGCTTCGCGGTTCTCGAAGGCGTTGGCCCTGGGGTCGAAGGCAAACGCGCTGACCGCGGATCCCGCCTTCCGATCCCCCGACATGAAAAACCACGAGTGACACAGAAAGAGCCGCGTCCCGTCGGCGTTGAAATCGAGGCCGTGCGGCGCAGCGATCCCCATGGCATCCAGCGTGCTCATGGAGATGCCCGCCTCGGGGACGTAACCGAAAACCGGTGCGCTCGACGACAGCCGAACGAAAAACGATACGGCCTGCTCGCCGAGCCGGTTGCAGACGGCCACGCTTCTGCCCGACGGATGAAAGGCGACGCCCGCGGGGAACTGCAATCCATGGCGCGGGCCTTCCATGGAGCATCGAGCGGAGGGATCAAACGCACCGGCACCCGCCTTGGAACGACTGTATATGCCCAACCGGTGAGCGTCCCGCGAAACGGTCGCCAGGAGCGATCCGTCGGCGGAGAAATCCGCATCGTGCACGTAGCGCAGGCCGGCATCGTCGTGGAGGCGACAGGATGGTCGGGTGGCGAATCCGTGCATCCCCTTGTCCGCCCGAGGATAGAAGGTGATGGCGTTCGAGCGGGCGTTGGCGATGGCGCGCCACTTACCCGCGGGATCGAAGGCGATGTTCTCGGGGCTCGCCAGGAGTGCTTCGCCGGAGCGCACCACCTTGATCGGCGTGCAACGGATATCCTGGATCGGGCTTGCGGACAAATCGGTGTGCCGTCGACTGGTTGTGACGTTGCTCGGGGCGTTACCTGCTGTTCTGGAAGAAGCTTTCATAGGGCGGAAGGGATCGAACGTACCGTTCGACAGCCTGCTGCAACGCGGGATTCAGCCGATCGTCGCTCAACGGGTTTTCCCGATTGTATACGTAGAGGATCTCTTCGACGAACTGAATTCGCGGGGCGGCCATCTCGAGCATGGGCATCATGAACGCCACGTCCACCGCCGAGGGGAGATACGCGCCGCGCGGGCCGAACAACCCGTTGGGGTCGCGCAGGTCCTCGTCGCGAATCGCGTGCCACAGGCGCGCCGAAAACGTCTTGAGGTGAGACGTTACAAAACGCGGATACGATCGGAACGCCCGGGCAAGCACGACGTCGCGCGGCAGTTTGATGCAGTTCGATCGTTTACCCGAGGGGTGGTGAACATGATTACCCCAGGTCAGCAGGCAGCCGGTCTGGGTGTAGACATCGTTGACATATTCGAGAACGGTGTGCGAGAAAAGCCAGTCATCCCCGTCGATCGTGACCAGAACGGCATCGGGCGACGAGTTGACGTTCATCAGGTCGAACCCCGCGTTAAGGTTGGCTAGCTTGCCCCGGCGAGTATTGTTTCGGACTATCCGATACCTGTTCCCGGATTGCGAGTGCTCGAATCGCTCTATCTCCCGCCAGGTGCCATCGGTCGAGGCGTCGTCGATGATCACGCAGCTGTAATCTTCAAAACGCTGGGCGGCGATCGAATGCAGACATCGTCCGATCCAGGCTTCGTTGTTGTAGGTCGTCACGACGATCCTGAAACGGGTGTTGTGCATCGGTGGCAACGTCGGTTCTGCCCGCCGTGGCGAGCTGATGTTCGTCGGTTCGTTGGTTGATAACCCGAGCATATCCTGCGAGAATCCCGCGTCACAACAACCAATTGATCGGGGATGGGCGATGCGCGACGACGAGAAAACCAACAACACAGGAGCGAATGTCCCGGCGAACCCGAGCGGTGAGGCGTCGCCCGAAAATCCCCAGTCCCATCGCCGTGGGGCGTTGAGAAAACTGCTGGCTGGCGGCGGATTGGTAATCGGCGCCGAGTCCATCCCGGGCGCCTGGAAGAAACCCGTCGTCGAAACGGTCATTCTTCCAGCCCACGCGCAGACTACCTCCGCGGTGGAATTCGGTGGTCCGATCGGGATCGAAGACAGTTCGATCCTGGAAAGGGTCATTCTGCCGAGTTATGCCGGAGACGATTTCTCTGGTGGGTGCGTGCACCTGACGATCGACGGTGAGACCGTAAAAGCCCTCATCCAGATGGCGGGCGGCATATTTTTCAAGACCACCGGAAAAATCGTAAGAAGCGCCTTCTCGATGTTTTTCAACGCAGGCGACACCATCGTCGGCAAATTGATAAGCACCGATGGGGTCATCATACGCATCGAGGGCGACGTGAACGGGATATCGTTCACCGCGACGCCCGGCGGGGCCGGGTCGTGTCCGAAGGATGTGCCGGACACCCCCGAGCCGACCACGACCGTCGCGCCAACCACGACGCTCGACTCGTCCACGTCGACCACGACGCCCAGTCCCTCGACCTCGGATTCGACGACGATCGAGCCCTGAGCCGGAATCGTCGATTGTTGTCCCGGTCGCGACCCGCTCGCGGGTAACGCCGGCGAGACAGGGCATAGACAGCGGAGAGCCTGTTTGCAGGACACGTTTTTCAGGCGCGGGCCGCATTGCGCTGTGTCGTGGAGTTCCCAATCCCCCGACGTCTTCCTGCAGTCGTTCGCGCCTTCCAGGCGAATGCGAACCGACCCCACGGGGTTCGTCATCTGGCAGCTGTGCGACGGAACGCGCGACTTGTCGGCCCTGCGCGACGAGTTATCGAGCGTTCTTGAAGGCGATGTCGACCCGCACGAGCTCGAGGAGACCGTTTCGAGCCTGATTGCCGGCGGTTTTTTGCGGCGTGCGCCGGTTGTCGATTCCCCGATCCCGGCGGCAAGCCCGGTCAAGGTGGCATTCCTTGACCCATCCGAGACGTTCGATCCGCTCGACAACTATTGGACGTGGATGATGTCCGGCACGATGGACGTTGTTGTCGTAGACGACGAAACGCTGGCGGACGTCACGTTTCACTGGGATTCGACAGGCGGGCTCCAGGACGAGCGGCACCGGCCTGTCAAGGCTCAGATCGTGTCACCGGGCGGTCGGCCGGACCTGGACAATTTCGACTACGCGTTTGGGACCGACGCGCTCAGGCACACGCGTACACACGGGAGTCAACGCTATGGCCGCGTGCCTCGCCAGCTGCGGGACGCGACCGGCTCCGTCGCCGCTAGCTACGAGGATAAACTGACGCCGGGCTATCGTGCCGCCCGCATCAGCAACCGGTTCCATCGCTATCTGTTCGACGATTCGCCGCGGCAGCCTTCCGCGGCACCGAGGCCCAGGCTCACCATCGGCATGGCGACCTACGACGACTATGACGGTGTTTTCTTCAGTGTCGAGGCGATTCGTCTTTATCATCCCGAGGTGACCGGCATATCGGAGATCCTCATCATCGACAATCACCCCGAGGGCCCGGAATCGGAGTACCTGCGCCGGCTGGAGCGCCAGGTCGCCGGGGTCAGGTACGTGCCGTATTCGGCAGTGCGCGGGACTTCGGTGCGTGACATGGTTTTTCGCGAAGCACGGGGAGAATACGTGCTTTGCATGGATTCGCACGTATTCCTGGAGGCGGGATCGATTTCCCGCCTCGTCGATTACCTCGACGCCCGGCCCGAATGCATGGACCTGCTGCAAGGTCCGCTTCTCGGCGAGAAGCTCGATGTGTACGCGAGTCAATTCGACCCGGTCTGGCGCGCTGGAATGTACGGAACGTGGGGCCTCGACGACCGCGCCAGGGATCGCGACAGCGAACCCTTCGAAATACCCATGCAGGGGCTCGGCGTCTTTGCCTGCCGGAAGGATGCGTGGCTGGGGTTCAACCCGAAATTCCGCGGGTTCGGCGCCGAGGAGGGCTACATCCACGAAAAATTCCGCCAGGCGGGGCGTCGAACGCTGTGCCTGCCGTTCCTTCGCTGGGTGCATCGCTTTGGCCGGCCCGCCGGCACCCGCTACGCCAACCTGTGGAAGGAACGGATCAGGAATTACCTTATCGGTTTCGAGGAGCTCGGCATGGATACGGAGGCGGTGACGGCCCATTTTCGCGAACATGTTTCAGAGTCTGTGGTCACCGATACCGTGCGCGCGTTGGCTCGCGAGCGGAACAACCCCTTCGATTTCTTCGGCGCGATCTACTGCATCAACCTGGACGGCGCGACCGGGCGCTGGCGCGAAGTCGTCAAACGGTTCGAGCGCCTCGACATCGCGGAACGGGTGATGCGGTTCGGCGCCGTCGAGACGCCCGAATCGCATCACACCGGCTGCGCCCTGTCCCATCGCGCGTGCATCGCCGAGGCGAAGAAGCTCGACCTGGACAGCGTGCTCGTGTTCGAGGACGACGTGTTGTTCGTTCGAGGCGAGCTGTATCACCTCGGCCAGTGCTTGCCCGAGCTCGCCGGGCTCGAGTGGAACGTGCTGTATCTCGGCGGACATCGGTGGGGCGAGACGTTCGACGCGGTGGACGATCGTGAGCACCTGCGGCGCATCGGTCCTGGCCAGATGACCTCCACCCATGCCGTCGCCTACCATCGACGTGTTTTCGATATGCTGCTCGACGCCATCCCCGCCGGCGAGTTCGAAGTGGAACAGTGGCTGCACGAGAACGGTGGGGGCATCGACCAGTACCTGAGGAAGGTGCCCGGGCGATTCGTCTGCCATCCGGTCATCGCGTCACAGCAATCGATACTTGGCCAGGAAGACGAGTCGCTGCGGGATTTATTCTGGTAGGCATCACGCGGGTCGATTTTATGACCAGGGCAGAAAGTCGCGGACCGACAGTCATGGCGCGCCTCACGACGCGCGAGGCACGGTTGCCGGTACCACCCTTGTTGAGAGCCATCGTCGGCGTTGGATTGCTTGTTGTCCTGGCGATTCCGGTGCGGGGGGCCGGCACCTACGAAGTCGAGATTGAATCGACAACCGGCTGGACGTGGCAACCCGCAGGCGTGGACTACGCCTTTGGTGACGTCATCTCCATACGCCGTGTCCCGCGCACGAACCTTCTCGCGTTCGGCCGTATTGACGGTCGCATACTGGTGCACGATCCTGACAAGCCGGATACCACGCCCGAGCTGTTGGGAAGCATCGAGCATCTTGTATTGCAGGACAACGAGCGCAGTGGTTTGAAAGGCTTCGCCTTTCATCCGGCGTTTGGTTTGTCCTCCGACGCCAACCGGGCCACGATATTCATTGCCTACGTTACCCGCGACTGGAAACGACGACTCAGCCGGTTCGCAGTGTCCGAGGAGACCGGTCAACTCGTCAATGACAGCGAGGAAGTCATGATCGAGTTGTTGCTCCCCGGGGGAGCGTTGCATTCTATCGGCGAACTGGCGTTCGGCCAGGATGGTTTTCTCTACGTGCCGGTCGGAGACGGCCACAGCTCCGAGACGCACGGCCCGTACGGTGGGACGGCGATCGCACGAGACATGATGAATCTCGTACAGCGCATTGACGACAACCTGGTCGGTGGAGTATTGCGAATCGACGTCGACAAAGATCCGCTGAGAAGTCATCCGCCGCGAAGGCGCTTGCCGATCGCGTTGCCGGAGGAAATTTCGGGGGTAGGATACTGGATACCCAACGACAACCCGTTCCTGGATGATTCCGGCGCCCTGATGGAGGAGTATTTCACCATTGGCCACCGCAACCCCTGGAAGCTGACGGTCGACGCCGACACCGGCGAACTGTGGGTTGCCGAGGTTGGTCCCAGCAACGGCGAGGAGATCAACAGGATCGTAAGCGGGGGAAACTACGGTTGGCCGTACCGCGCGGGAAAGGATGTCGAGATCGCGTGGGATCGCGCGCCGCCGTCGGGACCGACGCCCGATCCATGGTACGGCTTTCCGGTCGAACCCGTTTTCTCGCCGAATCGATCGCAGGCGCGCAGCATCCTCGGCGGTCCGGTATACCGCGGTGACAAGTTTCGGGAGCTGTACGGCTGGTACTTGTGCGGCGACGTCCTGATGAGGCACTTGTGGGCGGTGCGAGTCGACGATTCCAGGGAAGTGGTGAGTGTAAAGCAACTGCTGACCGCCGACTCCACCACCTATGCCATCGAGCAGAGTTTGGGCGGCGATGTTTATGCGGTGCTGAACGACGAGCTGCACAAGCTCGTGAAAACGGCCGTGGACTGATCATTCGGCGTTCCGACATCGCCACCGGGGAATACGTCAAGCGTGTTCAGAGATTCAGCAATTCGAAATCCGCGGCGTACGCGCGCCGAACGATGGTACAGGTCCTGTAATCGTAGAACTGCTGGTAATCGGCCCGCGGCGTCTTGTTCAGCCACGAAACGCCGGTGAATTCGTACTCGATCCGCTTCGCGATATTCCTGAGGTCGTGCTCGAGCGTTTCGATGCGCGCGAGGTAGTCCAGTTCCACGCGACCTTCGATCGCGATAAATCGCGTCAGTGGCTTGAAATGGATCGGAAACCCGTCGTCGACCGATTTGTCGAACCAGGCGCTCGCGACGAATCGGCGAAAACTCCCCGGCAGGTCGCCAGGTTCCACCGACGCCGCCAGCCAGCGGTAAAGGTCGCCGTAGTGACGCCAATGAATCGCGTCATTCTCCTGCATCAAGCGAACGTTGTAGCAGTATGCGGAAACGAGTCGATCAAACGGGTTGCGGGCAACCGCGAACTTGAAGAACGTATCGAACCTGTCCCGGTGCATTTTCTTGAAATGCGCCAGATCATGGTGCCAGTCGTTCTCCTCAATGGTCGGGTCGTCGCCGAGCGCACGTTTGACAGTCGTTCCGCCGGCCTTGGGAACGTGTACGAAAATATATCGATACCGATTGGAAATCACTGCGAGCCTCGCACGTTATCCCGTCGATAGGGGACCATCGCGTTCCTGGGCATGACGCTGCCCGCATCGAGTCGCAGGTCGACGCGATTTGGTCGCGATGTGTCAGGTGTTTCCATCGTGGTCACCCCCGGGCGTGCGCGTCCTCCATCGGGATGCCGTAGAGCTTCGTCACCCGCGTCTTCCCCCTGAGTCGCACTTCACCGATCTCCCGCAGTGGCGCCTTGCGCTTCAGCATCGCGGCGGTATTGTCGGAAATCAGGAGGTCGCTGCCGTAGTCCTTGTTGATCTGCTCGATGCGAGCGGCCAGGTTTACGGCGTCTCCGTGAACGGTGTAATTGAGCCTGCCCTCGGATCCGACGTTGCCGGCGACCACGGTGCCGGTGTTGATCCCGATCCTCGCTCGCAGCGAAACGCCGCCGAACGTGCGGTCGCGAACGGTTTCGCGAATGCGCAGGGCCGCGGCGACGGCCTTGTCGGCGTGATCGTCGTCGGCGATCGGAATGTTGAACGTGGCGAGAATGGCGTCGCCCTGGAACTGGTTCACCACGCCCCCGTTCTCCTCGATGGGTTCGATGATGGCGGAAAAGTACTCGTTGAGCATGGTGACGACGCCGGGCGGCGTCATCTGCTCGGCGATTGCCGTGAAGTTCTCGATGTCCGCGTACAGGATCGTGGCTGTCGCCTGTTTCGGCTCGAGCGGCTCGCGACTCGACATGATCGCCGCAGCGACCGCCCGGGGGACGTATTTGCCGAACGTGTCGCGAATGAATGCCTGCTCCTCGAGTCGTTCGGCCATGCGATTGAAGGACTGCGCCATCACGCCGAACTCGTCGTCGGTGACGATTGGTACGCGAACGTCCAGCCGTCCGTCGGCGACCGAGGTCATGGTTTCCGTCAGGTCCCGCACCGGCCGCGTCAGGCTGCGTCCGACGAAGTACAACGTGGCGCAGAACACCAGGAACCCGGCGAAAAGGTCGAGCAGCACGGTGTCGAAGAGCGTGAGCCCCTGGGCCGCCCGCACGTCCCGGAACCACGTGACGTCGAGCAGGAGGTGGGTCGTGGGTGCAATGATCGCCACCGCGAACACCCAGGCCAGTTTCCGCCGGAAGCGCCGGGGCCGAGGCCTGATTGCCAGGCCGTGTTCCGTGAACAGCGTCGCGCGCAGGGATTCGGCGACCGTGCCCACGACGAAGTAGACGTAGAAGCCGTAGTAGGTGGAGAAAAGCAGGGTGAACCAGGCCAGCGCCCAGGCGCGCTTGGACAGCGCGACCTGGTCGACCAGCGCGGGGTCCGGGGTGAAGTTGCCGCCGCCGAAGCTCAGCCCGCAGTAGACGATGGACAGCAGGAAGCCCCACGCCATTGACAGCCGCGGCAGGAACTCGAGTCGGCGTTGAGCCGCCGCGCGCATCTGCGTCGCGCCGTGTGGCGCACCGGCGACGAAGGCCGCGATCGGCCGGTAGATGATGCTCGCGCCGGCGATGTTGATGACGCCTAGAAACAACAGGTTCTGGAGCAGAAACCTGGGGACGACCTCGACGTGCGACGAGATGACGACATAGACGCCGGTCAGCGCCATGTCGACCAGGCACAGACTCGCCATGGCGGCGAGGTAGGTGATTCGCATCCCGCGGATTCTCTCACAAACCCGCTTGTCACGGTTCGCGAAACGCGGGGATGAGAGGTTCGGATTCGACCCGCGTCGGCGCCCGTGCCAACCGGTCAGGAGCGAATCCTCCGCGAGGTATACCTGAACGCATCGTAGGTGAGCACCAAGGCGCTGACGACGACCGCGACCAACCCGATCCACAGCCAGGACATCAGGGGATAGATGCGGATTACGACGAGAAACTCATCGCTGTTCGGAATCGTCGCGCCGTCCCTGTCCTCGAAGCCGCCGGGCGGTATCCACACCTGTATGTCGCGCCACCAGCCGCGATAGATGAAGGGATCCAGCCGGCTCGCGCCGTCGTCGACGTAACGTGCGTAGCGGTAATCGAGGATACGGCACAGCTCGCGGACCGAGCCCAGTCCGGACGCCGCCGGGCGGGTATCCCGGTACAGCGTCTCGCCGCGGATCGTGGTTCCGTCCTCGTCGTTCAAGGCCAGCGAAACCGTCCGCACCGCCCTGAACCCGGCATCATCGGCCGCGCGTCGGCCGCCGTCGGGGGCTCGCTCGGTGTGTTCGGACGCAATCGTGATGGTAAATCCTTCTGCGATCGACTGCGGCCTCGTCAGCGCGGCCGGGTAGTCGACCTCGGCCTGCAGGTAGTGATCAAGGACGCTCGCGAACACGATGGCGACAAGGGCGGTCATGGCGCCGGCGTGGACCAGCGCGACGGGCAGCACGAAAGGTAGCCGGCCGGCCGCGACGGCGCGGCGGAAGCGGGCGATCAACCAGGTGGTTGCGGCGGCGAAGAAGTAGCCGGCGGCGAGCAGGAGGGCGTCGAGCCAGTAGAACATCGCCACGGTTTTCTGCGAGGTCATGCCGGTGCCGGTGAACAGCGCATCCATGGGTTGCCACGCCCAGGGTACGCCGAGCGCGATGGCGGCGGCGACGAGGCTGAAAAGCGCCGCGCGACGGTGATTGGTCAGCGTGGCAAACACGTGGCCGCCGACGATGGCCATGAGCACGCCCATCGGCGCCAGCGCGCGATTGAGGGAAAAACCATCCACGTCCCAGCTCGCAAACACGCGCCGCAGGCCGGCCAACTCGCCGCTGGTGCTCCATCGCAGCAGCATCTCGAAAAAGGGCTTGGTGTCGTCGGGGCGCGCCCAGCCGAGCCAGGCGGCCGCGAATGCGTAGCCGAGGTGGATCAGGGCGGCAAAGGCGATAACGGTGAACAACGCGATGGCGACGAGCACCCAGCGATCCAGCCGGGACAGTCGTGGGCGGCGCCGCGACCGGCGCGCACGGAAGGCGGCGGCGCTCGCGACCATCGTGACGACGACGGCAAGCAGGACGAACAACGGCGCCGAGGTGTCGCCGACGTAGCGGTGGGAGCTTTGCAGCACTTCGACGCGCGTGATTGCCATGGATACGAATACCGCCGCGACCACGAGCAGCGACAGCAGCGGAAGCAGTGCGTCGTACACGCTGCCGGCGCGGTGTCTGCGCAGGCCGTGGAGCGCGGCCGTGGCGAGGCACCAGGTCGCGAACACCCCGGTCTGAACCGGGTCCCAGTGCCAGGCCTGCCCGAAGGTAAAGTCCTCGAACGCCCACCACATGCCGAAGGCGATGCCGGTGGTCAGCATCAGCCAGCCGAGGCGGAACCAGCGCGCGCTCACGCGTTCGAACTCGGCCGGGCGGCCGAGCAGCGCGCCCACGGCAGCGCCGGCCGGCGCCATGAGCAACGCGTAGGCGACGAACAGCGCCGGCGGATGCAGCGCCATCCAGATCACCATCAGGTGCGCGTTCATGCCGCGGTAGGGCAGCGCGGCCAGCTCGGCCGGCGGCGTCGGAACGAACGGGTTCCAAACGAGCGTGCCGAAGCCGAACGCGGCGGCGAACGCGAGCATGCCGCCGGCGGCCCAGGGCGTTCGACGGCACAAGGCGGAGGCGAACGCGGCGAGCAAAGCGGCCAGGAACAACAACGTGCCCTCGTCGCCGCCCCAGACGTTGGCGAGCTTCAGGTACCAGGGCAGGTTCGGTCCGCTGTACAGCCACACGTAACGGACCGCGAAATCGTCGGTGAGCAACCGCGCGGCGAGAGACGCCAACGCGATCCAGAGAAGGGTGGCGGACAACACCGCCAGCGCCGTGCGCCGGTTCGGCGCGAAGACGGCTGCCGTGGCCGCGGCCACGGCGCAGGCCACCGTGATGGTTTCTAGGTTGACGAACACGGCTGCCGACTACGCCGGGCCGGCCGGCGTGCCGCGTCGCTCGCGCCCGCGGTAGCGGCAGGCGCGACGCAAGCGTTCGATGGCGCGTGTCGCCGATCGGTCGTTGGCGAGCTCGCGCGCCAGCGCGCCGCTGAAATGGGCGGCGGCAAGACTGGCGCCGGCGCCGGGCTGATGGGGCCGGTGGTCGGGTCCGCCCACGCAGGCGCCGAAGTCGACATGCTCGCCACCCAGCCACGACAGTTCGCCGGGCGCGCAGCGCGCGTCGCCGGTGACGCGCACCATGCCCCGGTAGGCGGCGGGGTAGACGGAGTGGCCGCTGGCCGGGGCCGAGGCGACGAGGACGACGCCGGAGGCCAGTGCGCCCTCGCAGGCCCCGCGAAGCACGGCGCGGTCGTGCCGCAGCCCGAAGCTCATGTTGACGAGTTGCGCGCCCTGACTCACCAGCCAGTCCAGGCCGGCGGCGACGACCGCGGCGGAACCGGGTCGGCCGCCGCGGAAGACCTGCGCGCTGACGATGATGACGCCAGGCGCCTGCGAGACGATCGTCGCGGCCAGCGCGGTGCCGTGGACGGTGTCCGATGGGTCCATCGAAACTTCGCGCACCTCGCCGTCCTCGATGCCGAATGCCGTGCTGGCGTCGATCGGCAATCCGGCGTCCGACACGCCGGTATCGAGCAGGCCGACGCGAACCGGCGATTTGTCGTGTTCATCCATTGGCTTGCAACCGCCCGTCCGACTGGAATGAGAACGACCGGTCGCAGCCGGCCCGCGCCTCGGCGTGGTGGCTGATCACGATTCGCGTGCGATCGGGGAACAGGACGTCAATGGCGCGGATGATCTCCGCCTCGGTTTCGCGGTCCACCGACGCGGTGGCTTCGTCGAGGACCAGGATCAGCGGATCCTGGAGCAGCGCGCGGGCGATGGCGATGCGCTGGCGCTGGCCGCCGGAGAGTTTCACGCCGCGGCTGCCGAGCGCGGTGTCGAGTCCGTCGGGCATCACCGCCGCGAAATCGTCGACCCGCGCCGCGCGCACGACCCGGTCGAGCTCCTCCGCGCTCGCGTCGGGACATACGTAGCGCACGTTGTCGCGTATCGATCCCTGGAAAAGCACGGTCTCCTGGCTGACCACCGCCACGCGCCGCCGCAACTCGTCGAGGCGAAACGTGCGCACGTCGCGTCCGCCGATTTCGACCCGGCCGCGTTGCGGATCATAATGGCGCTGCAACAGGTCGATGAGCGTGCTCTTGCCGGCGCCGGAGGCACCGGATACCGCGGCCTTGGCGCCTGCCGGGATAAACAGGCTCACGCCCTTGAGAACTTCCGGGCGGTCGTCGTCGTAGCGAAACCATACGTCCTCGAAGCGCACGCAGGCGTCGACCGCGACGGGAAGCGCCACGGGAGACGGTGATTCGCGGATCTCCGGTCGTCGTTCACGAACCTCGCCGACGCGCTGCAGGCTCACCTTGGCGCGCTGCCAGCCGACGTACAGGCCGAACAGTGTATTCACCGGTCCGGTGGAACGGGCGAGGTAGGCGGAAAAGGCGATCAGGGTACCGAGGGTGAGGGAGCCGTTGATGACCATGTGGCCGCCGGCGAGGAATACGATCACGGTCGAGGCCGTGGTGATGAGTGACGGCACGTGGCTGGCCGCGTAGTTGGTCATCTGCATGCGCAGGGTGTCGCGGCGAAATCGCTCGTTGAGCTCGTCGAGCCGTCGGCCCTGGGCGGCGCGCGTTCCGGTGGCCTGGATCAGTTTCACCGCGCTCAACGCGTCGACCAGGAACGACGTCACCTCGCCGGCGCGTTCGCGCACGCGACGGGTGGCATCGGTGATGAACGGCCGCGACCACTTGAGGAACAGCGCGATGGCCGGTACCAGTACCAGGGCGATCGCGGTGAGCAGAGGGCTCAAGGAAGCCATCAGGACCAGCGCGCCGGCCAGCGCGATGACGCCGTTCACCGAGGCCAGCAGGGAATCGACGGCGAAGCGCTGCACCTCGGCGATGTCGCCGTCGAGTCGGGCGATGAGCTGGCCCGGCGGCATCGCGGCGTGAAAGCGCGGCGACAGCGTCAGTCCGTGAGCGAACAGGGCGCTGCGCATGCCGAGCAGGATGCGCGAGGAGAGGTCGACGTAGAACCAGCGGTTGACCGCGCCGAGCAGCGCCGAGAATATCGCCAGCGACAGCATCAGCACGCACAGCCAGGCAAGCAGCGGGAAGTCGCCCGCGATGAGCCCGTCGTCGATGATGTACTTGGTAACGTAGGGCTGGAGCAGGCCGATGAACGTGCTGGCGAGCGAGAGCACCAGCACCACGACCAGCCGCGACCGTTGCGGCCGCAGCTGGGAAAGCAGCCAGTCGATTCCCGGGATGTTCCCCAGACCCGGGGCTACCGTTGCAGGACCCGGATCGAAGACAGGGCCATGTTGCCGCCGTCGAGTTCGATGGAGCCGATCTGCTCGAGCGTCTCGGTGTCGAACACGGCGATGTCGTTCATGGTGCCGCCGGCGTAGAGCTCGCTGCCGTCGCTCGATACGTTCACGGCGTAATAGGTGTGGGGCAGGTCGATGCGCTCCACCAGCTCGTCCTTCTCGATGTCGATCTTGGATAGCTGGGTGTAAACGCCGTAGACCTCGTTGCGCCGTACCGGGTTGACCACGGTGGAGAAGATGATGACCTCGAAGTTTTCGTACTCCTCCATGACGAACTCGTCGGTTTGAAGGTCCAGCGTGAGCATGCCCATGGCGTAGGCCGCCGGGTCGTCCTCGGCCTTGTCGGTGCGAATCGTGAAGTAGGGCGTGGAAAAGACGTCCGCCTGCGACCATTGCGGCCACACGTCGAGCACGTCCGGTTCGGTGAAGTTCTGGCGGCCCCAGTTGCGGATCGGGTGCACGCCGATCTGCTCGCCGCTCTGCGCGTCCAGTACCACGACGTCCCAGCCTATGGCGTACAGTTTCGAGCCGTCGTTCGACACCGCCAGAATCGCGGTGCGCCGCGGCGCCGGGAAGGTGCGCACGGGTTCGGCGCCGACCCCGGCCGAGGTGTCGTAGACCGCGACGTAGGTATCGCCGACCTCGTACTCGCCGGCCTTGAGCGAAACCGGCGACAGGAATACGAACAGTTCACTGCCGTCCGGGCTGACGTCCATGCCGAACATCGCCTTCACGCGCTTGTCGCCGCCGGAGAAGTCGGCGCGGAATACCTGCTCGCCGGAATCGAGATCGATGCCGCTGACGCTTTCCCAGCGATTGACGATGGCATAGCCGACCTTGCCGTCGGGAGACGGCGTCACGGTGAGGACGCCCGGCGCGGCGTCGGGAATCGTGTGCTTCGCCGCCACGCTGCGCGCCTTGGCGTCGATCAGCACGAGCTGGTCGGGTTTCTGTCCGGTGAGAATGTAGTCGGCCGCCGGCGCGGCGGCGCTCGCCATCAGCCCTCCAGCGAAGGCGATGGCCAGGAGTGTTATCGGTCCACGCATGGTGTCACCTCTTGTTTTCATGGTCGGCGGCCCGGCCGGGCATTCCTGTTCAGGTCTTCGGCTTCGGATAGACCGCCTGCAATTCGCGCCAGTCGGATTGCGCGGCGTTGGCGTCGGCGTTCCAGTCCGGGTACGTGTTCAGGGTGTCGGCCACCTGGGCCGGCCACCAGCAGGGGTCCGAGCAGCCGTAGAGGTCGGCCTCCATGGGTTGGCACAACGCCGCCACGCCGCCGAACGGGTCGACCTCCCAACCGGGATCGAGGGTGCTCGAGCATCCGGCCACGGTCTGCATGGTGTAGATCTCCTCGGCGCCGCCGTCGCGTAGTGCGTCGCTCAGCTTCTCGGCCTTGGGATTGATGGATTTCAGGCGTCTCATTGGATGGCCCTCCGCGGCGTGACATGCGTATCGAGAAAATCCGGGCGTCGTTCGACGATGGTGGCGTACACGCCGATGCCGAAGTCGATCCAGTCCCGCAGGATGTCGCAGTAGTGGTAAGTCGGATACAGGGGATCGTTGAAGTGGGCGTAGGACTCGTGGTAGCAGCCCCCCGCGCACAGGTTGCGAATGCGGCAGGTCGCGCAGCCGCGATCCGAGCGGTCCGCGGCCCGGCTGAGAAAGTCGCCGAGTCGTTGCTTGTCGATGCCGGCGTCGACGGTGCCGTAGGTGTCAAGCTCGGAGCCGGTGAAGCGGTGGCACAGGTTCAACCCGCCGTCCTTGTCTACCGCCAGCATGCCGATGCCGGCGCCGCAGGGCAGTACCTTGCGCGTGCCCTGGTGCAGGTCGGTCATCATCTGGTGCATGTTGGAGAAACCGTTGTTGACGCCGCGCAGCGCGTCGGCCTGGTATTCGAGCCCGAGCGCCTTCATCTGCGCGAACACCTCCGCGAGCTCGGCGCCGCCGAGGGCGTAGGCATCGGACGTTCCGCTGGTCACGGGCGCGTAGCCGACCTCGAAGAATCCGAGTTCGTGCTTGAGATGACGGTGGATCTCGAGCACCTCGGTGTTGCCCCGGGTGAGCGTTACCCGAGCGCCCACCGGCCGCGACGTGTAGCGTTCCAGCAGCATGCGCACCTTGCCGCTCACGGTGTCGTAGGTGCCCTTGCCGCCGACGGTGAGCCGGTGGCGGTCGTGCAGGCGCTTCGGCCCGTCCATGCTCACCGCGATGCTGAAGCGCTCGCCGTTGAGCCAGTCCACCGTTTCCGGCTTGAGCAGCGTGGCGTTGGTGGTCATCGAGTAGTCGGGTGTCTTGCCGAGCTCGGCGCAGCGGCGATTGGTGTACTCGACAACCTGCTTGATGAGCGGCAGGTTGGAAAGCGGCTCGCCGCCGAAGAACACCACGTTCAGCCGGTCGCGCGACGCGCCTTCGGCGAGCAACAGGTCGATGCTCTTGCGCGCGGTCTCGAAGTCCATGCGCTCGCCCCGGGCGGGCACCTGCAAGTCTTCCTTGTAGCAGTAGGAGCAGCCCAGGTTGCATCCGGTGTTCACGTTCAGCACGATGGTGCTCAACGGATAGTTGTCGATCACCAGGTCGGCGGCGGGGCGCGGCTCGGCGAGCGCGCCGGAGACGATCTCGAGATCGATGAAGTCGTCCAGCGCGCCCTTCACCGCGTCGGCGCCGAAGCGCTCGTCGAGCGCCCCGCGGATCGCGTTCTCGCTGGTCATGGCGGCGGGGCCGAAGGCGTCGAGCACCGCGCCGCTCACGTCGTCCAGGTCGAACAGCGCGGTAGTGGGTACGTGGAACAGCATGCGCCGGCCATCCGCCCGGCGCACCTGGTGGGCGTTCGCGGTATTGAGCCTCAAGGCGGTCATGCTTGGTCTCTCCGGCGCGCTAGCGGATGGGCGGGTCGATCCAGCGCTGCACCGTCACGACCAGGCGGGCCGTGCCGGATACCTCGCTGCCGTTGTCGTCGACAGTCGCCTTCACGACGAGGTCGCCGGCGTTGTTGGTGCTGTAGGGCCGTTCCGGGTTGAGGCCGGCGGCGGCGGGCATGAACAGACCCGTCGCGGTGTTCATTTCTCCGGCGTACTCGACGTCGTCCAGGGCGGCGGCGATCTCGGTGGCGGGCTCGACGGACCACGTGGCGTCGAAATACCCGATGCGCACGTCGTCGTCGGTACCGGCGTCGCCGTCCGCACCGTTGGCGTAGGCGACGGCGTCGAACTGCGCGGGTACCTTGGCCAGCGGTCCATCGTTGCCGCCGACGCGCGCGATGGTGTTGGCCGGTTCCACGCGTACGCTGTCCACGGACTGGAACACGGCCAGTGCGGCGCTCGCGCTGGCGTCGCCGACCGATACGTCGCGCCGGCCCGCGCCGGCATCGCCCGCCGCCATCGCCCGCACCACCACGATATTGCCGTCGGCGGAGACCGTTTCGACGATGTCCACGCCTGCGCCGAGGCTCACCTCGCCGTCGAGGCCGACGCCGTGCACGGCGATCTCGGCGGTTTCGCCGGCGCGAATGTATTCGGGGATCACCGCGAGGATGGCGGGGCCTTCGCGTACTGCCGTGAGCGTGCCGCCGTCGATGTCGTTATCGGCGTCGAACCAGCGGCCTGAGAGCGTGTTTCCGTCCTCGCCGACGGCGAATACCTGGCGGATGGTCTTGCCGTCGGCGTCGGCAGTGCCCCGCCACTCGTAGCCGGTGTAGACGATGGCATTGCCCTCGGAGACGACGGTGCGGCCTTCGGGGAAATTCAACGTGGCGACCGTGGCGTAGCGATCCTCTCCCTCGGCGCTGATCTCGACCGTACCGTGGTAGGGGCCTTCGCCTTCGGCGTGGCCGGCGATTCGCCAAGTGCCGGAGAGGTCGGGATGCTCGCGCGCCGACCACTCGTTCCAGGCCTCGGTATCGAGCGGGTAATGATCGGCCAGCAATTCCGGTACCTCGGTGGAAGCGATTTCCCACCAGTTGCGGTCGCGACCCAGGGCCTGGTACTCGGTGGTCGGATACTGGCCGAGGTGGAAGTGGGAGAGCTTCAGCCAGTCCTCCTGCGTCCGCCGCTGCAATGCGTGTCGCGCATAGGTGTGACAGCGGGCGCACATCTCGGCCAGCGTCGCGTCTTCGGGCGATTCGACCACCCCGGGCGTGCGTTCGAGGGCGTAGCGCCACGCAGCGGTCTCGGACGGCGCCAACCCGCGGGTGTCGGAAAGGTGCTTGATCAGTGCGGCGCGCTCGCCTTCGGCGTACTTCACGCCGTGTATCTGCGCCATGCGCACCAGCGTCATGTCCCAGCCCTCGGGCGTGCGGCGCGAGTCCTTGATGCGTTGCAGGCCGTCGTCGGTTCGGGCGTGGCAGCCGCTGCACTTGCTGTTGAGGAGTTCATCGGGCTCCGCCGCGTGGGCGGGGGCCGCGAAGGCGAAAACGGCCAGTAGGGTGAAAACCGGGGACAGCTGCGTGATCGACATGGTCTGCTCCTCCGCTGCGCGCCGTGTTGGTATTCGAATCCGGGTACTCGGCGCCCTCTGTCGGGCGACGGTTCGGCGAACGCAATAAATAGTGATTATACGTTCATTGGCGGCGGCTTCAACGGAAGCCGCCGGTGGGCGCCCCCCGGCCCGAGCGGCGGTACGAGCGGCCCGATTGCCGGTCGCGCCGCTAGGGCAATGGCAGCATGCCGCGCCGGCGTAGCCAGGCCAGGGCGATCTCGATATCGGCACCGGGTCGGCCCAGGCGATCCGAGGCGGCCCGGGCCGCGGCCTCGCTTCCGGCCGGGAGCACGTCGCCCAGCGCAAGCAGGTCGGCGAGGGGCACACCGGCGACCTGCCAGATTCCGCGCGGGTAGTCGGGCGTCACCACCACGTCGCGCGCGACGACGTAACCGTCGGACAGGACCGGCCGTCGCTCGATTCGCGGCGGCGCCACCGACGGGGATTCGTGGCTCGGCGCGTCGTCGGGCCAGGTGCGGCGCACGCGCCAGAATTCGCGCGCGGCGAAACGCGTCTCGGCGCGGTAGAAGTCGCGGCCGACGCGTGCGAGGCGCCAGAAATCGGTATCGATCTTTTCGCCGTAGAAGCGCCGTGCCAGGGCGGCGTCGTCGGGCCGTCGTATCGCGGTGTTGACCACCGCGGCAAGGCAGAGCGCTCCCGAGACCGCCTCGAACAGGCCGTGTCCCGACAATG
Organism: Gammaproteobacteria bacterium; assembly: GCA_030429665.1. Taxonomy (GTDB): domain Bacteria; phylum Pseudomonadota; class Gammaproteobacteria; order Arenicellales; family CAJQKF01; genus BQJD01. Next base: position 108,633 of record JAUIEZ010000001.1, on the reverse strand, counting down.
GATCGATGGCCAGGGCGGCGTCGCCAACCCAGGCGAAGTCCTCGACGATGACCCGGCGACGCATGGCGGTTGCCGCGTCGCGAACGCCGGTCGGTTCGATCGGTTCCAGGTGGAAATCGCCGCCGACGATTCGTGCTATTTCCCGTTCGAAAAAGGCATCGATGCGGGTTCTCGGCGGCAGGCGCCGGTCGCCCGAGACGAAAAGTTGCGCGATGGCGCGATCGTCGCCCGCGTCCGCGAGCCACGCCCAGCCGTCGGGCGCGGCGATCACCGCCGTGCCCGGCGGCCGGCCGGCGAACGAGCGGCAGCGGCGCGCGAGCGCGAACGCCGCGGGCCCCTTCGTCCACGACTTCGCGCCGCGCCGGGTGGCGCGCCCGCGCGCGTCCACCACGAAGCGGGCGACGAGGGCGCGCTCCTCGCCGTCGTCGCTCGTGTAGGCCACCGCCCAGCGCTTGACGCCGCGCCGGGTTCGCCGCACGGTGCCGGCCAGCATTCGCACGCCGAGCCGGGCCGCGTCCTTCAGCAATGCCGCGTCGAACGCCGGCCGATCCACCAGCCATTCCCGGTTGGCGTCGCGTCGCTCGCCATTCCACTCGGCACTCCGGCGCACCATGGGCCCGAGCGCGGCCAGTGCGTTCTCGAATCCCGCGTACCGCAGTCCCTTCAGCGCCCGCTCGGACATGCCCTCGATCGCGTCATGCCGGCGGGGCCGGGATATGATCGTCACCCGGTGGCCGAAACCTGCCAGTTGTGTCGCCAGCACGCACCCCGCGGGACCGCCGCCAAGGACGGCGATGTCCGCTTCAATTTCACGCCTCGCCATTGTCGCGTGGTTCGGACCGCGGCTCATCGCGTTTGATCGCCGGAGGTAAACAGTCTCGAGTATATATTGATGCTCGTGTTCGAATGCGCGACCGCCCTTCGTTGTCCGGTGCCATGCACTCCCCGACCGGTCCCGGAAAAGATCCATCGTTCGATCAGGCACCAGCGCGTTTCAAGAGATTCGGTGTCGTTTCCTCGACAGCCGCGGGTGATTGACGCGTCGGACTCGCGCCCTTGCTAGCCGGTAGCGACGAAGTCGCGCGACAGATCGCGAACTGACGGGCAGCCGAGAAGCGTGAGGGTACGGGCGAGGTCGGCCTTGAACATCCCGATCATGTCCTTAGCACCGGTCTCGCCTCTGGCCGCGAGACCGTAGAGCAGCGCGCGACCGAGCATCACGGCGTCGGCGCCGAGCGATAACGCCTTCACCGCGTCGGCTGCATCGCGTATGCCGCTGTCGAGAAACAGCGTGGCATCAACGCCGGGGTCGTCGTCGAGCAGGACGTTCAGCGGCGAATCGACGTCATCGAGTTGGCGCGCCCCGTGATTGGACAGCACCACGCCGTCGGCGCCAAGTTCGACGCACCGTCGCGCGTCGTCCAGTCGCATGATTCCCTTGACGATCAGTCGTCCGCGCCATGAATCGCGAAGTCGCGAAAACGCCTGCCAGTCGAAGCTCGTGTCCATCCGCCGCGCCATCAGCGCGGCCTGGGTTTGGAGGCTGGGCGTGCCCGCCATCTTCATGTTGGCCAGTTCGGGCAAACCGTGTCGAAGCTGCCCGGCAAGCCAGGCGGGGTGCCGCAACGCGTCGAACGCCAACCTCGGTCCCGGCTTGAACGGCACCTTGAAGCCGCTTCGAAGGTCCCGAAGGCGCTTGCCGTTGACGGGCACGTCGGTGGTGAGAATCAATACCCGGCAGCCCGCCTGCCATGCGCGTTCGGCGAGGCTGTCGGCGAGCTCGCGGGTCACGACATAGAGCTGGAACCACATGTCGACGTCCACCCGCCTGGCCACGTCCTCGATGGTGGTGGTCGAAGCGGTGGAAAGACAGAACGGAATGTCGGCATCCGCTGCCGCGCGTGCCAGCGCGACGTCGCCGTCCGGCCACAGGATTCCGTTCAGCCCGGTCGGCGCGACGACGAACGGCCACGGCCACGGCCGCCGATCGCCGAACAGCGAAACCGAGGTGTCGATGCTCGATACGTCCACGAGGCGGCGCGGGCGAAAGCAAATGCGCGCGAACGCATCGGTGTTTCGCGCCAGACCGCGCTCGTTCTCGGCGCCGCCGTCGAGATAGTCGAACACCGCGCGCGGCAGACGCCGTTGCGCCTCTCGCCGGGCGTGTTGAATGTCGATGAACCCCATTCGGACCTGTCGATCATAATAGAGAAACGCGATGGTCGGCCGACATCGCGTCCGCCTTTCGGCCGTCGCGCGGCGGGTGCAAGGTGACTTGCGCGAGCCGATCGCCTGGTGCCGGTCCGCCGCCGACCGTACGCGAACCACGCTCCAGTGTACCGTGGCCGGGTTATCGTCGATGGCGAAAACCGATATCGTACGGTGCGCTTGCCCGCCCCGGCGCCTTCAATAAGACTGGCTCGACGACCGAATCGATATCCATCGCCGCCGCGCTGGAGTCGACGCTCGCCGAGACCAACACTTGGGAGAGAATGATGAAACGTCGCAGTTTTCTTGGACATGCCGGCCTGGCCGGCGTATTGGCGGCCGGCACCGCGCCAGCCGTGGTCGCCCAGTCGAACATACGCTGGCGCCTCGCGCACAGTTTTCCCCGCTCGCTCGAGACCGTCTTCGGCGGCGCCGAGTTGTTCGCCGAGCGCGTCGCCGAGATGTCCGGCGGCAAGTTCACCATATCCGTTCACGGACCCGGCGAGCTCGTACCTCCGTTCGGTGTTCTCGATGCCGCGCAGGACGGCACCGTCGAGTGCACGCACACGGCGTCCAACTTTTTCGCCGGCAAGGACGAGACGTTCGCCCTCAACGGCATTCCCTTCGGCATGACTTATCGGCAGTTGAACGCCTGGCAGTACGAGGGCGGCGGTCTGGAGCTGATGCGCGAGTTCTATGGTGACTACAACATCATCAGCTTCCCCATGGGCAACACGGGCGTGCAAATGGGCGGTTGGTACCGCGACGAGATCAACGGTCTCGCCGACCTCGAGGGATTGAAGCTGCGCGTATCCGGTCTGATTTCGGGCCAGGTCTACGAACAGCTCGGCGTGGTGCCGCAAAGCATTCCCGGCGGCGAGATCTACCAGTCACTCGAAAAGGGCACCATCGACGCCGTGGAGTTGTCCGGCCCCTATGACGACGAGAAGCTCGGCTTCTACAAGGTGGCCAAGAACTACTATTTTCCGGGATGGCACGACGGCAGTCCGCAAGTCGACCTGTTCGTCAACCGGGACGCCTACGAGGCGCTGCCCGCGGAGTACAAGGCCATCGTCGAGGCCGCCGCCATGCAGGCGCACGTCGCCGTCATGTCGCGCTACGACGGGCTCAACCCGCCGGCGCTGCGCCGCCTGGTTGCCGAAGGCACCAAGCTGCACCGGTTCCCCCGCGAGATTATCGAGGCCGGCTACGCGGCGGCAATGGATCTGTACGCCGACATCTCCGCGCGCAATCCGCGATGGAAGAAGGTGTACGGTTCCTACGCCGCGTTCCAGAAGGACCAGAACCTGTGGTTCGGTATCGCCGAGGCCGGGTATAACAACTTCGTGCAATCGAAAACTTGATGGAACGGAACGTGTGCACGAACGGGTCCGATAGCAGCTGCCCGGCGACGTGAAGGCCCTGCTCGCGCTTTCCGCGTACGTCGATTCGGCAAGCACGGCGATCAACCGTTTCCTGCGCTGGACGATTCTCGTGATCGTGTTCATCAGCGCGGGAAACGCCGTGTCGCGCAAGTTCTTCGACCTGTCCTCCAACGCCTTTCTCGAGATCCAGTGGTACCTGTTCTCGGCCGTCTTTCTTCTCGGCGCCGGTTACGTGTTCCTGAAGAACGACCATGTTCGCGTGGACGTTCTCTCCCAGCGGCTGACGCCCATCGGCCGCGCCTGGGTGGACCTCGCCGGCATCGTGCTGTTTCTCCTGCCGTTCTGCGCCTTCCTTGTTTATCAGTCCTGGCCCATCGTCGCCGACGCCTGGCATAGCGGCGAGGTGTCGCAGAACGCCGGCGGCCTGTTGCGCTGGCCGGTCTACGTATTGCTTCCGCTCGGATTCTTGCTGTTGTTCGCGCAGTCGACCTCCGAGGCGATCAAGCGTGTCGCCTTCCTGCGGGGCCTGATACCGGATCCCGCGCCGTTGGCCGATCCCTCGGCCGGCGACGACGTGCTCGGCTCCTAGTCCGCCTTGTTCATGAATTTGCCGCCGCGACCGTCGCTCTCGCCACGCATGTTCATGAATATTTCCCGGTAACTGGCGCACGTGCGTCGCCCGCCGCCGGTCGGAATCGCACGATGAGCTTCGCCGCGGATAATTTCGTCCCGCTATTGTTCCTCGGGCTGCTCGTCTTCCTGTTGAGCGGATTTCCGGTCGCCTTCGTGCTGTGCGCCGTGGGACTGTCGTTCGGCCTGCTCGGTATCGCTCTCGACCTGTTTCCCGTCGAGATGTTGCAGGCGGTGCCGCTGCGCATCATCGGCATCATGCAGAACGACACCATCCTCGCGGTGCCGTACTTCACCTTCATGGGCATCGTGCTGCAGAAGTCCGGCATCGCCGAGGACCTGCTGGAAACCACCGGCCAGGTGTTCGGACCGTTGCGCGGCGGCCTGGCTATCTCGGTGATCGTGGTTGGCGCCTTGCTGGCCGCGACCACCGGCGTCATTTCCGCGGCGGTGATCTCCATGGGGCTCATCTCGCTGCCGGTCATGCTGCGTTACGGCTACAGCCGGCACGTCGCCACCGGCGTCATCATGGCCTCCGGATCGCTGGCCCAGATCATTCCTCCGTCGATCATCCTGATCGTGCTGGCCGACCAGCTCGGTCGCTCGGTGGGGGACATGTTCATCGGCGCGATGATCCCGGGCCTGTGCCTGGTAGGCATTTACGTGTTGTTCGTCGTGGCGGTGGCGGTGGCGCGACCGTCCTGGGTGCCGGCGCTACCCGTCGAGGCCCGGACGTACCGCGAAGCGAACGGATCCAGTGGCTATCGTTCGCTAACCGTGCTGTTCCTGCTCGCCACTGCCACCGGCCTGGGCGCCTGGATGTCGGGAGAGCTGATACCGCGGGGAATCCTCGGCACACGCGGCATGGGCGCGGATATCGTGATCTCGGTGGTCGCCGGGGCGGTCGCGGCCACCATGCTCATCGGCGTCGATCGCTTGTGCGGTCTCGGCCTGTTCTCGACCCTGGCGGTGCGCGTGACATTACTTTTGCTGCCGCCGCTGGTGCTCATCTTCCTGGTGCTCGGTACCGTGTTCCTGGGGCTGGCGACGCCCACCGAGGGCGGCGCCATGGGCGCGGTCGGCGCGCTCGTCCTCGCGGCGCTCAGGCGCCGGTTGAATGCCGGCGTGCTGCGCGGCGCGGCGGAGCACACGGCGCGATTGACCTGCTTCGTCATCTTCATCCTGATCGGCGCCAGCGTGTTCAGCCTGGTGTTCAACGCCGCGGACGGGCATACCTTCGTCGAGCACCTGTTCGACCGGCTGCCAGGCGGAGAGATTGGTTTCCTGGTGGCGGTCAACACGCTGGTGTTCTTTCTCGGGTTCTTTCTCGATTTCTTCGAGATCGCCTTCATCGCGATCCCGATCCTCGCACCCATCGCCGAGGGCATGGGCATCGATCTCGTCTGGTTCGGCGTGTTGATCGCGGTGAACCTGCAAACGTCGTATCTTACGCCGCCCTTCGGTTTCGCCCTGTTCTTTCTGCGCAATGTCGCGCCGCGTCATGACTACGCCGACCGGGTGACCGGCGCGAGAATCCAGCGGGTCAGCACCGAGCAAATCTACCGCGGCGCGGTCGCCTTCGTCGTATTGCAGGTCGTGATGATCGCCATCCTGATCATGTACCCCGGCCTGGTGACGGATCGGCTCGGCGGCGGGTCCGTCGTCGATCCGGCAAGCGTCATCATCGAGATCGAACCTGAATCCTATCCCGACACCGACGACGATCCGATGCGCGGCTTTCGCGTCGAGTAGTCCAATGAATCGTCGCGCAAACGTTCCCTTATCCCAGGAGTTCCGATGAAAATCACCCGTGTCAAGGCCACGCCGGTTCATCTTTCGGCTCAGTTCGAGTCTTCCGGCGGGAAAAAGGACACCGCGTTGTCGCTTTGCCTGGTCGACGTGGAAACCGATGCCGGTATCAACGGCACCGGCATGACCGCAATCACCGAGGAGGAAGTGATCGCCTCCATCGTTGACGACGTGATAGCGCCGAATCTCGTTGGCATGAACCCGATGCGCCACGAGCAGGCGTTCGAGAGGTTGTACTGGCTGCTCACCCCGCGCGGTCAGTCGGGCTATGCGAGCCATGCCGTCTCCGCCGTGGATCTCGCGCTGTGGGATATCCGCGGCCGGGCGCTGGGCGAGCCCTGCTGGCGTTTGCTGGGCGGTGCGCGCGACACCGTGCCCGTCTACGTGACCTTTGGCTTCAACTTTTTCGATCGCGAGGAACTCGCCGAGGCGGCCGAACGCTGGGTGTCACGCGGATTCACGCGCCTGAAGATGACCGTGGGGCATCACGCGCTGCAGCGGCGCGACGAGCCCAGGCCCCTGGACGCCGTCGTCCGCGAGGACGTGGCCCGCATTCGCGCGGTGCGCGAGGCGGTCGGTGCCGACGTCGACATCTACATCGACGCCAACTGCAGTCTCGACTACTTCCATGCGCTCGCGCTCGCCCAGCGCGTCGAGGAGCTGCGCATCAGCTTTTTCGAGGAGCCGGTGTCGCACAACGACATCGGCAATCTCGTCAAGCTGCGCGGCAAGACGTCGATCCCGCTCGCGGGCGGCCAGAACGAAGGGCTCGCCTGCCGGTTCCGCGACTTCCTCGTCAATGGCGCGCTGGACGTGATCCAGGCGAACGCCTGCATCAGCGGCGGCTTCACGCAATGTCAGAAGATTGCCGGCATGGCCCAGGCGTTCAACACCCGCTTTGCCAACGGCGGCGCCTGGCCGCACCACAACATGCACCTGCATGCCGGGCTCGCCAACGGTACGCTGGTGGAATATCACGCCGCGGCCGTGAAAATTTGCGAACAGGTATTCGACGACTTGCCCGTACCCGAGGCGGGCATGTTGCGGCTCCCCGAGGGTCCGGGTCTTGGTTTCGCGCCCAATCCCGGGAACGTTGCGGAACTGGCGAAGCGGCCGCTTTCCCGGGGCAAGGGGAAGGCATGAACGCTCTGCTTTCCGAGACGATGTGCTCATGAGTGCCGGGATCATTCCCGTCGAGCGCCTGCTGGCCACGTCGGCCAAGGTTTTGTGTTCGGCGGTTTTCGTCTCCGGTCGCGACCCGCACGAGGCGTTCGTCAACAGCGCGACGACGGCCCTGCAATCAGCACAACTGCCCGAGGCGATGGCGGAGCTCATGTCCTGGCGAATCGATTGGGACACGCGGTGCGTCGAAATGCGCGCGCGCATCGACGCACCGGCAGCGCGACGGCTGGTAACGGTTTTTCGCGACACGTTCACCGGCTTCGAGGCCGACTGGAACGCGGAGATTGCGCGACTGTCCGGACTCGGTGAGGTCTGCCGCACCGCCTTGTTCACCGGCGACCAGGGCGCCGTCATCCTGCCGCGGGATGGCAATCGGCGGTTGTACTTCGAGCCGGTACCGGTGACGCGCGGCCCGGTGCCGAGCACCGGCTGGCTCCCCGATACCATGCAGGACGCGCGCGCCCTGCCGGCCGTCATGCAGGACGACGCGCGCCGGCGCCTGTCGACGGTGCTGGACGCTGCGATGGCCGATTGCGATGGCTACCACGCGTCGATTCTCGTCGCCTGGCACGGCCACCTGGTGGGCGAGCGCTACGCCGAAGGCCTCGATGCAGACATGCCCCTGGAGAGCTGGTCCATGGGCAAGACCGTGATGTCGGCGCTGACCGGGGTGCTGGTAGGAAGAGGGGCCCTGGCGCTCGACCAACCCGCGCCTCTCGACGAGTGGCGCGCGCCGGGCGATCCCCGAGGAATGATTACCGTGCGGCACTTGCTGAACATGTCGAGCGGTCTGGCCTGCACGGGCATGGAGGAGCCGAGGCGAGCCTGGAAGGGCAGCCTTCCAGACCACTTCACGCCGTACGCGGGCGCCGTCGACGTGGCCCGCTATGCAACGGGCCGGCCCCTCGAACACCCGCCGGCCAGCGTGGGTCGTTACCGCAACTGCGATCCCCTCGCGCTATCGACCATCTACCACGACACGGTGCGGGACGCGCTCGGCGAAGATCCTCGCACCTGGCCCCAGGCGATGCTGTTCGACCGTATCGGCATGCACGGCCTGGTCCATGAAACCGATCGATGGGGACGTTTCATCATCACCGGGTTCAACTACGGTACGGCCCGGGACTGGGCAAGGTTCGGTCATCTCTACCTGCACGACGGCGTGTGGGACGGCGAACGAATCCTGCCCGCGGGTTGGGTCGCCTTCAGTCGCACCCCGGCGCCGGCCTGGCCCGAGGCAGACTACGGCGCGCAGTTGTGGATCAATACGAACCGGGCGTTTCCGCTTCCGCCGGACACGTTCTACCTCTACGGTGGCGGGGGCCAGTACGTCTTCGTCGTGCCCGGCGACAACCTCGTCATCGTTCGCCAGGGCCACACGCGGGGCTGGGCGGGGGCGAAGGCGAAAGTGGAGGGGCTGTTGCGCGACATCATGGCCGCGCTCGGTCGCGGCTGAGACTGGCGGCGTCAGTCGCCGCCGTTGTTTCGCCGCCGCCGGCGTTCGGCGCGCAATGCCGCGATAAACGTTTGCGCGGCGGGAGAGACGGGCACGTTGCGGCGCGTCGCGATGCGATGCACCCGCGTCGCCCACGCGTCGCGCAGCCCGATCGCCTTGATGGGCAGCGTGGAAAGCTGCGGCCGGATCGCCTGCAGCGGCAGCATGCCGACGCCGAGCCCGGCGGCGACCATGCGGGTGATGGCGTCGAACCCGTGCATGCGCATGCGGATGCGCAACGACTTGTTGAGCGCCGACGCCGACATTGCGAGCCGCGCCGACAATGCCGTGGACTCGATCAACGCGATGAACTCCTCGTCGAGTACGGAGCCCAGGTAAACCGCGTCGTGCCGGGCAAGCGGGTGGTCGAGGTGAACGACGATCACGATGTCGTCGCTGAAGAAGTCCTCGAGCTCGATGCCGCGAACCCGAATCGGTGCGTCCACCACGCCTACGTCGGCGCGCCCCTCCAGCAGGGCGCGCTGGGTTTCCGAGCTGCCCCGCTCCTCCACCTCTACCTGGATGCGCGGCGATTGCCGCGCAAAGTCCTTCAGAACGCCGGGCAACACCTGGAGCAGCGACGAACTGTTGGCCAGCACATGCACGTGCCCTTCCAGGCCTTGCCGGTACTCGTACATGTCCTGGTACAGGCGATCGGCGTCGGCGATGATGCGGCGCGCACGCTCTACCAGAACGGTGCCGTTCGGCGTCAGGTGCACGCCGCGCGGCGAGCGCTCGAATATGCGAAACCCCAGCGACTTCTCCAGCGCGGTCACCCGCGCACTGGCCGCGGCAGTGGCCAGCTCGAGGTGGTCGCCCGCGGCGCTGATCGAACCGCTGTCCGCGGCCGCGACGACGACGCGCAGCGTGGCGAGATCGAAATGGTCTTTCACGTCAACAATCGTCTGCGGCGTGACCGGATTTCTCGCGCTGAGCTTCCAGTCAATTGGGTTGAATGGCGTTGAGACTGTTCCTTGGTTCGGCAAGGATAGCATTCATTCCCCGATGCGAAATCGAATCGAGGCGATCGGTTTCCGTCAGCCGGGCGTGTCACGCTTTGTGCGGCGTGATCACCGCGTTCGACAAACCGGGCGGAGAATCGAGTGGCTCGACATCCACACGGTCCCCGCCGGCGTCCAACGGCGTTCCAATTCGGCAACGAGCGTCGTCCGAGTGACAATCGGCACGCACCGTTGAACCTGGTCGTGGCGCTCAGGCGTTCGGTCGCCTCGGCTCAGGAATCGTTGACGAAGACAGGAACGCTACGACGGTCGTTCCCGCTTTCGCTCGCTCTTTAACTCCTTGAGCAGGTCGACGCCCTTTCTCCGCTGGGCGGCGACTATCTCCAGCTTCTTGAGGATTTTCCCGCGCTTTTCGTCGTCCGCCGTCTTCAACTCGTGCCGCAGTTCGTTCCGCTTTTTCTTCAGCTTCTTCAGTGCGGCTTTGATGTCGTCGTAGCGCTTCAGTTGTTCGCGGCGGTCCACGTCCAGCAGGTCGGACAGATTGCCAAGCAGCTTCTTGAGTTTCATCGTCGGGGAACGGTCTAATTCGGGCTAGGGGTTCGGATCGCGGGCAGCCAGGGAGGCGATCTCTTGGTCGTCGAGTTCCAGGGCCGTTTCCGCGGGCCGAAGTTTCTTTCGGCCGCGAATGAACAGGATTTCGGCGGCGCCGAGCAGGCCGTTGCAGGCCTGGAAGGCATAGGCGGTATCGTTCATGAGCGAGGTCGCGATCGCGGGTGTGATGCTTCGTTCGCGAATCAGATGATCGATCGTGCCGTTTGCGACAAGATCGCCTTTCGCCAGGGCGACTCTGGCCTCGTCATATGACGGGACGATGACATCTTCCGAGCCGGCGGTCTTCATTGTGTGGATTGCCCGCAAGGTCTGTGCGACGTGGAAACGGATCTCGTCGTATTGGTCCCTGACGACGACGTTGGGCGACATCATCTGCGCGAGCAGGTTCTTTTGCAGGTGCTTGATGGCCTTCACCGACTCGACGATGCGCGCGCCCGCGGTTCGATACAGGTGAATCAGCTCGATTTGTCGGCCGTCCACGTCAGCCTTCGCGGAAACGTCGCTGATGAACTCCACGATGGCCGAGTACAGCGACTTGACGTTCAAGGCATACTTTTCGTTTATGTCTTCGCGAATCGCCTTGCGCGAAACGCTCACGACCCGCTTCAAGTCACGTTCGGAATGGATGTCGTCGCGATGCAATCCCATCGCGTGCGCGATGATTCGTTCGGCGGTGTCGTACAGTCTCGTGGTTTCGTTTTGCAATGCATCGACTGCAGCATCGGCATATTGCTTGACCGCTTCGTTGAGATACTTCGGCTGCTTGACCGCGGGTGATGGCGCGCGGAAACGCTGGCTCAGGACCCGTTCCAATTTCCCGGTCAGCGGCAGCATCAACAGCATGCCGGTGAGGTTGAACAAGGTATGAAACAGCGCGAGCCGAAGGGTATCGTCCTCGAAGCCCGCCAGCGTGGACAGCCACCCCACCGCGGCCGTGAATTCGCCGATGAATACGATCGCGACGAGCGCGGTCGCGCAATTGAAAACCAGGTGCGCGGCAGCCAGTCGCTTGCCGTCCTGGTTGGCCCCCAGGCTGCCGATGATGGCGGTGATGGTGGTCCCGATGTTCGATCCGATGGCAAGCGCCATGGCATTCTCGTACTCGATCTGCCCCGCCGCGAGGCCGGCCAGGGTCAAGACGAGCACGGCGTGACTCGATTGCATGATCACCGTCGCGGCCACGCCGAATCCCGTGTAGACCAGCAATCCGGGAAGTCCTTCCATGCTGAATCGGGTCAGGTCTATCGACGATCGAAACGCTTCGAAGCCGGACTTCATGTAGTCGATGCCAAGAAGCAGGAAGCCGAGACCCACGAGGATGTAGCCGAAGCCCTTCGAGACGTTGTTGCGCTGGAAGACGAGCAAAACGCCGAATACCAGGAGGGGCATGGCGTAGACCGACAGGGAAACCTTCAGGCCCAGCCCGGCGACCAGCCATGCGCCCGACGTCGTGCCGAGGTTCGCGCCGAACACGATTCCGATGGCCCCGCCGAGCGATATCAGGCCCGAGGAAAGAAAGGTAATCGTCAGCAGGGAAACCAGTGAACTCGACTGTACGAGGCTCGTCGAGACGACGCCGAACGCGAAACTTTTCCACAGCTTGTCGGTGCAACGACGCAGGATGTCGTTGAGAATGCCGCCAGCGAACACGCGAAAGCCGTCCTCGAGCGCGAGCATCCCGTAGAGAAAAATCGCCACGCCCGCGCACACCAGTTTGAAATCCGGGCTCACCCAGAAGCCGTAGATCAACAGCCCGATGGTAACGGGTAGCAATGCGCGTCGTAGCATGGCGGCGAGTGGTTACCGATGGACGTTCGGACGACTGATTCGTTGCTAATGCGTAGATTCAGGGCAAGAGCATGCCTCGAATCGTGAAGTACAGCAGGGCGGCCAACAACCCGGACGCCGGAACGGTGATCAGCCAGGCGGCGACGATCTTGACCACCGCCGAGCGCTTGACCAGTTCCTGGCGATATACGCGCTTGAGGCTTTTCCTCTCCCGCTTGGAGATCAATCGTTTCCCGCGCGTGGCCTTGAGTTCCCGAAGCAGGTCCCCCTTTTCCTGGAAGGACGCCGCGTTGAATGTTTCGAGAAACGACTCGACGACCGTTCGGTCCTCGCCTTCGTAGTGATCCTCGATCTCGTCGATAATCCGTCGGTAGGTGACTTTCAGGTACTCCCGTAGCAGGCCGACGCCGAACACGCCGCCGACGGCGATGTGGGTGGAACTGACCGGCAGTCCGAGCTGGCTGGCAATGATTACGGTGATCGCCGCCGCCATGGCGATGCAATACGCGCGCATCCTGTCGAGCTCGGTGATCTCCGAGCCGACGGTGCGGATGAGCTTGGGCCCGTAGAGGGCGAGCCCGAGGGCGATGCCGACGGCGCCGACCATCATGACCCATAACGGGACGGACGCGGTGGTGGAAAACTGACCCGCGACGACCGAGTCATTGATGGCGGCCAGTGGACCTACCGCGTTGGCGACGTCGTTCGCGCCGTGCGCGAAGCTCAGCAGGGCGGCCGCGAATATCAGCGGAATGGTAAACAGTTGATCTATGCTTTCCTTGGAGTTGTCGAGTTGCTGCGCGTAGTGATTGATGGCGAGGCGCACCAGGAGATACACGAGGATTCCGACGATGAATCCCGCTGCGAGCGACATCAGAAAGCCCAGTTCGATGACTTTGTGCAACCCTTTCAGCGACAGGTAAGTGGCGAATACCCAAGCCATGGCGCCAACGAGAATCGGCACCTGCCGCCTGGCCGCGGCCACCATCTGCGACTGGTACGTGATCGAGCGCTTGATGAGGTAGAGGAATGCTGCCGCAATGATGCCGCCCAGGACGGGCGAGATGACCCAACTCGCGGCAATCTGCGCAAAACGGTCCCAGTTCGCGATGTCGACGCCTCCCGCGGCGATGCCTGCCCCGAGCACGCCGCCGACGATCGAATGCGTCGTCGACACCGGCGCGCCCATGGCAGTCGCCGCATTCAGCCAGATCGCGGCCGCCAGCAGGGCCGCCATCATGAGCCAGATGAAGGTGTCCGTGTCGCCGATGACGGTCGGGTCGATGATTCCCTTCTTGATCGTGCCGACCACGTCTCCGCCGGCGATAAGTGCACCACTCGCCTCGAACACCGCGGCGATCACGATGGCGCCGCTCATGGTCAGTGCCCGCGAACCGACCGCGGGTCCAACGTTGTTGGCAACGTCGTTGGCGCCGATGTTCAGCGCCATATAGCCGCCGATCATTGCCGCGATGGAGAGCATCACGAGATTTGGCGCATCAACGCCGAGCGAACGCGTATACAGCATGATCGCTGCGATGAACAAAAGCGCCGTCCCGACACGGAACAACTCGTTACGACCGAATCGGGTCGCCTTCTCGATCGACTGGATGTTCTCTAGGTCCATGGACTTTTCTCGCGAACTATCAACGATGTATCGACATGCCGGTGAAACGGCACGATATTTTTTAGTCTAGCGCGGCAAGGCGGGCGCCGCGGCGATCAGGGTCAGTAAACGTTCAAATCGTGGTTGACAGGCGGCCGACGCGCGGCGCCGGCGTGATTCGGCCGCGACGGGTATTGATGCGCACTGGTCGGCCGCGAGCATCGAATCTTCAGTCAAGCGCCTGGCGCAACTGGTCGAGAAAAGTTTCCAGCACCTTGATTCGCGCGAATTGCTTCTGGTTGCCCTCGACCAGGTGCCAGCGCGCATTCGCGGTGCTCGTGTACTGGACCATGTCGTTAACGGCTTCTTCGTAGGCGCTCCAGCGATCGCGATTGCGCCAGTCCTCGTCGGTGAGCTTCCAGCGCTTGTACGTGGTTCTCTTGCGCGCCTTGAACCGGGCGAGTTGTTCGTCGGGGGTGATATGAATCCAGAACTTCATGACGACGATACCGTGGTCGGTCAATTGCTGCTCGAAATCGTTGATCTCCGCGTATGCGCGTCGCCATTCGCTCTGCGTGGCAAATCCTTCGATGCGCTCCACCAGCACGCGGCCGTACCAGGAACGATCGAAGATGGCGATACGCCCGTCGCGCGGGACGTTGCGCCAGAATCGCCACAGGTAGTGCTGGGCGAGTTCTTCCTCGGTCGGCTTGGCGACGCCGTGCACCTGGTAGTTTCGCGCGTCGAGCGCCGCATTGATGCGACGGATGGCGCCGCCCTTGCCGGCGGCATCAGGTCCCTCGAACACCAGCACCGAGGCGACACCCCGGCTCCGCGCGCGGTGATGTTGCACGTGCAACGCGGCCTGCAGGTTGCGCAGACGTTCGGTGTATTCCGTCTTGTCGATGGTCCGGTTCATGTCCAGCGTCGACAGCACGGTGATCCGCGTTTCGTCGGGCGCGCTGTCGAGCGCGTTCCCGCCCGGATCGGATGGCGGGGGATGTCCGCCGCGCTTCCCTTTCTGGCGTGACCCCGATTGGTCGTCCGTCGCGCCGGACCGATCGGCGGGTGGACGTCGTTCCTCGATGCCGCGCTCAAGTCCCGCGAGCACCAGTTCGGCCACCCGGATCTCCCGGTAGCGAGAATCCTCGCCTTCGATGATGAACCAGGGTGCATCGGCGGTGTTCGTGTGCGGTATGGCCCGTTCGGCGGCGGCGATGAAACGATCGTAGTGGCGCCAGTTTTCCCAGTCCGATTCGGTGACACGTGCCTCGTTCAACGGGTCGTCGGCGAGATTCCGGAGTCGCCTTTCTTGGCCCGCCTTGCTCAGGTGCATCCAGAATTTGAGAATGATCGCGCCGTCGTCCGTCAGGGCGCGTTCGAAGCGCTCGATGCGCTCGAGATCGACCTCGAGGCCGTCGTCGTCGATGTGGCGGTAGACGTGGTCCAGGATCGCCTGGGAGTACCAGGCGCTCAGGAACATGCCGATGCGGCCGCGTGGCGGAAGGTCGCGCCAGAAGCGGCTGAAAGGGGGTTTTTCCAGTTCGGTGGCGTTCGGCACGTCATAGGCACGGGTCACCATCCATCGGGGATCCATCCAGCCGTTGAGCAGGTTGACCGTTTCGCCCTTGCCGGCGCCGTCGACGCCGGCAAACAACAGGATCATCTGCCGGCGGGCGTCGTGGCGGAATGCGTCCTGGGCCTCGAGAAGCTGCACGCGCAGGTGCTTCGCGCGTTTGCGATACTGCTTCTTGTCGAGGACGTGGCCCAGTTCAGCGGTTTCGAACATCGGGAATTTTTCGTTGACCATCGTTCGGGACAGCTCTTGGATCGGTTGAAATCTTCGACGGATTCCTTGTCCCGTTGGCCACCAGGGTCGATCTCCCGCTAAAGCATCGGTCGGGTTCGAGTGATGTCGACAGGATGCATGTGCGGAAAATCCTTCGTGGCGATCCGGCCGACGGGACAGTCTCGCCTGTCGGAGGGGTGCGTGTCGAGCGCCGGTATGGCCGGACCGGAACCGGGGTCATGACCATTGGCAATGCCGCGCGGCTCGACATCGCGTTGTCCTTGCGGCCGTCGCATGGCGGTTCGCGGCGATTGGTGTCGGCTCGGTTCGCCGATTGTCATCGGTCTGGCGTATCGGTCCGGTTGTGGTCGGTTGGCGAGATTGCGGGTCATCGCGGGAGGCCCGGAGCGCCGGGGATGTACGAGCAAGCTGGCTAACAGGTAGTATACCGGGCATGTCGCGGATCGGAGAGCGGCGGTAATGCCCTTGGTGAAATTGTCGGGTGTCCGGAAACGCTACCGGCTAGGCGACACGTACATAGAGGCCCTGCGAGGGGTTGACCTGACGATCGACGCGGGCGAGTTCATCGCGGTGTGGGGACCGTCGGGGTCGGGCAAATCGACGCTTTGCAACCTGC
Organism: Gammaproteobacteria bacterium; assembly: GCA_030429665.1. Lineage (GTDB taxonomy): Bacteria > Pseudomonadota > Gammaproteobacteria > Arenicellales > CAJQKF01 > BQJD01. The sequence goes on along the minus strand of JAUIEZ010000001.1, from coordinate 92,530 downwards.
TCGGCCTGGTGGACGAGTGCGACGAGGGCGTCGTACGGTTTCGCGACAAGGTCGTCGGCGACCTTGACGACAATCATCGAAGCGACCTGAGGATTCGCGAAATCGGCTTCGTGTTCCAGAGCTTCAACCTGGTCCCGGTGTTGGGCGCGTTGGAAAACGTGATGTTGCCCCGCCTGATTCGCGGTGATTCTCCGGCGCGGGTACGCCGGGAGGCGGTGGAACTGCTCGAAACCCTCGGTATCGGCGCGTACCTGGACCATCGGCCCGACAAGCTCTCCGGCGGCCAGCAGCAACGCGTGGCGATCGCCCGGGCGCTGAACACCGATCCGTCGCTGGTGATCGCCGACGAACCGACAGCCAATCTCGATACCGTCAATGCCAAGGCCATTATCGACATCATGCGGCGCCGCAACAGGGATCACGGCACCACGTTCGTGTTCTCGACGCACGACCAGCGCCTGCTCGACAATGTCGGTCGACGCGTGAAACTGCATGACGGAACCATTGCCGAGGACGACGTGCAATGATCGCGTCCGTCGGCGTATGGACGAGAATCGCCTTTCGAAATCTCCTGAAAAACCGCCGGCGTTCCCTGTACACGATCGCGGCGGTGGGCATCGGCTTCGCCGCGTTCAATATATTCGGCGGCTTTACCAGCTACATTTTCAGTAACCTGCGCGATTCGTTCATCTACATCCAGGGCAACGGCCACGTGTCCGTGTTCAAGAAAGGGTTTCGCAACGACGGCCAGCAGGATCCGGGAAAGTACCTGATCCCCGCGGCCCAGCAGCGCGAAATCGAGTCGATCGCGTCCGCCTTGCCGGGCGTGGTCACCATCGGCTCGATGCTTCAGCTCACCGGTCTCGCCAGCAACGGGGACGTGTCGACGATATTCGTCGGCCGCGCGCGGGTTCCCTCGCAGATGTACCGGATCCAGCAGTTTGCATCCGGGTTGATGGGCCGGTTGACCTATTTCGACGGCGAGCCGCTGCGCGACGACACCGAGTACGGCGTCGGTATCGCGCGCGGCCTGGGCGGCAAGCTCGGCATAGACGTCGGCGGCCCGATCGTACTCATGGCGCCCACGGTCGACGGGCAGATCAATGCGCTCGACGCGGAAGTGTTCCAGTTCAGTGACGCCGCGGTGGAAGTCCTGGAGGACAAGTACGTCGTGATGCCCCTCGGTTTCGCGCAGTCCCTCTACGGCACCGACGGCGTCAGCGAGATGAACGTGCTGCTCGAGCGCGGCGTCGACCAGCGCGCCTTCAGGGACGATCTCGCCGGGAGGCTTGCCGCGAGCGGCATCGAGGCGGACGTCTATCTGTGGCGCGAGCTCTCGCCGTTCTACATCAAGGTCGAGAAGATGTTCCAGATCATTTTCCTGTTCATTTTCATTATCGTGTTCATCATCGTGGCGATGAGCGTGGTCAACACGGTGAGCATGGCGGTGCTCGAGCGGTCCCGGGAAATCGGTACGCTACGGGCCATGGGGGTGCGGCGGCGTGGCATCGTGCTGATGTTCAGTCTCGAGAGCGCGATGCTCGGCACTTTCGGCTGCCTGCTCGGCGTTGTCATCCAGGCGCTGGGCCTGGGCGTAATGGCTCTGGTCGACCCGGTATGGACGCCGCCGCAGACGGCGAAATCGCTGCCGTTGGAGGTGTACGTGGTGCCCGTTTATCTCGCTCTCAGCTTCGTCTGCCTGGTCGCGTTGTCCTTCGCGGCGGGCATTCTGCCCGCGCGCCGGGTGGCGCGGTCGAACATCGTGGACGCGCTCGGCCATGTCTAGCCTCGTCGCATCGGTCGTGCTCGGGACCTCGCTGGTGCTGATTCCGGCGACGCTGCCGCCCCTGGACGAGCCGGCGCCGGAACCGCCGACGCCGGAGGAGGTCCTCACCGAGGCGGACCAGGCGCGGGGCAATCTCGGCGGCGTCGAGTGGCGCCTTTCGATGGTCACGGAGGACGCGGGCGACGAGCGCGAGATGGATATGCAGGTGCAGTCGCGCGGATTCGACGTGCTCGTCACGACCCTTTCGCCGGCCCGCTCGAAAGGGAACAAGTTGTTGATGTTGAAAGATAACATGTGGTTTCACCGCCCCGGCCTGAGCAAGCCGGTGCCGATCTCCAAGCGACAGAAGCTGATGGGCACGGCCGCCTACGGGGACGTGGCGACGACGAACTACGCGGGCGACTACGATGCGCAAGTGCTCGGCGAGGAAGTCATCGACGGCACGCCATGCTACGTGTTCGATCTCACCGCCCGGCACAACAAGACGACCTACGACCGAATCAGGTACTGGGTAACGAAGGACGAGAAAACCGGTGTCCGGGCCGAGTACTACACGGTATCCGGCAAGTTATTCAAGTCGGCCCGGATGGAGTACCATAACCGGGTCGAGCGAAATGGTGAGCCGAGACCCTTCATTTCCCGCATCCGTATCCAGGGGGAATTGATCAACAAGGATGTCACGGAGCTGACATTCAGCAGTCCGACACTTCGGCAGATTCCCGACGCCGTGTTCAACCTGAATCTGATGGTGAACTGATTTTGGCGATATTGACTGGGTCGAGATGCTGATCAACCGAAACGAAGCAAGGCCTGCGACATGGCTTGTGGCCGGACTCGCGTGCGCCGGCATGGCCCAGTACGCGTACGGCCAGGAAGAGAATGGTTCGCCGCTCGCCGACGGTTTCTCCTATCGGGTGGAAGTGCTTGGCACCGGAGAGTTTAACGACCTCGTCGATTCCGAACTCAACGCCGACAACCGTCTCGAGATTCCGGACCGGGAGACGATGGTGGAGGTCAGGGCGGATCTCTTTCTCGAGTATGCGGGGTTCGATTTCGTGTTGAAGCCGCGCGCCAACGCGGGGCGGCGGAGTTTCGACGCCGGGCCTCTCGCCGACGAGTCGGAGTCGTTCGACGACGCCTTCGTCAACGAGTGGCGGGCACGGTATTCGTTCCAGGACAAGGTGTTCGTATCCTACGGCCGGGAGAACCTGCAGTGGGGACCGTCGTTCCTGTTCTCGCCGTCAAACCCGTTCAACCCGAGAAACAGCCGCAACAATCCGTGGCAGGAACAGCCGGGACTGGACTACGCGCGGGTACTGTGGCTGCCCGACGGGACATGGACCGTGTCGGTCATTGCCAATACCGACGAAGGCGAAGCCGAGTTTCGTGAGGCGTTCGAAGAAACCTACGCGCTGAAACTCGACTACACGGGCGAGGGCAGGTATTTCTCGCTGATTCCTTCGCACCGCGAATCGGGTCCGGACCGGTTGGGATTTTTCGCCGGGATGACGCTTTCCGACGCCACGCTCGTGCATGCCGAGGGTGAAATCGACGACGACGGCGGGTCAAAGATGCTACTGGGCGGCTCGTACACGTTCGAAAACGCCGGCACGGTCGTGGTCGAGTACTACCGCAACAGCGAGGGATGCGAGGATGAAAGAATTCATCTCTGCTTCCTTCCGCCGAATACGACCAGTCAGGACGAGCCCCTGTTCCGCAGCGACTACTACATGCTGCAATACACCGACACCGAATTTTTCAGCAGCCGCACGGAGCTGACGCTTCGCGCCATACACAATCTCGACGACGGGTCGGATTTGGTGGTCGGCATTCTCGGATACGACCTCAATCCGCGCACGGAACTGTTTACCGTCGTGAACCTGACCAGCGGCGATGCCGACTCGGAGTTTGGAAGCATCGTGGATTCGTCCGTGTTTGCGGGCGTCAGCCTGAATTTCTAGGCGCGATACGCGTCACGGCGGCGCGGAGGCCGCCGGGGGGGGGATGCCCGAAGGACGGGTCGAGTAATGGGGGAGTGAATCCGTTGGTGAATCCCATCGCGGTGATCGGACTTGGGTTGCGTTTCCCCGGGGGGGCGAATTCCCCCGAGTCGTTCTGGAAGTTGCTCATGGACGGGCGGGATGCGGTTACCGAGCTCGAGCCCGACCGTTGGGATATCGATCGTTTCTACCATCCGCGCCCGGGGACGCCCGGCAAGGCCTATACCCGCGCGGCCGGGCAGCTCGACGACATCTGGTCATTCGACGCCGATTTCTTCGGTATATCGCCGCGCGAGGCGGGACAGATCGACCCCCAGCAACGACTGCTCCTGGAGATGACCTGGGAGGCCTTCGAGGACGCGCGCATCGCGCCCTCGACGCTGAGAGGATCGAACACCGGCGTGTTCGTCGGCATCTCGAGCACGGACGCCGCCGGAGACCGCTTCGACGACCCGGCCTCGGGAAACGCCTATTTCATGACCGGCTGCACGCTGAGCATCGCGGCCAACCGCATATCCTACGTATTCGACCTGCACGGCCCCAGCATGGCCATCGACACGGCGTGCTCCTCGTCGCTGGTGGCGTTGCACCAGGCCTGTCAGACGCTATGGGCCGGTACCTCGTCGATGGTGGTCTGCGGCGGCGTCAACGTGCTGCTGAGTCCTTTCCCCTACGTGGGTTTCTCCCAGGCCTCCATGCTGTCGCCGGACGGGCGCTGCAAGGCATTCGACGCCAGCGGACATGGCTACGTGCGCTCCGAGGGTGGCGCGGTCGTCCTGCTGAAGCCGTTATCGCAAGCGGAGCGCGACGGTGATCCCGTGCGCGCTGTCATTATCGATGCGGCCAGCAATTGCGACGGGCGTACCGCCGGCATCTCGCTGCCCAACACGCTGACCCAGCAGGCATTGCTTCGCGGTGTGTACGAACGCTCGGGAGTGGATCCCGCCGCGATTTCCTACATCGAGATGCACGGTACCGGCACCGCCGTCGGCGACCCGGCGGAGGCGATCGCGGTCGGCGAAGTGATCGGCCGCCGGCGAGCGGCGTCGTCCCCCCTGCTCATCGGTTCGGTCAAGACCAATATCGGCCACCTGGAATCGGGTTCCGGCATGGCGGGTCTCGCCAAGGCGATCCTGTGCGTGGAGAATCGCCGCGTGCCGCCCTCGCTGCACTTCGACACGCCGAACCCGAATATCCCGTTCGACGAGCTTAACCTGCGCGTGGTGACCGAGGCGACGGCGTTGCCGGGAGCCGACAGTCAGCCCGCCCGGGTCGGTGTCAACTCGTTCGGGTTCGGCGGGGCGAACGCCCATGTCCTGCTCGAATCCCATCCGCCTGGTGAGGCGTCGGTCCGCGAGCCGGCGTGTGAACCGCGGCTTACCGCGGGCTACCTGCCGCCGCTGGCAATTTCCGCGCGCAGCGAATCGTCGCTGGCGCAACTTGCCCTGGACTATCGACAGCGGCTGTTGGCGGACCCGGCGTCTTGCGTGGTCATCGCGCGCGCGGCGGCGCTGCACCGAGAGCACCATCCTTTCCGCCTGGCGGCGATCGGAGAAAGCGGCGACGAGGTTGCGGCGGCACTGGAGTCATTTGCCGACGGCGAGCCCGGACCGAATATCTGCAACGCCCGGTGCCACCCCGCCTCGGGGAAAGCCGTCGGGGTGTTCTCGGGCAATGGCGCTCAATGGGTGGGTATGGGACGGCGCCTGCTGGCGATGGACGACTCGTTCAGGAGATATTTTTCGCGCGTCGACGCGGCACTGTCGGTGCACACTGGCTGGTCCGTTGCCGACGAGCTGGCCGCCGACGACGATGATTCGCGCCTCTCGCGAACCGATATCGCCCAGCCGGCCTTGTTCGCGATTCAAGTCGCATTATGGGAGGTTCTGCGCGAGCGCGGCGCAGAATTCGAAGCCGTTCTCGGTCATAGCGTCGGCGAGGTGGCCGCTGCCTGGGCCGCCGGTGTCCTCGACCTGCCCGCGGCGGCGGAGGTGATCTGTCAGCGCAGCCGATTCCAGGAACAGACCCGCGGCCTCGGACGCATGGCGGCGATGGGCCTGGCAAAAGTCGCCGCGAGCGATGAAATCGCCAACTTCGATGGCCGCGTCGAGTTGGCCGCCGTCAACAGTCCGGGCGGCGTCACCGTTTCCGGGCCGCTCGAAGACCTCCGGGTCCTCGAGGGTCGCATGGCAGAGCGCGGCGTGTTCTTCCGCATCCTCGATCTCGAATACGCCTTCCACAGCCGCGCCATGGACGGTATCGAGACGGGTCTGAAGGCCGAGCTCGCGCACCTCGTGCCAACGCGCAGCCGGCTGCGTTTCGTCTCCACGGTAACGGGAGACGACGCCGAGGGATTCGAACTCGGCGCCTCGTACTGGTGGGAAAACGTCCGGCGGCCGGTTCGCTTTCGCGACGCGGTCAGCCGCCTCGCCAAGGAAGGGTACGGTCCGTTCGTCGAGATCGGGCCGCACGCGATCTTGCAGTTCTACCTTAACGAGACGCTGCGCGACAGCGAGTCCGGTGCCGCCGCGATCGCCATTCTCGACCGGAACGAGCCCGAAGAGCTGCGCCTGGCCCGGGCGACGGGCCTGCTCTACGTTAACGGTGCCCGTCTCGACTTTGCGCGCCTGTACCAGGGGGTCGCGGACATGCCGGTGGCATTGCCGCGCTATCCCTGGCACCGGACCCGGCACCACTACGACCCAACCGCCGAATCGCGAGAACTGTTGCACGGCCGGCGCGTTCACCCGTTTCTCGGCTGGCGCCGCGCCAGCGACGCGCCCGAGTGGGAGGCCATGCTGGACACCGTGTTGATGCCCTGGCTCGACGATCACCGCGTCGGCGGCACGGCGATGTTTCCGGCCGCCGGCTTCATCGAGACGGCGCTCGCGGCCGCCCGGGAGGTATTCGGCGAAGCGCCATCGCTTCAGGTCGCACGCATGGATATCGTGCGCCCCCTGGAACTCGCCGCGGACGCCTCCCGGGTGATCACCGTGAAGGTCGCCGACGGCGTCGGCTCGTTCGAGATATCGAGTCGGGGCTACCTGGAGTCCGGGCCGGGCGTGGTGCACGCGACCGGCCGCCTGCGTCGCGGCACCCTGCGCGAGTTGCCGCCGCCGGACGAGCGGGTGCTGGCGCTGCGGCGCGACGCGCTGCCGTTGGCCGGCGATCGGCACTACGCGGCGGCGCGCCAGTTGGGGCTGGAATACGGTGAGGTGTTTCGCACCGTCGTCGAGTCGCGGAGCGACGGCGACCGGGCCTGGACGATCCTCGAGGCGCCCCGCGCGCACGCCGGGACCGACGACGGACTGCTGCTTCACCCGGCCGTGCTCGACGGTTGCTTCCAGACGCTGTTCGCGGTGCTGGCGCGGCGAGGCTGGACGGGCGAGGACGGGGTGTTCCTGCCGACGAGCTTCGAAAGCACGACGCTGCTTCGAGCGGGCGTCGCGCCCAGGTACTGCGCCACGCACCTGGCGAGAAGCGGCGCGCGCTCGGTCGTTGCCGATTTCGATCTCTACGATGCCGAATTGCGACCGGTCGCAAGGCTCGAGAGCTGCCGGTTCCGGCGCATGGACGTTGCCCGTCGCCAGTCGCTGCCGGGAATCTACGAGTTCGCGACCGTTCTGTGCGATGCTCCGGACTCGTCGATGGTCGCCGCGGCAACGACATCCGCGACGGCCCGAGACGCGATAGAGGGCGTAAGTTTCGCACTCGACGACGAGGTGCTGTCACGTTACGGGCAGGCGCGGGAGCGGCTCGACGCCCTGGTTGCCGCGTTCGCGACCGAGGCGCTGTCGACGTTTGCCGATGTCGAGGGTGCCATCGCCGACAATGCGATCGATGCGGCCGGCGGTCGCGCCGGCCGCACGCTTGTCCATCAACTGCTCGAACTTTCCGGTGCTCGACCTTGCCAAGGCGATGAGAACGAGGGATGGCGCCTGTCGAAACCGGCAAGTTCGTTTGCCGCGGCGACGGCCTGGCGGGAGCTGCTAGGCGACTGTCCGGCGCTGCTCCCCGAACTCACGCTCGTCGGCCGAATCGGACGCAATCTCGTGCCGCTGCTGCGCGGCGAGGTCGAGGCTTCCGAGATACTTTCGCCGCGCGGTTCCGCGGTCGCGGGTTATCTCGACACCGATTCACTGGGCTGGTCCGGATTGCAACGGGCAACGGGCGAGGCGGTGGCCGCCGCCGGCCGCGCCTGGCGCGGCCCCGAGCGCATGAAGGTGTTGCACATCGGGCCCGGCGAGCCGGCGCTGGTGCGACGGTTTCTCGACTGCCTGCCGGCGGACGCGTTCGACTACGTGTTTGCCGGTGGTGACGATGGCGCGTCGGCGATCGAGGTCGACTTCAATGGCGACCCGCGAGTGTCCACGTGGTCGTTCGCACCCGATGCGCTTCCAGATCCCGGCGAGAACACTGGAAAATTCGACCTGGTCATTGCGTGGAACCCGGCAGCGCGCGGTATGCGAGCCGACGATGCAGCGGGTTGGCTCGGGCAGCTCGCCGCGCCCGGCGGCACGATCCTGGTGGCCGGCGAGGCCGATACGCCTGCGACGCGGTTGCTCCAGGCGGTGCGCGCGCTGGATCGTGGAAGCGTCGAACCCGTCGCCCCGCGCGTCGCGCATGCCGAGGCATGGCGCCGGCAGCTCGAGGAATACGGTTTCGACGCCGTCGAGCTGCTCGCCGCGCGACGCCTGCCGCTGGGCAGCGGTTTCCTCCTCGGTGCATGGCGCGAGGCGTCGGAAGTACCGCTTGCCATGGGCCTGGAGGCGAATCAGGCGCGTGAGACGGTCCTGGTTCTCAGCCGCTCGCGGGGCGAGTCGGCTGCGGTGGCCGGGGCGCTGGTCGAGGCGCTCAAGCGTTCAGGCCATCCGGTCCGGTGGGCATGCGCCTCCGTCGGCGGACAATGCCAGTCCCACGACGATTGTACGAGTCCGATCGAAGGGACCGGTCGCGAGGATTTTACCCGCCTGTTCTCCGCGCTGAACGAAGGCAACGATTCACCGCGCGTCATCGTCGACCTGCTTCGCGTTCCCGCCGACGGCGTCACGCCGCCGACCGCCGAGAGCGCGACACCGAGTCTGGCGTTGATGAACCTGGCGCAGGCGATTGCGGCTACGTGGCAATCGTCGCCGCCCAGGATCGTCCTCGTTACCGCCGGCGCGTTGAATGCCCACTCGCCCTCCTGCACGCCGTCGCCCGCGCAGTGGGCGGCCGCCGGCTTGCGCCGCGTGATCGCCAACGAGCACTACGCGATGCGCTCGCGCACCGTCGATCTGCCAAACGGTGCCGATGACGCCGACACCCTGGACGCGCTGGTGCGCGAGATCGAGGCCGACGACGACGAAGACGAGGTGGTGCTCGTCGAAGGGCGCCGATACGGCGCGCGACTCAGACCGCTCGCCGCGTCTCGGCTCGCCGAATCGTCCCGCACCGACGGCGACGGCCCGGTTGCCCTCGACTTCGACAATCCCGGCTCCTTCGACAATCTCACGTGGCGCGAAGTCGCGCCGCTGCGCGCGGGCGCAGGGCAGATCGTCGTCGACGTACGCGCCAGCGGCCTCAACTTCCGCGACGTGATGTGGGCCATGGGCCTGCTTCAGGACGAGGCGGTGGAGGACGGCTTCGCCGGCGCCTCGCTCGGCATGGAGTGCGCCGGGATCGTGCTGGAGGTCGGCGAGGACGTGATCGGTTTCGCGCCCGGCGATCCGGTGGTTTGTTTCGCGCCGCGCTGCCTTGCCAGCCGCGTGCTCGCCGACACCAACGCCGCGGCGCGGATACCCGCCGGCCTGGATTTCGCGCAAGCCGCCACCATCCCGACCGCGTTCTTTACCGTCTACTATGCGCTCGATCATCTCGCCACCCTCGAGCCCAAAGAGCGCATCTTGATCCACGGCGCTGCGGGCGGCGTCGGCCTGGCGGCGATCCAGTATGCCCGCCACGTCGGCGCCGAGATTTTCGCCACCGCCGGCAGCGAGGAAAAGCGCGACTTCCTGCGACTGCTCGGCGTCGACAACGTGTACGACTCGCGTTCCCTCGACTTCGCCGACGCGATCCTGGCCGATACCGGCGGCTCCGGCGTGGACGTGGTGCTCAATTCGCTCGCCGGCGAGGCCATCGAGCGCAACCTGCGCGTGCTGCGGCCGTTCGGCCGCTTTCTCGAACTCGGCAAGCGAGATTTCTACCTCGACAGCAAGATCGGCCTGCGCCCCTTTCGCAACAACCTTTCCTATTTCGGCATCGACGCGGACCAGCTCATGGCGCGCCGTCCGGCGCTCACGCGCCGACTGTTCCGCGAGATGATGACATTGTTCGATTCGGGTGTGTTCAAGCCGCTGCCGTATCGTCTGTTCGGCTTCTCGCGCGTTCGCGACGCATTTACGACCATGCAGCAGTCGCGGCACATCGGCAAGCTGATCCTGGCGCCGGACGATGCCGGCGCGCCCCGGTCGACGGCGGCAAGCGTTCCGCGGGTTTCGATCGACCCGGAAGGGGTTTACGTCATCAGCGGCGGGTTCGGCGGATTCGGCCTGGCGACCGCCCACTGGTTGGCGGAGAAGGGCGCGCGCCACCTGGTCGCGCTGGGACGATCCGGCGCCGGTTCTACCGAGGCGCTCGACGCCATCGCGGCCCTGGGTGAGCGAGGCGTTTCGGTCGATGCACTGGCCGTCGACGTGATCGACGACGACGCGCTCTCGCGTGCTCTCGAGGATGTCCGCCGCGCGGGCCGCGTGATCCGCGGCGCGGTGCACGCAGCCATGGTGCTGGACGACGGGCTCGTGCGAAATCTCGACGAGGCGCGATTTGCCCGCGTGTTCGACGCCAAGGCGGTCGGTGCGTGGAACCTGCACCAGGCGACGCTCGACGATCCACTGGATTTCTTCGTGCTTTATTCCTCGGCCACCTCGTGCCTGGGCAGTGCCGGGCAGGGCAACTACGTTGCCGGCAATGCGTATCTCGAAGGTCTCGCGGCCTACCGTCACGCGCTCGGCCGGCCCGCGCTCGCCGTTGCGTGGGGCTCGATCGGCGATGTCGGCGTGCTGGCGCGCGACGAAGAGCTGCGGGCATCGCTGGCTGCGCGCACCGGTTTCAGGCCGCTGGCGTCACGGTCCGCGCTCGACGTCATGGACCGGTTGATCGGTGCGGGCCGACCCCACGCCGCTGTCATGGAGCTGGACTGGAACGTGATACGCAAGGCGTTGCCGGGCGCGCGGGCGGCCCGATTTCGCGAGGTGTTGGCCGCCGCGGGCGCAATGTCGGCCGAAGATGGGGCGAGTTTTCGCGAGCGGATCGCCGGACTCGATGCCGCCGCGCTCCGAGAGCTGGTGATTGGCGTGCTGCGCGAGCAGGTCGGCAAGGTGCTGCGCATCGCGGCCGATCGCATCGACCCGGACCTGTCGCTCCAGGACATGGGCATGGACTCGCTGATGGCGGTGGAGCTTGCGCTGGAGATCGAAAAGTATTTCGGTATCCCGTTCTCGTCGATGAGCGCCGCCGCCGGCGGCAGCCTGTCGTCGACCGCCGGCCGCATCGTCGCGGCACTGGCGGCTGGGCCGGGCGACAAGTCGTGATGACGCCCGCATTCCACGACCTCAACCGCGATGCGACGCGCCGGCGTGTTTTCCATGTGGTTTGATCCGGTCAAGGATGCGCGCCTGCCCGGCGACATCGAACCGCCGCGATCCGCGACGCGATCGGAACGGACGGAGAACATCCTGCTGACGGGTTCGACCGGGTTTCTCGGCGCCTTCCTGCTCGACGAGTTGCTCGACCAGACGGACGCCACGGTGCATTGCCTGGTGCGCCCATCGTCCTCGCAGCCGTCGGCGCAGCGGGTGCGCGACAACCTTTCGGCGTACGGGCGCTGGCGACCGGATCACGACTCGCGCATACGCGTCGTCGACGGCGACATCGAGAAGCCCCGGCTCGGGCTCGCGCCGGACGTCCACGACGAACTCGCCGAGCGCGTCGACCTCGTCGTTCACAGCGCCGCGGCAATCAATCACGTGCTCCCCTACCCGCTGTTGAAAAAGACCAACGTCACCGCGACCCACGAGGTCATCCGTTTCGCCTGCCAGCGCCGTGCCATGCGAATTCATTTCATGTCCTCCACGGCCGCCTGCGTCGGACGCGCCCGCGACCGCGTCCTGCTCTATCCCGAGGAGCGCGTCCACGCCTCGCCGGCAACCCTGGTGTCCGCGTACGGTCTCAGCAAGTGGGTGGCGGAACGCAGCCTGCAGAACGCGGCACGGCTCGGCGTGCCGGTGACCATCATTCGCGGCGGCGACATGGCCGGCGACAGTCGTAGCGGCATCGGCAAGACCACCGACCTGTTCCACCTTTTCCTGCGGCTGTTCGTCGAACTCGGTGAGCGGCCCGAGCCGTTTAGCGGCCAGGTCAACATCGTGCCGGTCGACTTCGCGGCGCGGATGGCCGTGTTCGTCGGTGGCATGACCGATGGCGAGACGTTCAAGGTGGTCAACCTGGTGCATCGACAACCGATGCCGGTCGACGGGCTGTTCGAGTTCATCCGTTCCCGGGGCTATCCGTCGGAACCCGTGCCGTTGGGCGCATGGGTCGACCACTGCCAGGCATTCATTCGCAAGCACTATTCGAAGAAGCAGGCGTTCGTGCTCAAGTACCTGTTCCGGGAGGAGTCCGACGGCCGCTTGTTCCAGTGGTACTTCCGACCGTACCGCTTCGTCACCGATCGATTGAGCGAGGCGATAGCCGCGTCGGGCACCGCCTGTCCGCCGCTGGACGAGACCCTTTGGAGCACCTACTTCGATCGCCTGGTCGACATCGGTTATCTGCGCCCGGGCGTCGAACCCGTCTAGGAGCGATTTGTCGTGGATGCGCCAAACCCGCCACTGCGCTGCGAAGACTCGAAGGTGCTTGCGGACGAGGAGAAATCCCGATTCGCGGACGCGTTGGCGGCGCGGGAACTGGACATCGGCGTGTTCGAGTTTTTCGAGGATCTCGCCCGTCGCTCGACGGACGCCGAGCGGTTTTTCTTCGTCAAGGTATTCGACGACTCCGGGCTCGTCGGCGTGGGGCTCGTGTCGCGGGTCGAACACTACAATCCGTACCACGCTCTCAACACACGGTATCGACGCTTTCGTGTTCTCGAACCGTTGCTCCGTGTATCGCGCGTGTTCGGCGGCAACGTCATGTACTGCGCGATGAACGAGATCCTCGGCGCGAACCTCGACGGCCCGGTTTATTGTCGCGACGAAAGCCGGCGCGACACGGTGAAGGCGGCGATTGCCGCGCACCTGAAGAACAAGCCCGATGCCGCGTACGTGGTCGTCATCGACGACGTCGACGACGAGGCGGTCTATCGTGGCCGCGGCTACGCGGCCTTCCCCTATTGCTCGGGCGCTTCGATACGGGCGTCGCGATACACGTCAATCGACGATTACTTTGCCGTGCACAATCGCACGCGCAAGAAGCTCGCGAAGTTTCGCAGGCGCCAGCCGGTGACCGTCGAAGTCACCCGCGGCGCGGTCGGCGACGACGTGCGCGAAGCCATGGGGCGCTGCCTGGTCTCCTCGGCCCGGAGCACCCGAAGCGTCATTCCCTTCCAGGGCTTTTTCGATCGACACATCCTCGACACCGAACCCTTCCGGCGCGAGGCGTACGTGCACATACTGGTTCGCCTCGACGGGACCCTCGCCGGATTCTCGACGTTCAGGCAGTGCGGCCGTCGCCTCGGCGGCATCCTGGGCGGTTTCGATCGTCGCTACACGCGCGACGCGCCGGTCTACGATCTGCTGGTGGCGTCGGCCCTCGAGTACGCGCTGACGGAAGGTCTCGAGAGCGTCCACTTCGGCATCGTCAACAACTATACGAAGGCCCGGTTGACCGATTCCTTCGATCCGCTTCGTTTTTACTTCTGGTCGAACAACTGGCTCTACCGCAAGCTGCAGCGCTGGCTCTACTTCGTGTGGACGCCTCACGAACTGCACGCGTTCGAACGACAGGCGCTGGGAAAGGACGCGGGCGACCGCGAAAAGTGACGCGGTTTCGGTGTTCCTCGCCGGGCGGCGAACCGCCCGTCGGCTAGCCGAGTGCGTCGGACAATGCCCGGGTCAATCGTTCGCGCAACTGCTCGATATCCTGCAGGCCCGGGTAGTTGGGTCGCACCAGCAGGGCGAGTTCGCGATGGGGCCCGGGCTCGGCCAGCGGGATCGCGACCAGGTCGGGGTTGGGTTCGACGAGCTGCGCGAGCGCCATTTCCGGCACCAGCGTAGATCCCATCCTGCCCGCGACCATTTGCACCAGGGTCGGCAGACTGGTCGCCTGCAGGCCGTGGGCGGCCGCCTCGGGAAGCCTGCACGCGGCCAGCGCGTGGTCCTTCAGGCAATGGCCTTCCTTCAACAGCATCAACCGCGACGGCGCCAGCTCGCCGGCGCGGACGCGCTTGCGGCCGGCCAGTTCGTCGTCGGCACGGGTCACGAAGTAGAAGTTCTCCTTCCAGAAACTGAAGGCCAGCAGGCCCTCGTGCTGGAAGGGCAGCGCCAGGATGGCGGTATCGAGTTCGCCGTTTCTCAGCTGCTCCAGTAGTTCCAGCGACTGCGCTTCCTCGACCTCGAGCGCCAGGTCCGGGTAGTCCGCCGCCAGTGCCGGAAGCAGGATCGGCAACAGGTAGGGGCCGACGGTGGGAATCATGCCGATGGCCAGCCGCGACCCCAGCGGCCTGCGTTGCTGGTCGGCCAGCTTGTGAATGTCGTCGACCAGCAGCTTGACCTGGCGCGCCTTCTCGAGCATCCGATGGCCTACCGGGGTGATCAACACCTTCTTGTTGTCCCGCTCGAACACGACGTAGCCGAGTTGCTTCTCCATTTCCGCCAGCGCGGTGCTCAGCGCCGACTGCGAGATCGCGCACTGGTCCGCGGCCTTCTTGAAATGCAGCGTCTTCGCCACGGCAAGCGCGTAGCGTATTTGCTTGAAAGTAATCATCTGTAATCGGTTTTTTAGATCATTATGTTCAATATTATCAATTTTTATTTCTAATGAGAATCCTTATCATTAGTGACAGTCGTCGATGACGATGCGATTTTTCACCACCAATACCATTTTCGGAGTACGACAAATGTCACTGATCAACAGCCGTATCAAGCCGTTCAGCGCCACCGCCTACCGCGATGGCAAGTTCGTCGAGGTCACCGAGGCGGACGTGATGGGCAAGTGGGCGGTCTTCTTCTTCTACCCGGCCGATTTCACGTTCGTGTGCCCGACCGAACTCGGCGATCTTGCCGACAAGTACGAGGAATTCGCCGCCCGCGGCGTGGAGGTCTACGCCGTGTCCACCGACACGCACTTCACCCACAAGGCCTGGCACGACGCCTCCGATACCATCGGCAAGATCGGCTACCCGATGATCGGCGATCCGACCGGCCAGATCACGCGCAACTTCGAGGTGATGCGCGAGGACCAGGGTCTGGCGGATCGCGGCACCTTCGTCGTCGACCCCGACGGCGTGATCCAGGTGATGGAAATCACCGCCGAGGGTGTCGGCCGCAATGCCGGCGAGTTGCTGCGAAAGGTCAAGGCCGCGCAGTACGTGCGCGCCCACCCCGACGAGGTCTGCCCGGCGGCGTGGGAGGAGGGCGAGGATACGCTCGCACCGTCCCTCAGCCTGGTCGGCAAGATCTGAACCCGATATCGGTCCATGACTTCGCGGCGCGCGGCAACGCGCGTCGCGAATCCCTGAAATCCTTGACGGAAGCCGCGACATGCTGACCCCCGACATTCTGCAGACACTTAAATCCTACACCGAGAACATGCGTCTGCCGGTAACGTTCGTCCTGCAGACGGGCGATCATGACCGGCGCCCGGCCTTGGTGGAGTTCCTCGCCGGGCTTTGCACGGTCTCGGACAAGTTGTCGCTCGAAGAGCGCGACGCGGGCCTTCGCAGCCCGATCAGCTTCTCGATCGAGGCCGACGGCCGCGCCACCGGCATCGTGTTCTCGGGCATACCCGGCGGGCACGAGTTCAACTCGTTGATACTGGCGGTATTGCAGGCAGCCGGCACGCCGATCAAGCTCGACGAGAGCCTGAAAGCGCTGGTGGCGGGCGTGAGCGAACCGCTTCGCTTCGAGGTGTTCGTGAGCCTGTCGTGCCATAACTGTCCCGACGTGGTACAGGCGCTCAATCAGTTCGCGCTGCTGAACGACAACATCACCACGGAGATGATCGACGGCGGCCTGTTCCGCGAACTCGTCGACGAGCGCGACATCCAGGGCGTGCCGTCGGTGTATGTCAACGGCGAGTTGTTCGCCAACGGCAAGGTGGACGCGGCGCGGCTGATCGACAAGATGATCGAGCGCGACCCCTCCCTGCGGCGCGATGCCGCCGGCGAGCCGTTGCGGTTGCAGGACGTAGTCGTGGTCGGCGGCGGTCCCGCGGGCGTCAGCGCGGCGATCTACGCCGCGCGCAAGGGACTGAGCGTGACTGTCGTCGCCGACCGCTTCGGCGGGCAGGTCAAGGACACGCTCGGCATCGAGAATTTCATCTCGGTGCCGAGCACCACGGGCGCCGAACTGAGCGCGGCGCTCGTCGCCCACATGGAAAACTACGAAATCACCTTGAAGGAGCACCTACGCGTCACCGGCGTGGAGACCGGCGAGGTCAAGACGCTGACACTGTCTTCCGGCGAAACGATCCGGGCTCGCTCCGTGATCCTCGCTACCGGCGCGCGCTGGCGCGAGCTTGGCGTGCCGGGCGAGAGGGAGAACATCGGTAATGGCGTCGCCTACTGCCCCCACTGCGACGGTCCGTTTTTCAAGGGCAGGGACGTCGTCGTGGTGGGCGGGGGCAACTCGGGCATCGAGGCGGCCCTGGATCTCGCGGGTATCGTCCGATCGGTCACGGTGCTCGAGTTCATGCCCGAACTCAAGGCCGACCGGGTGCTGGTAGACCAGGCCCTGGGGCGGGACAACATCGCCATCGTTCGCAACGCGGCGACGAAACAGGTCACCGCGTCGAACGGCAAGGTCGACGCCATCGAGTATGAAGACCGCGACACCGGCCAGGTGCACCGCCTGGAGACGGCGGGCGTCTTCGTCCAGATCGGGCTCGTGCCCAACACCCGATTCCTCGACGGCGTGGTGGAACGCTCGCCGCACGGGGAAATCGTCATCGACGAAAAGTGCCGCACCAGCGCCGAGGGCGTCTTCGCCTGCGGCGACGTCACGACGGTTCCGTACAAGCAGATCGTCGTGTCGATGGGCGAGGGTGCCAAGGCCGGTCTCGCCGCCTTCGAGTACCTGCTGATGAGTCGTCCCGCCACCGGCGAAACCCGGGAAGCGGCCTGACGCCATGTCCGTCCCGCGGCGGCGGGGCGGACGACCCTCGTCCCCTCCGCCCGGAGGAATGTGAGCCGTATCACAATCGAGGTGCGCGCATTGTCGGCCAGTTCGCAGAATCGTGTTGGCGTACCCGCCAAAATGCGCTCATTGCGGTAATGAGCCCGAAGGGCAGGACAATGAACGATTTCACCGACTACACCACCGATCGCCTGTGCAATTTCTACGACGTGTTGGCGGCATTCTACGTGGCCGGTGCCGCGTTCATCGCCCTTGTCGCGTTGTAGTCACCGCCCGCGTTTCATCGAGACCACGTCGGTCTTCAAAAGGCCATTTCGAGCCGCCTTCGGGCGGCCTTTTTGCCGGTTTTCTCGAGGGCTGTGAGTCAGGGAGAAAAACCAGTAAAGTAACTCTTCGGCAACCCCACTTCGCGCCACGCGCGGAGAAATCGGGACGCGGGGGAGTCTTCGGCCACAAGGGGCACCGGGCGGGCGCTTTGCCGGCCCGGTCCACCATGACGAGAGAGACACCGCGATGACACGTGTGCAACCGGCCCAGGCCCCAGCGCCCATACAGCGATTGCTCGCCGTGTGCCGGTTCGAACGGTTTCGACCCAAGCAGGTGATCCTGCAGCAGGGCGCCGCGTCGAAGGACGTCTACTACGTGCTCAAGGGCTCGCTGAGCGTGGAGGCCTACGACGAGGACGGTCGTCGCCTGGTGCTCGACTACATCGGTCCGGGCGAGTTCTTCGGCGAGATGGGACTTTTCGAGGACCAGCCGAAACGCAGCGCGACGGTGCTCGCGCGAGGCGAGTGCGAGGTGGCAGTGGTGGAACTGGCCCGGTTCAGGTCGCTGGTGGCGGAAGATCACGAGCTGCTGATGGAGTTGACCAGGCAACTCGCGATCCGCCTGCGAAAGACCAGCGAGAAGCTCGGCAACCTGGCGTTCCTGGACGTCACCGGCCGCATCGCCCGCGCCTTGATCCAGCTTGCCGACGACGAACAGGCGATGAGTCACCCGGACGGCAAGCTCGTGCGAATCACCCGCGAGGAACTGGGTCAGATCGTGAACTGTTCACGGGAAGTGGCGGGACACGTACTGCGCATCCTGGAGGAGGACGGATTGATTCGCCTCGAGGGACGCAGCATTGTCGTATACCCCTTCGAGGCGGGTAGATCGTCCGGCAATTGAAACGCTTTCTCGCCGGAGCGATTTGCATCGACAGGCGCCTTTGACCAGGCGCCGGGCGTCGCTTAGTGAGCAAGCACGTCATGGTTCGAGTTCATTCGCCGGTGTCGGCAAACAAACCGGATACCGGTGCCGCTGCGCGCAGCAGGCGCTGATCAACACAATAGCCGATGAAATCCTCGATGTTTCTCCGGTTGCGTTCGATGCCGGACGGCCACACCTGCGCAGAATAGTGCCGCAACTCGTGCTCCAGCGTGTTCCTGGCGTGCATCACCATGGCGTAGCCGGGATCGACATAGAACTGCCGCGCCATGGAGGCGGCTTCGTCGAACATCCGTACAAGGGCGCCACCCAATGACGGGTCCCGCTCGAGGTGTTCCAACTTGACCGCAAGCACGTGCATCACGGGATAGTAGCGGTAGCGTCGGAAGTAGTTTCCGGTCGCTTCCTGCCAGTTCGGGAACAGTCGCTCGATGCCGTTGCCTGGCGTCATCATGGCCTCGGGCGGATGGGGATTGATGCAGGCGTCGAGGGCTCCCGATTGCAGTGCCTTCACGACGTCGAAGCCGTCGGGCAGGCGCTCGATCATTACGTCGTCCCCGTAGTCGTGGCGGATTTCCTCCCGGTGCTCGGTCATCCAGGTGACCGTTCGCCAATCGAGCCCGTAGTCGCGCTGCAGATCACCCTTGGCGAGTACGGACATGGTGACCTGGAAAGCCCATACGGCCACGCGCCGGCCGGCCAGATCGGCAGGTTTCGTGATTCCCGAGCGCGATGAGACGAACACGTGGTTGTGACTGAACAATCGCCGCGGGAAGACGGGCAGCGCGATGAGATCGGTCATGCCCTTGTCCCGCGCCACGAGGTAGGAAGCGAGGGACACCTCGGCGGCATCGAATTCCCTGTCGACGAGCATGCGCCGATGGCGATCGACACCGTGCCGGCGCGGCGGATCCATACCCACTTCGAGAAAATCGACCGCGTACCCCGGCGGCGGCTCGACCGCTCCCGTGAACAGCGGTACGTGGCGATCGTAGCGGTCAATGGCGATCGCCAGGCGCTTACGGTCCATCGGCTTCGTCCGCGACGTGCCGCGCATGTCGGCGGCGCCACGCCAGCGTCCCGAGCAACCCGATGCCGATGGCGAGACCCGCCGCATCGGTCGCCAGGCCGGGAATCATCAGCAGCAGGCCGACCGAGAATGCGACGATACGCAGGTGCCATGCCAGCGGCCGGTCAAGGTAGCCGGCCACCGCGACGGCGAGCGCACTCACCCCGACTACGGCAGTCACCACCGCGGTCGCCGTCTGCGGCCACGCCGCCTGCCCGAGCAGTTCCGGGCGATAGGCGAAGATGAACGGAATGATGAAGGCCGGCAGTGCGAGCAGCACCGCGCGCGAGGCGATCGCCAGGGGATTGGCCTCGGCCAGCGACGAGGCGGCGAAGGCGGCGACGGCGACCGGCGGCGTCAGGGCGGAGAGCACGGCAAAGAAGAGCAGGAACATGTGCGCGGTGAGCGGCGCCAGGCCGAGATCGATGAGAAACGGCGCCGTCAGCACCGCTGCCATGATGTAGGCGCTGGGCGTCGGCATGCCCATGCCCAGCAGTATGGCCATCATGGCGACGACGATCAGCGACAACAGCATGCCGTCGCCGGCCAGCTCCAAAACCAGAATCGAGACCTTACCGGACAGCCCGGTCATGCTGATGCCGCCGACCACGAGACCCGCCGCGGCGCACGCTGCAGCGACCGGCACCATGCGTCGGCAGGCCGTAACGAGCGCAGATCCCAGTGCGATCGGTCCGAGTCGAGTGGAAGATTTCAGCGTTGCAACAGCCACGACGCTGACGATGCCGACCACCGCTACCAGCGTGGCCGTGTATCCGACGAACAGTGCGCCCACCAGGCAGACCAGCGGGACGATGAACAATCCGCCGTCCTTCAGGGTCGGCGCGAGCCGGGGAATATCCTTCACCTCCATCGGCGCGAGGTTGTAGCGCTTCGACAGCAGGTGCACCTGGATGAACACGCCGAGCAGGTACAGCAGCGCCGGGATCAGCGCGGCCTTGGCGATGGTCAGGTAGGGGATGCCGGTGACTTCCACCATGATGAAAGCGGCCGAGGCCATCACCGGCGGAATGAGTCCGCCGCTGGTCGACGCCGCTACCTCGATTCCCCCGGCGAGGGAACGCGGGTAGCCAAGCCGGCGCATCATGGGAATGGTGATCGATCCGGTGGTCACCACGTCCGAAGTGGGGCTTCCCGACACCGTGCCGTAGAGCGCCGAGGAGAACACCGCCACCTTGGCCGGGCCGCCGACGCTGCGCCCGCTGATGGCGGCGGCCAGGTTGAAAAAAAACTCGCTGCCGCCGGCGCGTTCGAGGATGGTGCCGAAGGTAACGAACAGGAAGGCATAGGTCGCCGCGACCCGCACCGGCGCCCCGAAGATGCCGTTGGTGGTGAACATGGTCTGGTCGAGAAAGTGCTGGTAGCTGATGGGACCGTGACCAATCAGGCCCGACAGGTGATCGCCCCACAGATTGTAGGCGAGCATGGCCAGCACGATCAGCGTCAACGCGAAGCCGACGGTTCGGCGAGTGGCCTCTATTGCCAGCACGCACAGCGCGCTGCCGACGACGACATCGCCCGTGGACAGCGGGTCGAGCAGGGAGATGCGAGTGACGATGCGGCCGGATTCGAGCGCAAAATAGATGCCGCAGGCGGCCGCGGCGAGCGCCAGCGCGATATCGTAAAGCGGCGGCTGCCGTCGGGTCGAGCCCGGCGTCGCGGCCACGACCAGGAATAGCAGCGCGAACATGAAGCAGAGAAAAACAGCCGCCAGCGCCAACGGATCGATGATCGCCAGCGTGGCGGCATAAAGTACCCAGAGAGAGACACCGAGCGCCAGCGCGGCGGTGACCGCGCCGACGGGACCGCCCGGCTCGCGCCGCGCGCCGACCGCGAAGAACACGGCGGCGACTCCTTTCAGCGGCGTTTCGCCAGGGTCGTTTGGCATGGACTGGAATTCCCGGTCGACGCGATTGTCAGTCCATCAGGCCGGCTTCGCGGTAGTACTTCTCCGCGCCCGGGTGATAGGGCGCGACCGTCAAGGAAGCCATGAGTCCGGGCGTCAGCGCGGCCATGGACTTGTGTACCTCCTGGATCTTGCCAACGTTGGACACCAGGGCCTTGGTCAAATTGTAGGCGTCCTGTTCGGACATCTTGTCGCTTGCCACCAGCACCGCGGAGAGGGCGACCGTCGGTACGTCGTGATCCAGCCACTCGTAACCGCCGGCCTTGATCAGGTACGGATCGGCGCCGGAGGCCGCGGCGACCTGCTCGATGACGTCCTGCTCCAGCGGCAGGATGTCCAGCGCCATGTTCTCGGCCACGCGGGTGAAGTAGCGGTAGGGCACGAACACGCCGTTACCGGCCATGTCGATGCGTCGGTCGTTGAACAGGTTGGCCATCTCGCCGCCCGGCGCATAGACGACCTGTCCGCCCCAGGACTCGATATCCTCGTAAGTGATCCCGTACGCGTCGAGGATCTGCTTGTTGGTCTCCTGCACCATGTTGCCTCGCTGGTTCACCGCGATGCGAAGCGGCGGCTTTTTCCCGGCAATGTCGCGCATGCTGGTGATACCGTGCTCTTCCATGAAGCTCTTCGTGATGACCATCTGCATCGGCGCCCAGTTGTACAGTACCGCGATGGCGCGCAGGCTCGTCACCGGCGCCTTGAACGGCTCGGCGCCGTCGACGGCCACTTTCAGCTCGATATTGTGGACGATGCCCAGGTCTGCGTTCCCGGCATCGAGAATGCCCACGTTGGCGAGCCCGCCGCCCGAGGTCTGGTAGGTCACCACGGAGCCGTCATGGCTGGTGCGCAGCGCCGAGTCCACGCCGGCGCCGAGCATGGACCAAAGTCCCTCGGGGCTCGCGCCCGACAGCGTCCAACGATACGCGTCCTGGGCCTGGGCGCTGCCTGCGGCGGCCAGCGTGACCGCGATCGCGGCCGTCTTGATGATTCGATTCAACATCGTCTTTCCTCCTCGTTTTGTAGTAGTAGTCTGACTTCGGGCGGGCCTTGCCTCTATATAACACCGTCTTCCTTGAGTCTGTTGAGCTTTTCCGGCGGGTAACCTAGCCGGTCGCGATAGACCGCTTCGTTGTGGGCGCCCATCGCCGCGCCCAGGCAATCCACCGACCCGGGCGTTTCGGACAGGCGCGGCACGACGTTGTGCACGAGCGCGTCGCCGAGATCGTTGTCGGCGACCCGTACCATGGCCTGTCGGGCACGGTATTGCGCGTCGCGAAACACGTCTCGCATATCGTAGATTGCCGAGTGCGGCACGGAGAACTCGTTCAGCCGCGCGCTGGCCTCCTCGCGATTGCGTTCCCTCATCCACGACTCCACCACGCCGTTGATCTCCTCGGAGCGCTCTACCCGGCGCGGGTTGTCCACGAAGCGCGGGTCGGAAACGAGATCCTCGCGGTCGATCGCCGCGCACAGCCGCTCCCATACCCGCTGGGTGGTAGCGGCCAGGGTGATGTACTTGTCGTCGCGGGTGCGAAACGTCGAGCTCGGAGCCGCGTAAGCGACGCGGTTGCCGGTGCGTGTGTGCACGGTGCCAAGCTGGTCGAATTCCAGCGGGTCGAAATCGAGCAGTCGGAACACCGCTTCGTACAGCGCAAGGTCTATAACCTGGCCGGGGCCGTCGTGCACGTCACGGTGGTACAACGCCATCATCACCGAGTAGGCACCGAACAGACCGGCGATGAGATCGCCAAGCGGATAGCCTGGCGACATGGGCGGGCCGTCGGCTTCGCCGATCAGGTGTGACAGCCCGCTCATGGCCTCGGCAACGCGACCGAAGGCGGGACGGCTGCTGTAGGGGCCGGTTTGACCGAACCCCGAGATGCGCAGCATGACCAACCGCTCGTTGACGGCGCGCAACGACTCCCACGACAGTCCCCAACGTTCGAACGTGCCCGGGCGATAGTTCTCGACGACCACGTCGGCGCTGGTGACGAGGTCGCGGAACACCTCGGCACCCTCGGGTTTACCCAGGTTCAGCGTGACGCACTGCTTGTTGCGCGAGATGTTCTTCCACCACAGCGGCACGCCGTTCTTGATCGGTTCCAGTCGCCGCTGGCCGTCGCCCGTTTCGGGATGCTCGATCTTGATCACCTCGGCGCCGAAATCCGCCATCAACACCGTGGCGAATGGCGCCGCGACCATGTTGCCCGCGTCGATCACGGTGACGCCGGCGAGCGGTTTCGACTTGCTCGGCGCGGCGTGCGGGAACTCGTCGCGGTATTCGGCGCGGTCCATGGCCTAGTTCACCTCGACCGCGTCTGCGTCAGCCAGGAAGGCGGTGTCGCGAATGGCGCGCAGGTCGTCGTCGTATTGCATGAAGAAACGCGAGTCGACGCCGGTGCCGACGCCGCGTTCCATGGCCTTTTCGTAGAGCAAACGACCCATGGCGGCAAACTGGATTCCCATGCCGACATTATTGTTGTGATAGGTGATCTGCTGGCTGGTCGAGCGCCCGTGGATATGACGCTTCACCATCAGGTCGCCGATCTCGTAGACGTCGTCCCAGTTGAGCGTGCCGCGCTGCAGGTGCGGATACAGCTCGGGCTGCTTGTCGAGTCGCACGGATTCCCTGGAGTTCACCACGATGATGTCGCTCTTCAGCACCGTCTTGTCGTCGGTCTCGCGGCGCGGCAGAAAGTAGTCCGAGCCGATCATGGTGTTGACGTGGGTGCCGGGTTCGAGCCAGTCGCCGTCGAAGACCGGTTCGTTGGAACTGGTGGCGGTGGTGACGATGTCGCATCCCCTCACGGCGTCCCGTGGATGATCCACGGCGACAGCGTTGATGCCGGCCAGTTCGTTCAACTGCGCGGCGACTTTCTCTCGTCGCTCGGGGCGGGTGCTGTAGACCCGAACCTCCTCGATGCCGGTTACCGCCCGATGGCACTGAACCTGGAGCAGCGCCTGGGTGCCCGAGCCGAACAGGCCCATCACCCTCGAGTCGTCCCGGGCCAGGCGTTTGGTGACGATGGCACTGGTGGCGGCGACCCGAATCGGGTTGATGTAGAAGTCCTGAAGAATGGCGAGCAACTCGGTCGTCTCGGTATCGAACAGGAACACCAGGGCGGAAAACGCGCCGGGGAAGCCGAGACGGGCATTACCGCGTTTTCGTGCCACGTTCACGGTCGCCGAGTTCACGCGCAATCCCATGCTGCGAACACCGGGCACAATGCCCGCCATCTCGTTGAACCAGTAGTAGTGGTCGGGCGGGTCTTCGCGCGGATGGTAGATGCGGCGGCGCGGCAGTTCCCGCGCGGTGCCCTGGCCATGCTCGAGGTAGGCATGCTCGATCGCCTCGATGCACTCACCGATGGTGGCGAGGCCGGGCATGTCCTGGTTAGTGACGAGGAGCGTTTCGCTCACGTTGCTGGGTCCTCCTGTTACTTGTCGGCGTGGCCGTTGTGGCCGACGGCACTGATTTTTGATTATTGAAGCATTGGCGATTACTCAATACAATTTTAAAGATTAAATAAACTATTCATAAAATATGAATAATATCTCCATCAAGCAGATTCGCACTTTCCTGGCGGTAGTCGAGACGGGCAGTTTTCGAGCCGCGTCGGAGCGGGTCCATCTCTCCCAGCCCGCGGTAACGGCACACGTTCAGCAACTCGAGGACGAACTCGGCATCGCGGTGCTCGATCGCACCACGCGGCGCGTGCGCGTGACGCGCGCCGGCGAACGATTCAGGCACCGCGCCGAACGGCTGCTTACCGATCTGGGCGATATCGTCGACGAGTTGAAGGACGAGGCTGCGCTGCAGCGCGGTCGCGTGGTGATCGCGTGCGTGCCGACGATCGCCGCGCGTTTCCTTCCCGACGCCATGGCGCGGTTCCAGAACCAGTTCCCCGGCATACAGCTTTCCGTTCACGACGTCGTCGCGGCGGACATACTTGGAGAGCTGGTACGCGACGAGGCGGAAATCGGCATCGGTCCTTCGCCGCCGAAGGAAAGCGACTTCGAGTTCGAACGCCTGGCGCGAGATGCCTACGTGGCGATCGTGCCAAAGCAGCATCCCTGGACGCGGCGGCGAAGCGTTACCCTGAAGGATCTGACGGAAGCCCCTTTCCTGACCATGACAAAAGACTCGATCGTGCGTGAGATACTGGACTCGGCGCTTGCAGCCGAGCGCCTGCGATTGGTGCCGCTGCACGAGACCAAGCACCACTATACGCTGGGGGGAATGGTGGAGGCCGGACTCGGCGTCACGGCGCTGCCGTCGATGGCGGTCTCGATGCTCAGCCAGCCATTGCTGAAGACGATTCCGATCAGGCGGCCAGCGGTCTATCGCGACGTTGGCATCATCAAGTACAAGGGGAAGAAGCTGACGCCCGCGGTGCAGGCTTTCGTCGAGGTGTTTCGCGATCAGGTACGAAGGTGGCGAACGTCGGGATAGTGCGGTGGTAAATCGCCAGACGGATGAGGTACGGTGTGGATACGAAAGATGTGACACGAGGTGAATTGCTTACAATGCGAATCCCAGAAAGGTATTGAAAGACGTCCAGTGATGCGCGCTTGCTCGACATCGTCCGAAGCCACGCCGGCGCGACGCAAGTTTACTCGTCGAGTACGACCGTTGTTCGGTCGGGTATGTGCGTTGCTGACGGTCGTTCTTCTATCGCCTGGCTGTGCCACGTTGCCAACCGACTTCGAACGAGAGCCGTCGTTCGCCATCGACGATGCCGGGCAGACGTTTCTCGGGCAGCGGGTCGCCACGGCGGCGGCCGGGCATTCGGGCAAGAGCGGCGTATTGCTGCTCGACGACGGCCTGGATGCGTTCGTCGCGCGCGCCGTGCTCGCGCAACTGGCCGAGCGTACCATCGATGCGCAGTACTACCTGTATCACGACGATCTCACCGGTCGGTTGTTCACCGATCACTTGCTGGCTGCCGCGGACCGCGGCGTTCGCGTTCGCTTGCTGGTCGATGACATCGATTTCGGCGGCCGCGAGAGTGCTGCCGCGGCGCTGGCGAATCATCCCGAAATAGAAGTGCGCGTATTTAACCCCTTTGCCCGCGGCTCGCCGCGGGCGTTGCAGTTCGCCACCCGGTATGGGCAGATCACCCGGCGGATGCACAACAAGTCGTTTACGGTGGACAACGCGGTGGCCGTGATCGGCGGCCGCAATATCGGCGACGAGTATTTCGGTGCGTCGGGCGAGATGAACTTCACCGATCTAGATGCCCTGGTCGCCGGTACGGTCGTGGAAGAGGTATCCGAATCGTTCGACGCCTTCTGGAACAGCGATCTCTCCTACCCGGTCGAAGTGCTGGACACCGATCGGTTGAGCGCCGATGCCGAGCGGGCCACGCGACGTGCGCATGCCGGCGCCGCGGTGTCCGAGAAAGCGTATCGGGAGGCCCTGAAAGAATCGGGGCTCGCGGGAAAATTCCGTGACGGGAACCTGCAGCTCGAATGGGTCGATGCGCACCTGGTCTCGGACGGACCGGAGAAGATCGATCCGCCGCATGCCTCGTCGGAGTACGAACTGGCGGCGGAGCTACGGCCCCTGTTCAGCGGCACGACGCACGACTTGGTGATCATTTCGCCGTACTTCGTGCCCGGGCGCGCGGGCGCGGCCTTCCTGGCGGAGCTCGTTTCACGAGGCGTCCGGGTTCGGGTGCTCACCAATTCGCTCGCCTCGACGGACGTACCCGTTGTGCATGCGGGATACGCCCGATACCGACGGGAGCTGCTTCGCGCCGGGGTGGAACTGTTCGAGGCGCGGCCGGGCGAGGATGAGTTCTCGGTCGTGGGAAGCCCGCTTGGCGGTTCGTCCGCCGCCAGCCTGCACGCCAAGTCGTTCGTGTTCGACCGGCAGCGGGTGTTCGTCGGCTCGCTGAACCTCGACCCGCGATCCATTCACGAGAATACCGAGATCGGACTGGTGATCGATTCGCAGATCATCGCATCGGACATGATCGAGTGGTTCGAGCAATTTACCTCGACGGCCGCGTGGCGGCTGTCCCTGGAGGAGACCCTCGCCGGCGGCGAGTCGATTACCTGGACGGCAGCCGGCGAAAGCCAGGCATGGATCCACGAGCCACAAACCTCGCTGTGGTTGCGAGTGGCGGTAACGTTGCTGCGACTGTTGCCGATCGAATCGCAGTTGTAGACTGCCGCGCGATCGGTCTTCGGGAAGTACCGGCACCCGGCGAATCCCGGTAGAATCGCGCCCTGCGCGCCATTACCGCGGGCCGTGCCGGCGACCCGGCCTCGATGGGTGCGCCGTGATGAGTCGCTGTGAACCGATCCGAGATGTTTTCCGGTTGCGACGTTCAACGCGACATTTTCAAACAATGCGAGACGGGGATTCCTGGTGACCGATACCTGCCGATTCTGCAACCGGGCCGAAGATCGCGTCGTGCTGTCCGACGAATGGTCGCAGGCCTGGTACGATCGCCATCCGGTGAGCGACGGACACATGCTCATCGTGCCAAGACGCCACTTTGCCAACTACTTTGAATGTACCGACGATGAGCGCGTCGCGCTGTGGGAGATGGTCGCCAATGCGAAGGCCCATCTCGATCGCGAGCATTCTCCGGACGGGTACAATGTCGGAATCAACGTCGGCAAGGCGGCCGGACAGTCGGTGATGCACCTGCACATCCACCTTATTCCGCGATACGTCGGCGACGTCGAGAATCCCCAGGGCGGCGTTCGCGCGGTGATACCGCAAAAGCAGCGCTACCAGCTCCTGGAAGGTTCAGGCTGACCGTTTCCCGGGTTCCCGCGCGTTGTTCGTCCCGTCGCTGACCTCGGCTATCGCGGAAAGTCCTTGTTCCGTCCGCCATCGATCAGTCGTTCGCGGCGCGCTACTGCGCCGTGCGAAGCGAACTTCTCTGTACGACGGCAATCGTGACGAGCGGCGCGGCGACGGCGATCGCGGCGACGACGATCAATAACCAGCCGAGTTCGCCGTAGTCCGCCGGGGTCAAGACGACGCCGGTGGCCTGGTCGCTCACTTCCCGGGTGACGACGAAGATTTCGTTCAGGTATTTCGTTCCAAGCGCGCTCGCCGACAGCGCGAGATTTGAAAAGGACGCCATGACGGCGAAAAACGTCGCCTTGAGGTGCTTGGGGGCGTTTCGCGCGATCCACGCCAGCATGGGGATCATCGCGACCTGGCCGAGAGGCGATTCCAGCGCGGTATCGATGATCGCGATGAAACGGGCATCGACGACCCCGGCCGTCCAGCGCTGGGTCCATTCGTGGATGCCGTAGTACAGGCCGATGTTCGGCAGCGACAGTAAGCCCGCGGCGATGGTCAGCAAAACGACGATCCAGGCGATGGAGTGGCGCGTCATCAACGGCCGCAGCACCACCAGTCCCGCCAGCGTCAGGACCGACGTGATCAGGGTGAGGACCGATATGAACTGTTGATCGAATCCGAGCATGTCGATTTCGAACCAGGTGGCGCCCGGGCCGGGTAGCGGCACGGCGCGGAAAACGAAGATGATGATCGCGGTGCCCACCAGCGGTCCGCGCAGGGCGGGCTCGAGTTCCAGCAGCAGCCGGTGGATCAGGTAAACCACGATGATCATGGAGCCGGCGAAGACGATCTCCTGGGCGAAAGGCACCTCGCCCAGGCCCATTGTCAGCGTAAAGACCACGAACACGGCGCTGCCGCCAAGAATCCACCAGTTCGGCGCAGTCGGCTCGGCGGGCGCGAAGAGCGCGGACTGGATGTCGGCTTCGTCGAGCCCCTGTGCGCGGAGCCGTCGCGCGCGGGCGCGCAGCGACAGCGATCCAAGCGTTACGCCGGCTACCGAGACCACCGGGATGATCAAAGCGAGCAGGTAGATGTCGGCATAGATATCGGCCTTTTGTTGCTCGGAGAGATTCTCGACACCCTCGAACATGACGATGTTGACGACCGCGACCGCCACCGTGCCGCTGATGATGGCGAAGCGGCCGAGGGTCTGCATGGTCGTGTGCATCGCCTTGATGTCGGCATCCCCGAACGCGTTGCCGTTCTCGTCGATGACCGGAACGGCCTCGATGGTCATGGCGTCGGCCACCACGTCCTGGACCACGTAGCCGGTCGGGGCGAGCAGCACGGAGACGACGTACCAGGCTTCGGCCGGCATAATGGTGGTGATCGCATCGGTATGCGCGATAAGGGCGTACATGATGATCACGCTCGTGGCGATGAGGCCGGCGCCCACCCATACCAGGAACGCCTTCCAGCGCCAGATTAGGTCGACCAGGTGGCCGAGCGGCATCTTCAGCGCCCAGGGTATGCCCGCCCAGAACGCGAGCCCGGCCAGGAAGGCGGCCGATAGTCCGAGATAGTCCTTGACGAAAAACGTGCCGACGATGGCGGTCAGACCGGATACGCCGGCGGCGAGGTAGACCATCAGGGGCGGGAGGTAGGACCAGCGGAACTGCCGCGCGAGGTCGAGGAAGATCTCGT
The DNA here is from genome assembly GCA_030429665.1 of Gammaproteobacteria bacterium. Lineage (GTDB taxonomy): Bacteria > Pseudomonadota > Gammaproteobacteria > Arenicellales > CAJQKF01 > BQJD01. The sequence goes on along the minus strand of JAUIEZ010000001.1, from coordinate 62,735 downwards.
CGACCCAGGTGTAAATGGCTCTCGCCGGAAGTTTCATGGATCGGCGATTACCCGGGAGCGGTGAACGACGAACCCGGTGGACTCATCCCGCCGCCCTCCACTCGAATGACATTTTCGGGATTCCAAAGTGCGGATCATTCCCGATTCTACTCGACGACGAACCTCGGACAACTCGTGGGACTTGCCGCGCCGGTGGTGCTCGGGAGTTCCCGGCGCCGTCGGATGCGGGCGCGGTAGCGGGTGGCGCGCGGGGTTGATCCAGGTCGGGACGGTCGCACGGCTGCGGGACAGGCCGGCGAGAACATCGTCTGTGTGCGCGCCAGGAGCACTGTACCGTCCGCCCGATGACGACGGATTTCGAACCATCGCGCATTTGGGAGTAAACTGGCCGGCCCGAGTATCCGATCCACGGGGAGGGCGGCATGATCGACTGGTACGTCGAAGGCGAAGCCTACGGGAACTGCAACTGCTCGTACGGATGTCCCTGCCAGTTCGAGGCGGCGCCGACACACGGCAACTGTCGAGGTTTCGAGACGCTTCGTATCGACAGGGGCCACTTCGGCGACGTGGATCTGGCGGGGCTCAACATCGCGGTGCTCTATGCATGGCCCGGGCTGATTTCCGAGGGTCGCGGAGAACTGCAGGCGATCATCGACGAGCGCGCCGACGCCGGCCAGCGCCAGGCGCTCGAAACCGTTCTGCATGGCGGGGAGACCGAGGAGGCGGCGACCCATTGGTGGGTCTTTCGCGCCATGTCGGATACGGTCCATCCGACGCTGTTCCGCCCCGTCGAATTCGAGATTGACATCGATGCCAGAAAGGCGAAGGTCCGCATTCCCGGCGTCATCGAGTCGACCGGCAGTCCGATTCGGCCAGATCATACGTCGGACGCGGAGCACCGCGTCAGGATCAACATTCCAGACGGTATCGAGTTCGAGGTGGCGGAAATTGGAAGCGCCGAGTCGACCACCGGCGACGATGCGGCCATCGAGCTGCGGCTTAACCGGACCTACGGCCAGTTCAACCTGCTCAGGCATTCCGGCAGGGGCGTGATTCGCGCCGGCGCCTGATTCGTCTGTCGATGGCCGACGGCGCGGGGCATATCGAGTCGTTTCTCAAGCGCGATCGACAGGTCGTCGTTGCCGCGCTGGCCATCGTCGTCGTCCTGGCTTGGAGCTACACCATCGCCGGCGTGGGCATGGACATGACCGCCGTCGAGATGACGTTTCCGGGCATCCTGTCGTCCGGATCGGCGGCGGCCGGGATGGATCTCGACATGTCGATGCCTGCGCCGGTCGTCGATGCAGCCTACCTCGTCGCGATGCTGCTGATGTGGTGGATCATGATGATTGCCATGATGCTGCCGTCCGCCGCGCCGACGATTCTCCTGGCGGCCGCGCTGAACCGGCGGTCGCAATCGAGCGTTCCGCCGTTTGGCCGAACCACGTGGTTCACCTCGGGCTACCTGTTGGCGTGGTTGGCATTTTCTCTCGTGGCCACGGGCATGCACGTCGTGCTGGATCAGCTGGGACTGATCTCGATGCTGATGCAATTGAAAAGCCGGTGGCTGGCTGGCGCGATCCTGGTGGCGGCGGGTGTCTGGCAATTCACTCCCCTGAAGGACACCTGCCTGCGACACTGCCGGTCGCCAATCGCCTTTCTCACCATGCATCGACGGCCCGGCAACGCGGGCGCGCTTCGCATGGGTATGTCGCACGGCGCCTATTGTCTCGGTTGTTGCTGGTTCCTCATGCTCCTGCTGTTCGCGGGCGGCGTGATGAACCTGCTCTTGATCGGCGCCCTGGCGCTGGTCGTGCTCGCGGAGAAAACGTTGCCGCGCGGCCCCGTGGCCGGGCGGGTGCTTGGCGGCTTGCTCGTCGTCGGCGGAATGTGGCTCCTGGCCTCGTGACCCGCGCCGAGGCTCGGTGCTTAACGGACCCGGGCGACGCGGACGTCTACCAGGATCGGACGCGACCGGTGTCGATGTGAATGAAGTCCGACCTGGCGTAGAAACCGACACCGCCGGCGCGCAGGCTCTTCGCGATATCCCGAAGCACTTTCGTGTCCACGCCGGTCAGCCGAACGTCCACGGCGTTGCCGGTCATGTGGAAACTCTTCTTGGCCACTCCGCTGGAGGTCGACTTGCTGCGCAGCATCTCGTTGGTGGCTGGCGAGCGAAAGCCGGATATGATTTCGAATGTCCCCGAGGACCCGGACTGGCGCCGCATGGCGTGCAGGTTGTCCAGCAGGCGCGGGTTGATCGGGTGAACTTCGCCGGTACGAAAGTCGCGAAGGAAGCGATTGATATCCCGCAATGCCTCGGCGACGTATTCGCCGTCTTCGAGGTAGGTCAGCGAGATCCGCTCACCGGTATGGGTATGATACATGCGTACCGAGCGCGCGGCTTTCGAACTCGCCCGTGTGTCGGGGGAGGGCAGCCACAACAAGGGCGCCGCCAGCGCGGCCGCCCCGACGAGCGCGCGTCGACCCCGATCGATCGAACGTGAATTTCGGTCGGCTTTTCTGAACATGTCAATTTCTACCGGGTGCGGAAGACGAATTCCGGGATGGGCTCGCGTATGGTAGCGTTGATTTCATGCCGTTTCCAATGCGCATTTGCTACTGCGATCGCAGTCGCGCCCCGGGCGGGATGTCGAGGTTGATGCATGTCAAGACGATTGGAACGACGCGGACATGATGATGTCGACATGGTGGTGAACGACCGCAACGACCCGGCTCGCCGCATTGGCCGAGGGCAATGGTTCGTGGCGGCCGCACTATTGATCGCGACGACCATGACCGCCAGCACGGCGGCAAGCGCCGACGCGCGCATTACCGCCGCCGCAATCGAGTCGTTGCTTAACGGCAACGTTCAGTCCGCACTGGCAGTTATAGACCGTCGCCCCGAGTCGTTCGTGTCGCGGTTCTATGGCGCGAGGCAGCACCGGCCGGCGTGGACCCGGACTGGCGATATCGACACGTTGCTGCGAGCCATACGATCCGTGGCAGCGCATGGCCTGAAGCCGGCCGATTATCACCTCCAGTTGCTCGAGCGACTGTTGTCCGAAGCGCCTCGCGACGCCATACAGGAGGCCGAGCGCGACCTTGCCCTTTCCGCGGCCGCGGGCCGGTTGCTGCGTCACGTTCGCTTCGGCAAGGTCAATCCCTCTTCGCTCGATCCGGACTGGAATTTTACCGCGCCCTCGGAGGGGATCGACCTGGCGACGGAGTTGGCCGCCGCGATGGATGCCGGGCGACTTGAAGCGCTGTTCGAGCGCGTACAGAACCACAACCCGTACTACCTGACCCTGAAAACGGCATTGAGGAGCCACCGCGAACTCGCCTCGACCGGCGGTTGGCCGATGATGCCGGACGGCGCGACGCTCAGGCCCGGCATGACCGATCCCCGGGTCCAGTTGCTGCGTACGCGGTTGAGAATGAGCGGTGACTACACCGGCATCGAATCCGGCGACGTCCGCTTTTTCGACCCGGGTTTGGCGGAGGCGGTAAAGTCGTTCCAGCACCGCCACGGAATCGAGCCCGACGGCGTGGTCGGCAGAAACACGCTGGCAGCCCTCAACGTTCCTGTCGAGGAGCGCATCGATCAGCTTCGGGTCAACCTCGAACGGGCCCGCTGGGTGCTGCGCGATCCCGACCGGGACTTCATCGTCGTGAACATCGCCGGGTACTACGTGGAGGTCGTGCGCGAGGGGGCGGTGGCCTGGGAGCAGCGCGTGATCGTCGGCAAGAGCTATCACCGCACGCCGGTGTTTCGCGGGGAAATGAATCACGTCGTGTTCAATCCCGACTGGACCGTGCCGACAAGCATCGTCGTCAACGAGTTTGCGCCGGAAATGATGCGCGACCCGACCTATCTTCAACGCGGGAACTTCTACCTGCGCGACGGGCGCGGCAATGTCCTCGATCCGCGGTCCGTCGATTGGGCGCGGGTTGCCAGGTCAGGACCCGACTTCACCGTGATTCAGCGTCCCGGCGAAGACAACGCTCTGGGCCGCGTCAAGTTCATGTTTCCGAACCGGCATGCCGTCTACCTGCACGATACGCCGTCGCACGATCTGTTCGATCGCACCGAGCGCGCGTTCAGTCACGGGTGTATTCGGGTCGAAAGGCCGCTCGAATTGGCGTCGCTGCTGCTCGGGAACGATCCGCGCTGGAACGTCGAGGCAATCGAAAGTGTCATCGCCGAAGGCGAAACGACGCGAGTCGACCTGATGCCAACACTACCGGTACTGGTGCTCTACTGGACCGTCGACCCGGACCTGAACGGCAACGTGCGTTTCTATCCGGACATCTATGGTCGCGACGAGGCGGTGCTCAGGGCATTGAACGCAATACATTGAAGCGGGCTTGTCTCGACACCGCGCGAGGTTTTGGCGGCGTTTGCGTGTCGCCGGTCCGTCCTCACGGAAGTCCACTGCGTGCCCGTTCGCGTTGATCCGTTGCCGGTCGCCAAGCGATCAACGCATCTCGAATTCTACGGCGCCGTCGGCGAGCCGCGACACGGCGTAGATTGCGCCAGAAAATTCGACGTTGAGATGGACCTCGGTTTGTTTTGCCAGGGCCTCCCTGAACGCCGTGATGTCGAGTTCCGCATTCGCGCCCGTTGTCACCGGGACGCTGTGTATCATGCCCCAATCGTTCACGACCCCGGCGCGCTGCGCGACGCGGTCAATGTAGCGCAGCAGGAATTCCTCGCGCTCGAGGTCATTCATGGTGACGAAATCGCCCAGGTTCTCGCTGTGGGGATACTCCCGGAAATAGAGCTTCAACACGCCGCTCGCGGCGCTGAATCGAAGCCCGGTCAGGCACAGTGCGGGTTCCTCCATCCGCTCGTTCGGCATCCAGCTGTTGCACTTGGCCTCTTCGTTCAGGCGGAACAGGAAAACGTCGAGAAGGCTGGCGGGCGTATTCATCGCGTGGCGAACGGGGTCGGCCCACGCCGGAACGGACGCCGTCACGAGTAATAACGAGAGTATCGATCGGATCATCATACCGGGCTCCTGCGGATCCGCGGTGGGTGGTCGCGGCACGGTCATTCCCATGCTTGGACAGCCGAACCGCGGGAAAATTTCACCAGAACGTTTGATCGAAGTCACGGCCATCTCGACCGGCGGCCCGCCCGGCGACTTCGTCGACGGCGTTTGACCGCCTGTTGATGACGGGGACCCTCGACAGGATTGCGCGGAGAATGCGCGCGATAACGGTCGAATTCCGGCCCCGTCGCATTTGCCGGCAATCGGCTGCCGATCGTCCGATTCGCTTGACGACACCCTGGCCGCGGCGTAGGGTTTTTACACCGGACAATCTTCGATGATCGGTAACCAGGGACGGAAATATCGATGAAGGACGCTATTGCGGGAGGTGTCATGTCGGGGGACGATGCGCGGGCCGGCGCGGCGCGCGCGAGATCACGCCTGATGGTGCCCGGCGATCAATCACCGGCGGAAGGACCGGTTCGCAAGAATCCCGACAAGCGGCAACTCGACGGACACGAACTCAACGTTTTCCCGGATGTCGCCGACTTCCGCGACTATGCCTACGAACCGCCGCTGGTGCGAATTCCCGATCGCATCGTCCCGCGTTACAAGCTGAAGATTCTCGACCAGGGACGTGAAGGCGCCTGTACCGGTTTCGCGCTTGCCGCCGTCGTGAACTACCTGAACAGCAGCCGCGGTAAACGCTATCGGGTCAGCCCTCGCATGCTTTACGAGATGTCGCGGCGCTTCGACGAGTGGCCCGGAAACAACTACAGCGGCTCCTCGTGTCGCGGCGCCATCAAGGGCTGGTATGCCATGGGCGTGTGCCGCGAGACACACTGGCCCTATGTCGAAGGCGAGCCGGGCGCACTGACGGTGACGCGCGCCAAGGCGGCGCGGGAGACCCGGATCGGCGCCTATTACCGGCTCAATCACCGCCTCGCCGACTTTCACGCGGCCCTATGCGAAGCCGGCGTGATCTTCGTTTCCGCCAATGTCCACGACGGTTGGCGCGGCAAGGCCGTGAAAGCCAACGGCGGTGTCATACCGCGTCATCACGAGGCGCCCCAGCCGCCCGGCCACGCGTTCGCGCTGGTGGGCTACGACGACCGCGGGTTCATGGTGCAGAATTCCTGGGGAGAAGACTGGGGCGATCGCGGCACCGCTATCTGGACCTACGAAGACTGGTTCGACAACATCCGCGACGCCTGGGTGTTTCGCCTGAGCCTCTCGGCCAAGGGCGTGTGGCAGGTTTCCACGCGCGAGAAGCCGCGACGCGAAGCGGCTCAGTCGGGCGGCGCTCCCGCACCGGTGCGCGGCGAAATCGCCGGGCATTTCGTACACATCGACGACGGTGATTTTCATCGTCACGGACGCTATTTCAGCGACTTGAACGACGTCGACGAGACCAGTGCGCTGCTGGCCGCGAGCCCGGACTATGATCACCTGTTGCTGTACGCCCACGGCGGCCTCAATTCGCCGGTGGACTCGGCGCGACGCATCAAGGCGATGGCGCCGGTGTTCAAGGCCAACCGCGTCTACCCCTACCACTTCATGTACGACACCGGCCTCGCCGAAGAGATCAAGGACGTCGTTCTGCGCAAGGCGGGTATCGTGAGCGAGCGGGTGGGCGATATCTCGGCATTTACGGACCCCTTCATCGAGCGCAACCTGCGCGTGCCGGGCCGGGCCGTGTGGCGCGAGATGAAGCGCGGCGCGCAAAGCCCGTTCGAGCCCGGACGCGCGGGATGGCAGACCCTGGAATTGCTGGTCGGCCGGCTGCTGACCGCGTCACATCCCAAGCAACTGCATCTCGTCGGTCACAGCACCGGCGCCGTGCTGTTGGCTTACCTGCTCGAGGCGCTCGAGGTCATGGCGCCGGGGCTGCGGGTGAAGACCGTGTCGCTCATGGCGCCGGCCGCCACGATAGATCTGTACAAGAGCCACTATCACGCACTGGTCACGTCGCCGCCACGCTTCTTCGGCATCGACCGGATGAGCATCTACTCCCTCGACGACGAGCACGAGCGCGACGACACCGTGGCGAAGCTCTATCGCAAGTCTCTGCTGTACCTCGTCTCGCGCGCCTTCGAGGAGGACATACCCGAGCCGCTGCTCGGCATGCAGATTTACAGCGTACCGCTGGATCGGCGGGTCGGTAGGGCGGTGGATTTTTTCTACAGCAACGGTTCCACGGCGGGCGGCGCCCGCACCGCTTCCACCAGCCACGGCGGCTTCGACAACGATCCGCTAACGCTCAACGACATTCTCCGCAACGTCCTCGGCGGCAATGCGCCAGCGGTGCCGTTTCGCGATACAGAGCTGGTCTTTTCCCCGTTCACCGCCGACGTGCAGAAATAGCGATCATGGCCGACTTCGAACAGGCTTTCAGCGTCGTACTCGGACACGAGGGCGGCTACGCGAACGATCCCGTCGATCCTGGCGGCGAGACCTACAAGGGCATTGCCCGGGTGCATCACGGCGGGTGGGGCGGCTGGAAGCGCATCGACGCGGCACGCGACGAGCGCGGGTTCCCGGATTCGCTCGAGAATGACGGCGTACTGCAACGGCAGGTGCGAAAGTTCTACAAGGACCACTACTGGGATCGCATCCTCGGCGATCGCATTTCCGACCAGGACATCGCCGTGGAGGTGTTCGATACCGGCATCAACATGGGCCTTCGCACGGTGGTCCGCTTCCTGCAGGAGTCGATCAATCTGCTGGACCGCGGCGCGCCGAGTGATGGCGTCGTCGTCGATGGTTGGCTGGGAGAGAAGACACTCTCCGCGCTCGAGGAGCGTCTCGCCCGCGACGGCACCAATGCATTCGTTCTGCGTCTTATGAATATCCTGCAAGGTCACCGCTACGTGGAGATCATGCGCGCCAATCCGGCGCAGGAGCGCTTCGCGCGGGGATGGCTGGGAAGGGTCCCGTTGGGATAGCCGCATTCGGGTGTCCGGACGTGACGGCCGGTACGGGGTTGTGGGGATAGTCACAGACCGCGATCCGGCGATCGTCGAGAATTCCCGATGGAGGTTGCTCACGGGGGAGCGTGGACATGAATCGACTGCTTCGAACGATGATCCTGGTCCCGGTCGTCGCATCGCTGACCGCCTGCGCCACGCGCAGCATGTTCCTGAATGCGAGCGAATCCTTCGCCGAAGGCTACGAGGCCGCCAGCGGCGCGATGAACGAGGTGCTTGCATCGAACGCGCCGGATCGTCGTGCCGAGGCGTTCGCCTACTACGTCATCGAGGGAAACGACGCACGAAACCTGCACAGTCAACGCGTGAACGAGTCGTTCGTTCGCTATGTCTGCGCGGGATTCGGTGAGCTTCACAAGGAGCAGGCGACGGTGAAGGCGCTCAGGGACTACAACCGGACGATCGCGAGAATCAGCGAACCGCCGTCGGACGATCTTGGTGAGTTGCTGCAATCGCTTCGTGCGTTGAACGCACCCATTGCCGGTATCGAGCTGCCGGCCGAGACCGATCCCGATGCGGCACGCAAGTCGTGCACCGACCGGGTAGCGGCGGACCTGGCGTACCAACCGCTCGAGGCCATGGCGGCGCCGACGATCGGCGCCGCCGCCGCCATGTCGTTATCGAAACAACTCGAGGGCATCGAAGCGATCGCCGAGCAACTTCGCGAGGCGCTGGTATCCATACTGAAGATTGCCGACGATGCCGCACGTGCCGAGGCGCTGAAACGCTACATCCTGGATAACAACGACACGGTAATCGACCTGCTCGACACGCTCGAGCGCAGCGGCAGCGTCGCCGCCGCCTGGGAACGCCGCCGCAAGGCGGCCCTGGTCGTGCCGTTCCTGCGCTTTCGCCACGCATTGACACAGCTGGATCGCGAACGGGACGTGGTCGATATCCTGGCCGCGGCCGAGGTCGTCGATGCGGGCCTCGAGCCATACGATCGACTCCTGGTCGCCGGCGAACCGCGCGTGCTGGTGCGTCGCATGCGCGAGGCGCAATCGGAGCTGTTCCGACTCGCCCGCGGCGATCTGTCGCCGGAAGAGGCGTGGGCATGGCTGTCGGTGTTTGCCGATAGCGTGGCGTCGGCCCGCGCGGCGCTGGCCAATGCATCGAATGCTCCTTGATTCCTGCAAACGACAGCCGTAACGAGCGTATCGCCATGGTGGACAAAGTCTTGACTCGAACACTTCTCGCCTTCGCGACCGCGTTGGCATTCGTCTTGCCGGTACATGGGGCGTCCAGCCTTGCGACCGGCGGCACGATCACGGTGGAAAACGCCGAGGTCGCCATATCCCCTGAAGTCGACCGTCACCGCCATCGCCTGGTGGTCGCCTACGAGGCGCCGCCGGTGGACGACGAACCGACGGCCGAGGGGGCGACGACCGCGGAAGCGGCCGAACCGCGGGAGACCGTGGACACGGACGCCGTCAAGCCGTCGGTCGAGGTGCTCGGTTCATTGGACCGCTCGGGCGTGAAGGTGGACTTCTCGGACGTGGAAATTCTCGGCCGGGTCGCCGACAAGCACTACTGGACCCTGGACATGACCGTGACCGGCATGGAACCCGGCGAGGGGCTGACGGTTCCGTTATGGATTTCGCTGGGGGATCTCGCCGCGGCGAACGTGCCCTTCACGATCCGGCCGATCGCGCGCGACGGGGCGCTGGACTGGTCGCTGACCCCACCGGCTGGCGAGGTCCTGTTGTCGAGCGGCAACTTCGTGGATTTTACCGTAACCACGGGCGACAAGCCGGCGACGGACGTCACCATCATGCAGTCGACACTGCAGGAGGAGACGACTCGCGCGAGGATCGGCGTCGAACACCTCGAACTTTGCCACGGACCCGACCAATGTGGCGGACCCGTCAACGTTCCGCGCAAGAGCGCCACCGGACTGTTGTTGAGGATCGACGGCTTCGAACGCGCCGGAAAGTACAAGGGCAACGTCACCATCGGGGCCACGAACGGTGCCGCTGGGCAGTCCTTCGAGTTGACCGTGTTCTCGAGCCCCGACGGAGCGGCGTATCTCGGTTGGGCGGCCATCGCGGCGGGCCTGTTGCTGGCGTTCTTCGTCAACGTGTTCGCGCGGAACTACCTGGCGCGGGCGCGCGCCTTGCTCCCGGCCGCGCGCGTCGCCGAGCGAATCGGCGAGCTGCGGGAGCGTGTCGCCGCGATCGAGCGAAAGCGCTCCACCAGTCTTCACGATATTTCCGACCGCCTCGCCGACATGGCCGAATCGCTGGACCCGGGCCGGCTGCGCGCCGATGGTCTGCTGCCCGCCTGGTACTCGGAACCCTTTGCCGTCAATAACGGGTGGGCGCAGAAGCTCAAGTCGCGCATCGAGGAAGTGGTCGCCGTGCTGCTCATCCAGGATGCCCTGGTGCGCGAAGGATTGGTCAGGCTCGACATCGAGTGGCAAGACGCCCACGCCGCCCGCTACACGCAAGCGCTCAAGGACGTGGACGGCCTGGCCGGCTCGGCGGACCTCGACGCGGCGCGCGCGGGCCTCGCGACGATATTCCAGGGATTGCCCTCCGGTCCCGGCGGAATGTCGATGACCGCACCGAGCGCGCCGGCGGTCACCGTGGAACGGCTCGAGTTCAATATCGGGCTGGTCAGCGGGACCGTATGGGGTTTGTGGCTGGCGTTTTCGCTCGTTGCCGGGGCCTACGTGGTCATCTACTCCAATCCGGGATTCGGCATCACGCTGGACTACTTCAAGTGCTTCTTCTGGGGGCTGGGTTTCGGGGTCGGCGGTCAGACCTTGCAGCAACTCACGCCGGCGGCCACCGCGCAGAAATTCGGCATTGCATTACCGAAATCGGAGTAGTTGCATGCCCGCGTACATGGTCCGAATCAACCATGTGTCCGAGTTCGCGACCATGGAGGATGCCCTGGTCAGTCTCGAGGCGGCGGGCATGCGCATCGATCGGACGTATTCGTTCGTGCCGTTGACTCCCTCCGCCACGGCGGTACTGATTCGCGGCACGGCGGCGGAAACGGATGCCGAGGCGATCAACCGGAGCCCGCAGTTCGACGTCTTTCCGGACATCGAGATCGGGCCGAATACAAACCGGAGAAGTGAGCCATGAGAAAAATCGTCCTGATGAGGCCCAGGGAATGGCTGACCGAGGCCTCCACCATGCGGTCGATGGATATCACCCAGTCGGCCCTTGAAAGCGAAGCCAGTCTGACCGGCGCGCGGGTGCCGGCCCAAGGGTATCCGGTTCGCGTGCCCGTGGTTACGAGACGGGTCGGCGTGTCGCTCGAAGACGACGAGTACGTGTCGCCGCTCGGGCACAACTTCTCGGTGGCGCTGGAATTCGACAACGACGACGCCGAAAACGAGTTCCTCGAGCGCAACGCGGATACCGTTGAAGGGGTGTTCGCCGACCCTCAAATCAGCACGTTTCCGGTAACCTGTCCGGGTTCGCCGGTCGGAACGAGCGGTGACGTCCTGAACAAGGTGAATATCGCCGGCCTGCACGGATCGGGTGCGACCGGTCGCGGCGCGAAAGTGGTGGTCGTGGACACCGGCATCGACGGTACGCAGATCAACGTCGTGGGCGGCTACTCGCCGCGACCCGGCGCCGCGCCGGGAACGTCGCCGCCGGACCACGGCACCATGGTCGCCTTCGACGCGCTGATCGCGGCGCCGGACGCGATGATATTCGACTACGCGCTGCTACAGTCCAGCGGCAATACCTGGGTGGCGTTCCTCTCCGACGGCATCCGGGCGTTCTCCGAGATCATGGTGGACCACCTTCAGAACCCCGGGCCGCGCGTGGTCGTCAACAGTTGGGGCATGTACTCGACCGCCGGCGACGCGCCGGCGGGCAACGCGCAGAACTATGCCCGCAATCCGCGCCATCCGTTCAACCAGATCGTCGGCGCGGCCGTCGGATCGGGCATGGACGTGGTATTCGCCGCCGGCAACTGCGGCGGCACCTGTCCGAGCAGTCGCTGCGGCAACGGCAATACCGGGCCGGGCAGCAGCATCCACGGCGCAAACTCTCATCCCGAGGTATTGTCCGTCGCGGCGGTGACGGTTAACGACGACTTGCTCGGTTATTCATCGGAAGGGCCCGGGGGCGTGAGCGCCCAGACCCCGGACATCGCCGGTTTCAGCCACTTCGACGGTTCCGGCGTGTTTCCCGTGGACAGCGGCACGTCCGCCGCCTGCCCGGTGGTGGGGGGCGTCGTGGCGGCCCTGCGCTCCAGCGCCAAGGGACGCAATCTGTCGCCGGACGACATGAAATCCTTCGTCATCGACCACGCGCGTTCTGTCCACGGTGCGGGTTGGTCCGCCCAGTTCGGCTGGGGAATCGTCGACGCCGACACGGCGTTCGCGGCGATGCCGTAGACGGTGTTCGGCGCGGTCGCGGTCGGCCAGCCGTGCTTCAACCCCCGATGCTCTCCCCGCCGTCGACGACCAGTGCGTGACCGGTCATGAACGAGGAGCGGTCAGAGGCGAGAAACAGGATGGACTCGGCGATTTCCCGCGCGCTCGCCCAGCGTCCCATGGGGATCTTCTCCCGCACGTAGCGCTCCAGCGCCTCACGGCCGCCCATCTGTTCCATGAAGGGTTCGTTGAACGGCGTGTCGACCCAGCCGGGGCACAGGCTGTTGATCCGGATATTGAAACGCCCGTAGTCGAGCGCCATCTGGCGCGTCATCGCCACCACCGCGTGCTTGGTGGTGGCATAGGCAATCATCTCCGGATCGTAGAAGACGCCCGAGTTGGAGGAGGTGATGACGATCGAGCCGCCGCCGCGTGCCTTCATGTGCGGCACCACGCACCGCGCGACGACGAAGTGGGCGCGTACGTTCAGCCGCCACGAATCGTCCATGCCGGCCGGATCGGCCTGCTCCAGTGTGCCCGCGACCTGTATGCCGGCATGGGAGTGCACGATGTCGATGCGGCCGTGGCGTGCGATGACGTCATCGACCAGGCGGTCGACGGCATCGTCGTCCGTGACGTCCAGCACCATCGATTCCGCCTTGCCGCCGCATGCCCGGATCGTCGCGGCCGTTTGCGCGGCCTGTGCCCCGCGACGGTCCGTCACCACGACCGCGGCGCCGTGCTCGGCAAGGATCTCGGCGCCGGCGCGTCCGATCCCCGAGCCGGCGGCGGTTACGATGGCAACGCGGTCTTCCAGTATCACGATGGCGCTCCGGTGTCGGTGTCGCGCCGTTGGCGCAACAGGTATTGGGCAATGACGAGAAGCGTAAGGGACACGCCAAGCACCATGGTGCCGATGGCGTTGATCTCCGGCGTCACGCCGCGGCGGATGGACGAGAACACGTACACCGGCAGCGTGGTTTCCGATCCGGCGACGAAGAAGGCGATGATGAAGTCGTCGAAGCTGAAGGTGAAGCTCAGCAGGAAGCCGGCCAGTACGGCGGGGAAAATCTGCGGCAGGGTCACCTGGCGAAACGTGCCGAACGGCGTCGCGTAAAGATCCGCCGATGCCTCGATCAACGAGCGGTCCATGCCGGCGATGCGGGCGCGAACGATGACAATGACCAGCGCCATGGTGAACAACGTGTGTGCCGCGATCAGCGAGCCGTAACCCAGGTTGAGTCTTGGGGCGGTATCCGGCGGGCCCGGCCACAACAGCGCGAGCGCATCGTTGAGGTGCCCGAACAAGGTGACGAGCGCAATCAGCGTGGCGATGCCGATCACGATGCCGGGCACCATGATGGCGACGTAGATCGCCGCGTCGTAGATCGCCCTGGCCCGCCCGCGAACACTCTGAAGCGCAAGTGCCGCCATGGTGCCGAACACGCTGGCAAAAACCGCGGTGAACGCGGCGACCAGGAGACTGGTGGTCAACGCCTCCATGGCGAAGGGATTCGACAGAACCTTGCCGTACCACTGCACGGAAAATCCCCTGAAATCGCTGGCATGGCGTCCGGCGTTGAAGCTGAACAGGACGATGATGCCGATGGGAATGTAAAGGAACAGGTAGACGGCGACGGCGTAGATTCTCATTGCCGGCTCGCCTAGAACAGCGACACGTCGTCGCGCTGCGCGCCGGCGCGTCGCATGAGCTTCATGTACAGCCCGACGGTGACCAGCATGACGATGACCAGGGTCGCCGCCACCGCCGATCCATAGGCCCAGTTGCGCGATTGCAGGAACAGGTCGACCAGCGCGTTGCCGACGAAGAACACCTTGCCGCCGCCGAGCAGCGCGGGGATGAGAAATTCCCCCATCAGGAGGATGAACACGAGCATGCAGCCGGTGGCGATGCCCGGAATCGACAGCGGCAGGGTGATGTTGCGAAACGCCCAGGCCGGGGAGGACCCCAGGTCGGCGGCCGCTTCCAGCAGCCGCTTGTCGAGTTTCTCGAGGCTTACGTAGATCGGAAATATCATCAGCGGCAGGTAGCCGTAGACGATGCCCGTGAGCACGGCGAAGCGCGTGTTGATCAGGCGCACGCCCTCGATGCCGACAAACTCCAGCAACCGCGGTATGCCCTGGCCGCCGAGAATGAATATCCAGGCATAGGTGCGGATCAGGATGCTGGTCCAGAACGGCACGATGATCAGCACCAGCAGCAGCGTACGCCAGCGCGGATCGACCTTGACGGCGAGAAAGTAGGCGAGGGGATAGGCGGCGAGCAGGCACAGGAGCGTTCCTACCGGCGCCAGAACCAACGTGTTCCTGAACGCTGCCAGCCGCGCCGGCAGGTTCAGGTACTGGTCGAAGGTGAACGCGGGCACGTAGCCGCCCGCGGGCCCGCGTTCACCGAAGCTGAACACCACGACGACGAGAAGCGGCAGGGCCAGCATCACGATCATCCAGGCCGTGGCCGGAAACAACAGCAGCCGCTTGACCCATGGCGACGTCACGCGCTTCGCTCCCGCGCCGATCGCTCAGGCCGACTTGAATCGGGCGAGTAGTTCCGCGCGGTTCGGATCGGTCAGGGTCGCCGCCGCGCCGAACTCCAGCGCGCTCAACAACTCCTGGGCCGGGTAGAGGATCGGATCCTCGAGAAGCTCCTTGGGCAACAGCGCGTTGGTACGGCTGTCGGCCACGGGGTAGCCGTGCGCCAGCACCTCGCGCGCATTGACCTCGGGTTCGAGGAGGAAATTGATCAGCGCGTAGCCGGCATCGCGGTGCGGCGCGTCCTTGGGCACCGCGTAGTAGTCGCTCCAGATTTCGCCGCCCTCGGTGCCGAGCACGTAGATGATCGACGGAATGTCGGCGTTGAGCTGCTTGCCGTCGCCTGTCCAGCACATGGTCATCCAGGCGTCTCCGTTGCGCATCGAGGGCTGGTAGTCGCTGCTGATGGCATACAGGTGGGGCTTGACCTCGAGCAGCAGCTTCTCCGCGTCGGCCAGTTCCTGCGGGTCGACCGAGTTGAACGAGTAGCCGAAGTATTTCAGGGCGTTGCCGATGGTGGTGAGCTGGTAGTCGTGCACCATCGTGCGGCCGGAGAACTCTTCCCTGGTGATGTCCCAGAATTCCTTCCAGGTGGTCAGCGCCTTGCCGCCGGTGTGCTCGGTGTTCACTGCGTAGCCGGTGGTACCCCAGTTCTTCGGCACCGCGTAGACGGTGCCGTCGACGGTGCCCGCGTCGGAGAATCGCGGCTCGAAGCTGCCGGCGTCGTAGTTGGGAATCTTCGCCAGCTCGAGCGGTTCGATCAGCCCCTCGCCGACGTAGGTGGTGATGGTGTAGTTGGTGGGCACGAACACGTCCCAGCCGCTGCCGCCGGCCTGCAGCTTGGCCAGCATTTCTTCGTTGGAGCCGAATACGTTCACCTGCACGTGGGCGCCGGTCGTCTCGGTGAACTGCTCGAAATTCGCCGCGTCGTGGTAGTTCGGCCACGTGGCCAGCACGACCCGGTCGCCGATATCGCCGGCGGCCCAACTCTTGCGAGGCGCGAGACCCGGCATGGCCGCGCCGAGCACGGCGGTGGCCATGCCCAGGCCGGTGACGCCGAGGAAATGACGCCTCGTCACCGAGCCTTTCTGGTACCGGCGCAACTCGCGCATGAACTGCTTGCGGGTCATGGGTTTTTGATGCTTGCTTGACATGTTTCCCTCCGCTAGAGGTTTGGGTTGGGAGCGTGTCCGCTCTATTCGTTGCTAAGTACCAGGGCCGCGTTCGCGCTCCACGAGACGTGAATCGACTCGCCCGTGTCGAACGCCGGCTCGCTGATCTCGGTCTGGCGCGGCGCCAGGGCCAGGAACTCTCCGAGGCGCGTCTCGTGCAGCAGGTACTCGGTGTGCTCGCCGAGAAAGATCCGGTTTCGCACCGTCGCCTCAAGCTTCACCGCGCTGTCGGCGGGCAGACTGCGCGGGTCGCGAGAGAGCACCATCTGTTCCGGGCGCACACTCAGACTGATGCCTTGACCCCGCGCCATGCCGGCAACGGAAGGGCCGCCGACGGCCGGCACCCGCAGTGTGCCCGCCAGGGAGACGATGACGCGCTCGCGGCCCGTTTCGACCAGTGTTCCCGCGAAGAAGTTGGACTTGCCGACGAAGTCGGCGACGTAACGGTTCAGCGGCCTGTCGTAGAGTTCCCGCGGGCTGCCGATCTGTACGATGGCGCCGTCGCGCATGATGCACACCCGATCGCTCATCGACAGCGCTTCCTCCTGGTCATGGGTGACCAGGACGAAAGTTATGCCCAGGTCCCGCTGCAGGTTTTGCAACTCGATCTGCATCTCGCGCCTGAGCTTTCGATCCAGCGCCGCCAGTGGTTCGTCGAGAAGCAGCAGCGCGGGTTCGTTGATCAGCGCCCGGGCCAACGCGACGCGTTGTTGTTGTCCGCCGGAGAGTTCCCAGATCTTGCGCCGCGCGTAGCCGGCGAGGCGGACTTTCTCGAGCATCGCTTCCACTCGCCGGGCGATTGCGTCCGCGTCCGGCCGCGGCCGCCTCTGGCGCAGCCCGTAGGAGACGTTGTCGGCGACGTCCAGGTGAGGGAACAGCGCATAGTGTTGGAACACCATGTTGACGGGACGTCGATACGCCGGCACGCCGTTGACCCGCTCACCCATCAGGTAGACGTCGCCTTCGCTCGGTTGTTCGAAGCCGGCGATCATGCGCAGGGAAGTGGTCTTGCCGCAGCCGGAGGGGCCGAGGAAGGAGAGAAATTCGCCCTCGTCGACGTCCAGGTCCAGGTTCCTGGCCGCCACCACGTCACCGAAGCGTTTCGATACGCCGCGGAATGTCAGCACCGGGACCGCACTGGCGCCGTTCGACTGCATGTATCCTCCAATCAGCGATTTATGGGAATATTCCGGCGATGCTGGTATATCCTTTACACAGGGCAAATGTTAGTCAGGTCTGCAATTTCATGTATATATGCAGCACGGTATATCCTAATCCGCATAGGCGTATTCGCCGCGCCGGGAGCTGCCCTTGAACGGTTCGGCCTGGTACGGGCGGTTGGCGGCGGTCATCGCCTCGATCGGTTCTCCCCAGTTTCCCGAGGAACTCGTCGGCGCCTTGCGCGAGCTCACGCCGTTCGACTATTCGGTCATGTTCGCCTACAAGGGCGAGTCGCCGCCCCTGGACCTGTACGACGATTTTCCCGCCAACAAGCGGCGCGTGTTTGTCACCATGTACCAGGAGGGGCCGTATCTCCTTGATCCCTTCTTTCTCGCCGCCAACTCCGGCATCGAGCCGGGGCTCTACCGCCTGCGCGACTTCGCGCCGGATCGCTTCTACCAGAGCGAATACTTTCGCTCCTATTACGTGCGTACGGGGTTGGCAGAGGAGATCGGCTACTTCGTGGACCTGCCCGAGGGCGTCACCGCCGTGGTCTCGTTAATGCGCGCCGACCAGTCGACCGCGTTCAGCGCCCGGGAATTTCGTGAGCTCAGCAGCGTCGAGCCTGTGGTTCGCGCGGCGGCACGGCAGCAGTGGTCGGGATTGAACAGTCGATTCGAAGGCGGCGCCGGCGCGGACGAAACGCCGAGTATCCGGCGCCATATCGATCATGCCTTTCGAAACTTCGGCCGCAACGTGCTTACGCCGCGCGAGCGCGACGTGGTCGAGTACGTGCTCAAGGGTTATTCCTCCGAGGCCATCGGCAAGATCCTTTCGATCTCGCCCGGCACGGTGAGAATCCACCGCAAGAACATCTACGCCAAGCTCGGCATCAATTCCCAGGGCGCGTTGTTCTCTCACTTCATCAAGGCGCTGGGCTAGCGTCTAGCGGGAGACCCCCCGGCTCTGCCGGGGAGGCAGACAATGTTTGACATATACAGCAGTCCATCGAAGAAACTCCGGGTTGTGAGCCGCCAAGCACACAACGAGGAGAATCTCGATGGACCAGTATCGAAGCCTAAGTCACTCGAAATGGGAGTGCAAATATCACGTCGTTTTCATTCCGAAGTACCGGCGCAAGTTGCTGTACGGACGGATCCGCAAGGAACTTGGGGAGGTATTTCATCGCCTCAGCGTGCAGAAGGAGAGCCGAATCGAAGAAGGTCATCTGATGCCGGATCACGTGCACATGATGCTTTCGATCCCGCCGAAGTATGCTGTCTCTCAGGTGATCGGATTCCTGAAAGGGAAGAGTGCGATCCATATTGCGAGGGAATTCGGCGAGAGGCGTCGGAACTTCGTAGGCCAGCATTTCTGGGCGAGGGGGTATTTTGTCTCGACGGTAGGAAGAGATGAAGCAGTCATACGCCAATATATTCGGGACCAGGAGAAGGAAGACCGCCGACTCGAACAGATGGAACTGCTACGGTAGTCGTCCGCCTTCAGGCGGTCACATTCGAAGGGGCCGCGAAGCGACCCCGTCAGTCCGCTTTGAGCGGCTCACATTTGAACCCCCCCGGCTTTGCCGGGGGATTCGTTAGTCACGAAGGCAGTCATCGGCGTCGCGCCCGCAACCGGTGCAAGGCGCGACAAAAGGTGCGCGTAGCCGTTCACGATGAACCCTGCCGGCAGTTCGTATCGGGAGGTCACATCGTTTCATGGCGCCGGCCGTCACGGGCCGAACGACAATGGCGGTTCCTCCATCGCGGCGGCCTGCTCGCGCAGGTCGAGAATATGCTGCTGCCACGCGCGCTGGGTATTGAACCACGGGAAGGCGCGGGGAAATGCCGGGTCGTCCCAGCGCCGCGCCAGCCACGCGTAGTAGTGGAGCAGGCGCAGCGTGCGCAGCGCCTCGACGAGGTGCAGTTCGCGTAACGGGTACTCGTGGAAATCCGTGTATCCGGTGAGCAGCGCATCGAGCGCGGCGGTGCGCTCGGCGCGTTCGCCGGAAAGCAGCATCCACAGGTCCTGGGTCGCCGGCGCCATGCGCGCGTCGTCGAGGTCGACGATGTGCGGACCGTCGTCCGTCCACAGGATGTTGCCGATGTGGACGTCGCCGTGGACGCGCAGCAAGCGGACGTCCCCCGCCCGCTCGAAGCACCAGCGTACCCGCTGCAACAAGTCCTCGGCAAGGGAGCGGTAGGGCGAGCGAAGCTCGTCGGGCAGCAGGCCGCACTCGAGCACGTAGCGAACCGCGTCTTCGCCGAAGGTCGTGACATCCAGCGTGGGACGGTGGGCGAAAGGCCGCGTCGCGCCCACGGCGTGGATGCGGCCGACGAAACGCCCGATGATTTCCAACTGGTCGAGGTTGTCGGGTTCGGGCGCGCGGCCGCCGGCGCGAGGGAACAACGCGAAGCGGAAGGCGTCGCGACGGCGCAGCGTATTGCCGTCGATGTCCGCGACCGGCGCGACCACCGGGATCTCGGCCTCGGCGAGTTCGCGTGCGAATCGGTGTTCCTCCTCGATCGCCGCGTCACTCCAGCGTCCCGGCCGGTAGAACTTG
The DNA here is from genome assembly GCA_030429665.1 of Gammaproteobacteria bacterium. GTDB lineage: Bacteria > Pseudomonadota > Gammaproteobacteria > Arenicellales > CAJQKF01 > BQJD01. The sequence continues at coordinate 42,966 of JAUIEZ010000001.1, read as the reverse complement.
ACGACGATCGGCGAACCGCCCTCTACGCCCACCTGGTAGACGCGGTTTTCATAACTGTTCAGCGCCAGCAGGCGACCATCACAGTGGTGCCCGGCGCTTTCCACGGCGTCCAGGATTTCCTCGGGTCCCAGGTCGCGGTATCGCGACGACTCGTCGTCCGGCGAAGTTGATCTCATGGACCGGGATTATCACACGGGTATGGGGCGAGGCCGGGATTCCGGGTTAAAGTAACGCCCCCCGGCGACAACCCAATTTCCCAAAAGAAACGAAACCATGCCACATTCAAGCTACCTGCCCGAACGGATGGGCAGTGCCGACATTTCTCCCCGAGGCCGCTTCGAGGCAGGCTCGTACCAGTCCTTCGAGCTGATCTACACCGCGGGCTACTTCGGCATCGACGACACCGGCTCGATAAAGATCGTGCACCGGTTCGCCAGCGACATGGGCCGTCCCCAGTTCGACGATCCGGCGGCGCCCAACTACGTCACTGCCGAGGCCAGCAACGGCGCCGTGCTTCATCTCGAATACGACATGAAGCGCAACATACGCCCCTGGGACAAGACGCTGTATATCAAGGTGGTACGCGGCTTCCTGCGCGAGGGTGACACCATCACCGTGCGCTTCGGCGATCCGCGCGGCGGCTGCCCCGGCATGCGGCTGCAGACTTTCTGCGAGCACACCTTCGAGTTTCGTGTGCTGGTCGACGCCATCGCGACCTACAACTATGTGGAACTGCCGGTGCAGCCCGAGATCGCCATCGTGCCGGGCCCCCCGGCGCACTACCGGGCGATTCTGCCGACCGAGCGCGAAACCGGCGAGACGTTCAGGTTGTGCCTCAAGGGCGAGGACCGTTGGGGCAACCCGTCGGACCGGTGCGACGAGACGTTCACGCTGCGCGCCAGCCGGCCGGTCGAGGGGCTGCCCGCGCAAGTGACGTTCACCCCCGGCGAGTTTTCGGTGATCGTGGAGAACCTGTCCGTCGAAGCGCCCGGGGACCTGCACGTCGAACTCGTCGACGGGCACGGCGAGGTTCGCGCGCGGTCCAATCCCCTGCGCATCAGCGAATCGATGTCGCTCAAGCCCTACTGGGGCGACCTGCACGGGCAGTCCGAGGAAACCATCGGCACGAATTCCGCCCGCGACTTCCACGTCTTCGCGCGCGATCGCGCGTTTCTCGACGCCGTCGCGCACCAGGGCAACGATTTCCAGATTACCACGCCGTTCTGGCGTCACCTGAACGACTTGTCGCGGGAGTTCAACGAGGATGGCCGGTTTGTCGTGTTCCCCGGCTACGAGTGGTCGGGCAATACGGGCCTGGGCGGCGATCGCAACGTGCTTTACCGACACGAGGATCGCCCGATCCACCGTTCCTCCCACGCGCTGGTGGACGACCTTTCCGACATCGACACCGACGCCAATTCGGCGGAGGGCCTGTTCCACGCGCTCGAGGGCGAGGACTGCGTGGTGTTCGCCCACATCGGCGGCCGCTACGCGGACATCAGGGTTGCTCACGATATTCGACTCGAGCGTTCGGTGGAGGTGCATTCGGCATGGGGCACCTTCGAGTGGCTGATCCACGACGCCTTCGAGCAGGGCTATCGCGTGGGTATCGTTTCCAATTCCGACGGCCACAAGGGCCGACCCGGCGCCAGCCATCCAGGCGCCACCAAGTTCGGCGCCTACGGCGGTCTGACCTGCATGCTGGCGCCGTCGTTCGACCGCGAGGGGCTGCTCGAGTCGCTGCGACGGCGCCACCATTACGGCACCACGGGCTGTCGCATGGTGCTCGACACGCGCGTGGCCTTCGACAACCCGGCGACGTTGTTCGACGACGATCCGCTGCTTGGCGACACCGACAGCCGTGAAGTGTCGTCGGCGATGATGGGCGATATTTGCCGTAGCGCCGACGCCGAGGTGACTTTCAGCATCGACCTGCATGCCTCGTCGCCGGTTGAGCGTGTCGAGATTCGCAACGGGCTCGACGTTCTCGAAACCGTGCGGCCGTTCGCGGAGCAGGACCTCGGCCGGCGCATTCGCGTCGTCTGGGAGGGCTCGGAATACCGTGGTCGAGGCCGGGAAACCGTGTGGGACGGCCGCGCCGTACTGCAAGGTAACGGATTCGAGCGCCTTGCACCGATCAACCGCTACAACCTCGACAAGCGTTTCGAGCAGACCGCCCCTGGTGCCGTCGAGTGGCAGGCGCTGACGACGGGCGGTTTCGGCGGCTTCGATGCCTGGTTGGAAGACTCTGGCAGCGGCACGCTCGAGATCGAAACGGCACTGGTCAAGGCGCGTCTCGACATCGCCGAAATAGGACGCGAGGACATCGTCTTCGATGCCGGCGGTATCTCGCGCCGAATACGGGTATTTCGTCTGCCGGACGATAACCCCCACCGAACCATGACCGTAGAGCGGCGCATCGCGTTGCGCGACGATCGCGACAACGCGCTATATATCTGCGTCACCCAGGAAGACGGTCACCTCGCCTGGTCGAGCCCGGTGTACGTCTTCCGCTGACGGCCCGCCGTCGCTTCGCGAGCGCGCCGCCGCCGCGCGGGTCAATCCGTCGCGAGGCCCTTGATGATATAGCCGCCCGACTTCTCGTCGTGCTGCAGCGTGAGCAGGTTTCTCGCCTCGGCCTCTTCGAGGAGTTGGCCGAACGTTCGAAAACCATGATAGGTCTCGTCGAATCCGGGCTTGCGCCGCTTGAGTGCCTGCTTGACCATGGAGCCCCAGACCTTCTCTTCCTCGCCGCGCTCCTTGAGCAACGCCTCGGCGGTCTCGATGACGAGGTCGAGCCCTTCCTGCTTCTTGTCGTCCTCGGGGTTGGCGCGCGTTTTCTTGCCGGCCTTCTTCGCCGACGACTTGCGCCTGGCGGGTTTGTTCTTCTTCTCGGATTCACGCACCAGGTCGTCGTAGAAGATGAACTCGTCGCAGTTGGCGATTAGCAGGTCCGAGGTGGCGTTCTTTACGCCGACGCCGATGACGATCTTGTCGTTCTCGCGCAACTTGCTGACCAGCGGCGAGAAATCGGAGTCGCCCGAGAGAATCACGAAGGTGTCCACGTGCGCCTTGGTGTAGCAAAGGTCCAGCGCGTCGACCACCATGCGAATATCGGCGGAGTTCTTTCCCGACATGCGAACGTGAGGAATCTCTATCATCTCGAAGGCGGCCTCGTGCATGGCGGACTTGAACTCCTTGTATCGGTCCCAGTCGCAGTAGGCCTTCTTGACCACGATGCTGCCTTTCAAGAGCAGCCGCTCGAGTACCTTCTGGATTTCGAATGCCGAGTACTTGGCGTCGCGCACGCCCAACGCCATGTTCTCGAAATCGCAGAACAGCGCCATGTTGCGGGTCAGGGATCGATCGTTCATGTCCTCGGGGCCGGTCGTGGTAAAAGCGTTTCGACACAATAGGCGGCATCGTTGAAACTTGCAACACGTGCCGCTCGTCGCGGCGCCTCCGGCGTTGTGCAATACTTCCAGCGTTAAAACCACCAACTGTGCCGGCGGAGGATTCCATGTTCGAGACCACCATCGCGGGCAGCCTGCCGAAACCCGCCTGGCTTGCCGATCCCGAGAAGCTCTGGGCCAAGTGGCGCCTGAAAGGTGACGCCCTGCTCGACGCCCAGCGCGACGCCGTGCTGGTATGGCTGAAGGAACAGGAGGACGCCGGCATCGACATCGCCACCAACGGCGAGCAGTTTCGCGTGCATTTCGTGCACGGCTTTCTCGAGCCTATCGAAGGTATCGATTGGAATCTCATGACGCCCATGGGCATCCGCGCCGACCGATACACGGTGGACGTGCCGACGGTCACCGCCGCGGTACGGCGCCCCGCTTCCGTGCACGGTGAAGAGGTGCGATACACGCGTGTCCATACACGTGGCAAGCTGAAGTTCACCCTGCCCGGGCCGATGACCATCTGCGACACCATCGCCGACGCGCACTACGGTCGCCGCGCCGACATGGCCATGGCGTTTGCCGAGATTTTGAACGAGGAGGCGCGCGAGCTCGAAGCGCTGGGCGTGGACGTCATCCAGTTTGACGAGCCGGCCTTCAACGTGTTCATGGAGGACGTTGCCGAGTGGGGCATGGCGACGCTCGAGCGTGCGGCCGAAGGGCTGAAATGCAAGACCGCCGTGCATATCTGCTACGGCTACGGTATCGACGAGAACATCCAGTGGAAGAAGACGCTGGGAGAGGAGTGGCGCCAGTACGAGCAGAGCTTCCCGGTGATCAACGGCAGCCGCATCGACCAGGTGTCGCTGGAATGCGCGAACTCCCACGTGCCCATGTCGCTGCTTCGCCTGTTGCCGGACAAGGAACTCATGGTCGGCGTCATCGACGTGGCCTCGCGCGAATCCGAATCGCCGGAGCAGGTGCTTGCGGTAATCGACGAGGCCTGCGAGCACGCCGATGTCGAGCGTGTCATGCCGTGCACGAACTGTGGCATGGCGCCGCTGCCGAGGTCTCTCGCCGCAGCCAAGCTGACGGCCCTGGGGCATGGTGCCGCCTTGGCCCGGGAGAAATACGGCAAGGTACCGTAGCTCGACGACAGACCCGCGCGAACTGCTTCCTCCGACGCAGTAAGTCCGGCGGCCGGATCAAGGAACCTCTGGACAAGTATGGTTGCCCGCGAGGCGGCGAATGCCGCCGTCGGGCGACGCGCAACGGCGACCGCCGTCTGCCGCGATGACGAACTCCGCAACCCCGTCTACGCGCAGTACGGAACCTGTATTTCCTTGCGCTGTTCCTAACGAGCCGCTCCTGGCGCGGCGACGACGCTTGTACCGATCGATCTGATCGGCCGGATCAGCGCTGCTTGAGCGACGGCAACCAGGTCGCCGCCTCGGGAACGGCGACGAGGATGGCCAGCACGGCCAGTTCGAGCAGGATGAACGGCATGGCCGCGGCGTAGACCTGGCGAAGGGTGATGGTCGGCGGCGCCACGCCCTTCATCACGTAGATCAACAGGCCGAACGGCGGCGTGGTGAAGCTGATCTCCATGACCACCAGCATCAGCACGCCGAACCATAGCAGGTCGATGCCGAGCGACTGCGCCAGCGGTATGAAGAACGGCAGGGTGATCATGATCATGCTCACCTGGTCCATGAACGCGCCGAGGAACAGCAGCACCGCCAACATGGCGACGAGCAGAAGCAGCGGGTCCACCCCGACCGACTGGATCATTTTCAGCAAGCCGTTGGTCGCGCCAGAGAAGGCGAGGATCTGGGAGAAGGTTACCGACGCCGCGATGATGAAAAGGATCATCACCGAGATCTTGGCGGTCTCGGTCAGCGCCGTCACCATCTTAGGCAGCGAGAATTTCCGGTAGGCCGCCGCGGCGATCGCCGACGCCACGCAGCCCAGCGCCGCCGACTCGGTGGGCGTGGCCCAGCCCGCCAGGATGCTGCCGACCACCACCAGGAATATTCCGAGCAATGGCACCACGCGAACCACGAACGGCCAAAGGCGCTCCGACAGCGACATGTCCGCCTGCTCGTAGGCCGGCGCCAGCGAAGGATTGAGCCGGCAGCGAATGATGATGTAGGCGAAAAACGCCGCCGCCATCATGAATCCCGGCACGATGCCGGCGATCAGGAGGCGGGAAATGGAAATGCCGGCGAGACTGCCGAGCAGCACCGCCAGTGCCGAGGGCGGGATCAGCATGGCGATGCTGCCCGTGGCCATGATCGGACCCATGGCGATGGTCGGGTGATAGCCGCGCTTGAGCATCTCGGGCAGCAGCGCGCTGCCGAGCACCGCGGTATTGGCGATGGTCGAACCCGACAGCGATGAGAACACCGTGCCGCCGGCCACGGAGACGATGGACAACCTTCCGGGCACGCGGGCGATCAAGCGATCCACCGCGTCGATGGCCATGAAGGCCACGCCGGAATGAAACAGGATCTCTCCCATGAGCAGGAACAGCGGAATGGGAGCCAGCGAGAAATTGGTGATGGCCGCCATGGTGTTGCGCGCCACCTGGTCGAGACCGATCTCGCCGCCGAGGAAAATGAAGGCGCCGACGATGTTCACGCCGAGAAAGGCGAATGCGACGGGCAGTCCGAGCGCCATCAGCGCCACCAGGATGCCCAGCATCATGAACAGCGACGTTCCCCAGTCCATGCCGGTTCCCCTACAACCCGTCCGAGGGCGCGTCGGTGTCGGCGCGCCGGTCGATCGAGGCGTCGCCCGAGAGCATGCGGCGTGTGAACTCCACCGCGAGAAGCGCGGCCGAGACGGGAATCACCGCGAGCAGGGGCCACTCGGGGATCACCAGTTCCTTGAACATCAGGTCGCCGCGCGCGAAGGCATCCATGGTGACGTTGAGGCCGTGCCGGGCGAGCACCAGACTGAAGACCAGCCCGCAGGCTTCCGCCGCCACCGTGACCGCGCGCGCCGCGGGCCTCGGCAGGAGACCGGGAAGCAGGTCGACGCGCACGTGAGCGCCCAGGCGCAGCACCCACGGCGCGGCCAGGAAGGTGCCTACGTACAGGACGTACTCGGATACCTCCAGCAGCCAGGGAAAGTTCATGACGCCGAGGTTGCGCAGGATCACGTTCAGCGTGACCAGCACCGCGATCGCGGCGAACGCCACGCCGGCCAGCAGCCCGAAGGCCGACAGCAGGGCCGCGTAGGCCCGGGAAACCGGTCCGGGCGCCCGTTGCGCCCGGTCGACGGTCGGCGTCAAGTGCCCGGACGCGTTACTTGCTGAGCAGCTCCTTGAGCTTGGGTCCCTCGTCGGGATTGGTCTCGATGAAGTCGGCCCAGCCCGTCTCGTAGGCCTGCGTCAGCCAGGCATCGGCCTCGGCGCCCTCGAAGTCGATAGACTCGATGCCGGCGTCGGCCTGGCGCTGCTTCTCGGTCTCGTTGATCTTGCGGTCCTCTTCGCACAGGCCTTCCATGAAGTCCGCCGCCTCGCGCAGGGTGGCGCGCTGCTCGTCGGTCAGCTTGTTCCAGGTGTCCAGGTTCACCAGCACCTCGACGGAGGCGCGGTAGAAGGGCGGTTCCACGCGATACTTGGTCACCTCGTGCCAACCCAGGTCGAGCACGCCCTGGGTGGGCCAGCCGTAGCCGTCCACCGTGCCGCGCTCCAGCGCGGTGTAGACGTCGCCCGGGCTGGTGCGGATCATGGCCGCGCCCATGGAAGCGAAAAAGGCCCGATAGATCGGCGTGACGCGAATGTTCAGCCCGGTCAGGTCACGGGACTCGATACGCTTGTTCAGGTACAGGTGAAACGGCACGCAGTCCTTGTGGCGCGACAGGTGCCAGGCGTTAACGCGCTTGTTGTGCAGCTCGTTCATGTAGGCCCAGGCGCCGTTCTCGCGTTCCTCGCGGATGTTGTAGCCGCTCAGCTTGATGGCGTCGGCCTCGGGCATCAGCTTGGTGTAGAAGGCGCCGGGCAGGTTGGCGATGTCGACCACCCCGGTGCGCACCGCGTCGCCGAGCTGGAAGGGATCCATGACCTTGCCGCCGCCGCCCTTGTAGTCGATCTGCACCACACCCTTGCCGATCTCGTTCAAGCGCTCGATGAAGCGTTCGAAGTTAGCCGAGAAGGTCGTGCCCTCGGCGAAGGCGCTGACCGCCGAGAGGGTGGTTTCCTGCGCCGAAGCGACGCTGGCGCCGGCGGACAGGGCCACGGCCACGGCCGTGACGACGAAAGGTGATCGAGTGGTTTTCATGCGTTTCCTCCTAGCCTCGTGGTTTTGTCTTGCTGGTCTGTATCGGCGTTTCGCGCCGCGGCATCGGATTCGCTCGGCATGCCGCCGGCGGCGGCAAGGTACGCGCGAAGCGCCTTGCCCTCGTCGTCCGCCAGCGCCGCGAGCCGGGCGCCATCGATGGGCTCGGCGAAGCGCGCGTCGCGTCGCTCGACGGCGGGATCGATCAACGCAGAGTATATGGCCTCGAGGTTGCGCATGGCACGGATTCGCGTGTCTCCGTAGCCCTTGACGATCTGGCCGCAGCGGGCGATGGCCAGTCCCAGCGCGGAGGAGACCGGAGCGGCGCGGTCGATCGCCGCCAGCCAGCGTTCGATGGCGCGCTGTTCCTGGGAAAAACGCGAGGTACGGCGCCGGCGGCGGCCAAGGGAGGCCACGAAACGCAGCGCCGCGTGGCCGAGGATCGTGTCGGAGCGGATGTGCAGGGGCACGTGAAATCGTTCCACGCCGCCGCGACGCTCGGCGAGGGCCGTGAGCCACCGCGTCAAGAAGCGCGGCGCAATGGTGGAGAACTCGTCGATCCCGGGCTTGAAAAACTCGGTCACGCGTACCGGTTCGCCGTCCTTCGCGGCAGCCTCGCGCCGGATGCGGCCGCGACGGGTGGCGCGGGACTTCAGGTCGGCCACCCGCATCACGTCCTCGTAGGTCATCCACAGCGCCAGGTAGCGTGCCGCCTCGCGGGTCACCGTCACGCCGTCCGGGGTCCGTCCGGCGGCCCGGTCGACGGCGGCGACGCGCTCCAGGTAGAGCCGGGCGTAGTCGTCGTCCTGGTAGTCTGCAAGTCGAGCGATGGCGGCGTCGAGTACGTCACGCGCGCCCTCGGGGAATGAAGACAGGTCGTCGGACGAGGCGCGCGCAACGGCCGCCTCGGGCGCCGACGGCGCGCTTTCCGGTTCTTCCGCCAGGCGCCGCCCGGCCGCCAGGCCGCGCAGGTTGGCTTCCACCGCGACACCGCGGCCGCGAATGGCCGCTTCGAGCGCTTCCTCGCCTACCGGGAAACGCTCGTCCGCGACCATGGCGCCGAGCAGCAGGGCGTTCGCCATGGTGCCGTGCTCGCGCGCCGCGATGGAGAAATCGCGCAGCACGAGATGACGGGCGAAGCGTCGCGCGGCGTCGTGGATGCGCGGCGCGTGGAAGGCGCCGTCGCCCATGGCGGTCTTCTCCGACATGGCGTACACCCGGTGGGTCGACGCGATCAGCGTGGTGCGATCGGGTGTCACGTAGCCCTTCTCGATCAGCCGCGCGGCTTCGACCAGGTCGGTGGCCACCGCCATGTCCACGTAACCCGGGGCGGGGTAGAGGCCGAACAGCGGCTCGTCGCCTGATTCGGGTGCGCGCATGAATTCCATGTAGTAGGTCGTCGAGCCGGTGCGCTGGGCGACGCCGGGTATCGACGTGGCTTGCACCAGCAGCCCCGAGGCGGTGCATGCGTCGATGATCCAGTCGCTGAGCAATCCGCCGCCTTCGCCGCCGAGGGCGGCGAACACCAGGGTCAACGAGCGGTCGACGCCGGGACGCCGCGCGCTCATGCCGCCGGCGCGCCGATGACGCGCTGTCGCAGCCGGTGCAGCAAACGGTCGAGCCAACCCGGGTTTTGCACCACTTCGGCCCGGTAGAACGAGGGGCACAGCACCGCCGCGTCCGCTACCTCGCCGCACAGTCCACAGCCCACGCAGCCTTCGTTGACGTGGGCGATGGGGTCCGCGCGCAGCGGGTCGGGACTGGGTTTGACGGTGAGTGAAGGACAACCCGACAGGCGAATACAGGAGTGGTCGCCGGTGCACAGGTCCTCGTCGACGCCGAACTTCGTGCGCACCACGCGCTCGCCACGTTTCAGTTTGTCCCGCACCTGCGGTTTCAATCGCCGCTGTCGGGCAAGCTGGCATTCGCTTTCGGCGATGATGACTTTCAGGCCGCCCTGCCGGGTGGAAAGCGCCTCGCGCAGGGTCCTGACCATCTTCGATACGCGGTAGGTGGTCACCGTGCGGATCCACTTCACGCCCATGCCTTCGAGCGCCCGCTTGATGGTCATGCCGGTTTCGTGCTGTTTGAAGTTCTTGCCGGTGGAGGGAATGAACTGCTGGCCCGTGGCGGACGTGTATCCATTGTTCATGATCACCAGCACGCCGTCGGTCTCGTTGAACATCGCGCCGCTTACGCCGGATGTCAGGCCGTTGTGCCAGAAGCCGCCGTCGCCCATGATGGACACGACACGACGGTCCATGGCCGGCCCCACCGCGGCGGCGCTGGACAGGCCGAGGCCATAGCCGAGCACCGAGTTGCCGATGTTGAACGGCGCCAGGGTGGAGAAAGTGTGGCACCCGATGTCCGCCGCCACGTGCAGCTTGCCGGTATCCTTCTGCGCCAGCTTGATGGCGGAGAATACCGGGCGCTCTGGGCAGCCGGTGCAGAAGGTCGGCGGGCGCGTCGGCACCGGCGCGCCGAGCGCGTCGGCCGCCTCCTTCTTGATCGCGGCGATGTCGCGCGGTACGCGGGTGACGGCGGCGATGTCGACGCCGCCCGGGGAAACGCGCTCGAGGAATTTCGACAGGCCGTTCAGCAGTACTTCGCCCACGTATTCGCCGGCCATGGGCAGCACGTCCTTGCCGTGCACCCGCGTCTGCACATCGGTGCGACGCAGGATGCTTTCGATGTTTTGCTCGATGTAGGCCGGCTGGCCCTCCTCGACCACCAGCACCGCGCGCTTGCCGGCGCAAAACCCGCTGATTTCTTCCGGCACCAGCGGGTAGGTGACGTTGAGTACCGCCAGGGGCAGCTTCGCCTTGCCCCCGGTGTCCGCGAGGCCGAGCTGTTGCAACGCGCGCAGGACCGAGTTGTACAACCCGCCCTGCATGACGATGCCGACGTCGTCCAGCGGGCCGTCGAAATACTCGTTCAGCCGATGTTCGCGAATGTACTCGAGCGCGGCCGGGAAACGGTGGGAAATCTTGTGCTGTTCCTGCACGTAGGTGGACGGCGGCAGGCAGATGCGGCCGTAGTCGAAGTCCGGGTCCTCGATGAGCTTGTTGCGCGAGACGGCCGGCGCCTTGTTGTCGCGCGCGGTGAAGCGCCCGTGCATGTGGCAGGCGCGAATGCGGAACTCCATCATCACCGGCGTGTTGCTCCGCTCGGAAAGCTCGTAGGCATGTTCGACCAGGTCGACCACGGTGGGCAGGTGCGGGCGAGGATCGAGCAGCCACATCTGCGACTTCATGGCGAAGGCGTGACTGCGCTCCTGGATGATGCTGGCGCCCTCGCCGTAGTCCTCGCCGAGCACGATGAGTACGCCGCCTTTCACGCCGGCGGAGGCCAGGTTGGACAGCGCGTCGGAGGCAACGTTGGTGCCGACCGTGGATTTCCACACCGCGGCGCCGCGCATGGGATAGTTGATCGATGCGCCGCACAGCGCCGCGGCAGATGCCTCGTTGGCGCAGGCTTCGAAGTGCACGCCGAGTTCGTCGAGAATGTCCCTGGCGTCCGCCATCACGTCGATCAGATGGGACACGGGCGCCCCCTGGTAGCCGCCCACGTACGATACGCCGGATTGCAGCAGGGCCTTGGTGATGGCAAGGATGCCTTCGCCATGAAAAATCTCACCGTCGCCAAGCTTCAAGCTTTGTACTTCTTTGGCGAAAGATCGTTCCAACTTGATTCACCTCCTGAGGTTTCTCCCGCCGTGGCGGAACACGTCATTCTAACCAATCGACGTGCGCTGTACGTGTCGAATCGCGCCGGACGCCACACCGAGTCAAGGACTTGCCGCCGCGCCGTTTCGTCCTGCGCGCCGCCGTGCCCGTCGCGGGCGTGTCGGCGGCGTCATGGACATGTTGTCGTGGGATTCTACGCCGCTCGGGATCCGCGTGCGTCGCGGACCGGCTTGGCGAAGCGGGGTCCGAGGAGCCGTCAAACCCCCGCCGCGTCCGGTATGAACAACGACAGCCGCGGGAACGCGAGTATGGCGGCGAGCACCACCGCGTCCAGCAGCAGGAACCAGGCCACGCCGCGAAACACGTGCTCGAGCCGCACCGAAGGTGGTGAGCACGCCTTGATGACGAACACGTTCAGGCCGATCGGCGGCGTGATGAGTCCGATTTCCAGCAGCTTGATCACCACCACGCCGAACCACACGAGATCCAGGCCGTAACCCTCCATCAGCGGCACGGTGAAGGGCAGGGTGAGGACCAGGATGCCGATGGAGTCGAGGAACATGCCGATGACGAGGTAGAACACGACCAGGCCGATGACGACGGAGAACGGGTCGGCGCCGGTGGACTGGATCCAGTCGAGGATCGTGGGTGTCACGCGCGTCAGCGAGACGAAGGACACGAACAGCTTGGCGCCGATCGCGATGACGAAGATCATCGCCGTCTGCCGCACGGTGATGTCCACCGCCTCCCAGAAGTTTTTCAGCGTCAGCGTCCCGCGCAACGCGCCGATCAGCACCGCGAACGACAGGCTCACCGCGGCGGCCTCGGTGGGCGTGAAGATGCCGAGATAGATACCGCCCACGATCACCACCAGCAGCAGGACCACCGGCCACAGCTTGCCGACGGCGTCGACCCGCTCGGCGCGGGTGTACGACTCGTTCGTCGGCGGCGCGTCGGCGGGTCGCAGCTTCACCCAGACCACGACGGTGACGACGAAGCCGATCAGGGACAGGATGCCGGGTACGATGCCGGCGAGGAACAGGTTCTTCACCGACTGCTCGGTAAAGATCGCGTAGATAACGAACAACAGGCTCGGCGGGATCAGCGAGCCGAGGGTGCCGCCGGCAGCCACGGAACCGCTGGCCAGGCGCGGCGAATAACCCTGGCGCAGCATCTCCGGTACCGCGATGCGGCCCATGGCGGAGGCGCACGCCACCGACGAACCGGTGATGGCGGAAAAGCCGCCGCAGCCCGCTACCGAAGCGATGGCCAGACCGCCCGGCAACCGGGTTAGCCATACCCGCAGGGCGTCGAACAGGTCGGTGGTGATGCGCGCCTTGTAGCTGACGTGGCCCAGGCCGATGAACAGCGGGATCATGCTCAACGGGAAACTGTGCACGAAGCCGTAGGTGGTCGAGCCGATCAGCGAGAGGGTCGGCCGGATGCCGCGCGCGGGCATGAATTCCATGCCCGGGCGCCAGGAGAAGTACAGGAACAGGCCGGCGCAGGCCGCCAGGCCCAGGCAGTACGCGATCGGCACGCGCAGCACCAGCAGCGTCAGCGCGGCGCCGAATATCAGCACCGCCAGAGACAGCGGCTCCACGTCAGTCGTCCCGTCGCGCGAGGTCGCCGATCAGCAGCGCGAGCAGGCGGATCGCCACCAGCGCCAGGGCGGCGGCCGCAAAGGCGTGGCCGATCCAGTGGGGGATGCGCAGGAACCCTTCGTAGTACTCGCCGGTTTCCCAGGATCCGGCCAGCATGACGAAAAATGCCCAGGCGAGGGAGCCGAAGAAGGCCAGCCCCGCCAGGTGACCGAGAATGCCCAGGGCGCGCAGCGGGGCGCCGCGCAGGCGCTCGGTGAAAACCGTCACCGCGATGTGCTCGCGCATGGCGGTGACCAGGGGCAGCGGCGCGAGGATGACCACCAGCATGAGCTCGGAGACCACCAGCACGTCATCGGGAATCACGTTATTGCCGAGGGCGCGGGACGCGACGCTCAGCGTGACCACGGCGCCCAGCGCGACAAGCGCCAGTCGCGCGATCACGCCGAGGGCGCGCTCCACCGGCCAGCGGCCGGTGGGCGCAGCCTCGCTTTCGCCTAACGGTTCCAAGGATAGCCCTTGGCGTCGAGTTCCGCGGCATGCTTGTCGATGCGGGACTGGTAGTCCGCGAGCATGGCCGCTCCGTCATGACCTTCGGCGTCGGCGTCCGCCACCCACGCATCGACCTGTTCCTTGCCGGCAGCCAGCAGCTTCGCGCGGTCCGCCTCGGAGAACATGCTCACGGTGATGGAATGGCCGTCGATGCCCTCGATCATCTCCGCCTTGTCCTTGGCCATGTCCTCGATCATGATCCGCGCCATGTGATCGATGAAATCGGAGTTGACCTCGGTGAGCACCGCCTTGTCGGCGTCGGAGAGGCCATCCCAGACAAACTTGTTCATGACGATGCCGAAGGACATGTTCTGGCCCCAGTCCAGTTCGACGACGTGGCTCGCCACCTCGTACTGCTTGTAGGCCTTCATCGAGTAGTAGTAGTTCTGGTTGCACTCGATCAGCCCGCTGTCGAGCGCCTGGTAAACCTCGCCCTGGCCCATGCGCTGCACGTCCGCGCCGAGGGCGGCAAGGGCCTTGCCGTAGGGTCCGGAAGCGCGCACCTTAACGCCCTGCAGGTCGTCGACGCCTTCCTTCGGCGACTTGCAGATGAGCTGGATCGGCCCGGTGGTGTAGTTGGTCATGTAGGTGACGCCCGCGGCGTCGAACTCGGCGCGCATGGCGGCATTCTCGTTGGCGAAATCGTACAGCGCGCGCATGCCCACCCATTCGTCCGAGTTCTCCACGGGCAGGTCGCCGATGTTGTAGCCGCGAAGCTCCTTCGGCGTGAAGAAGCCGATGATCGATCCGGCGTCGGCGACGCCGTCGGCCACGCCGCCCAGCACCGCCTTGGTGCCCAGCAGCGCCTTGCCCCAGTGGAACTCGACCTCGAGCGAGCCGCCCGAGCGGCTGGCGATCTGGTCCGCCCACCATTGCAGGGCCTCGGCGCGGGCGCCGCGGTTGGGACCGAACTCGGCGAAGCGAATAACGGTCTGCGACATGGCGTCGGTGCCGAAGGCCAGCAGCGCGCCGGCGATCACGGTGGTGGTCAGTCGATTCATTGATTGTCTCCTAAGGGTACAGTGGCGCGGGAAATCGTCGCTGCGCGAAACGCGCCTCGTCGTGTTGAGGTAGGCCGTCAGTCGGGCCAGTTTTCCAGCAGGTCCACGTCGTCGCCATAGCGTCGCGCGAACTCGCGAACTTGCGGGTCGTCGAGAGACGTCAGGTAGCCGCCGTCGATGAGCTTGTTGTCGCCGGCCGTCAACGTCATGTCGAAGACGATGAGATCCATGTGGATCGGCGGCTCTTCCCATTCGGGCATCTTGCGCCGGATGTAGTCGCTGGGCTTCGCCAGGTCGATGCCGAAGTGCAGCACGCCCGGCGAATTGGAGCCGGCCGGATACACTTCGTAACGCGGCGCCTTGGGGTTGAATCCGCAGCCGAGTTCGATCAGTACGCCGCCGACGAGCATGTCGCGCAGAATCTCCGCGTCCGGACCAACGCCATTTACCTCGACGATGCGGTCGTCGGCGAAAACTACTTCGATGCTTTCGGAGAAAGGTCGCTCGAAGCCCACCGCCCACTGCGGGTACAGCTTGCCGTTGATGGGCACGATCACCGAATCGTCGTTGCGGACCATGGTGCGGTCGTAGACGTTGGGGCCGTGACACGGCAGGTAGTGCACGTAGCAGCCCGGATTCTCGGCGATCATCTCGCCCTTCCAG
This sequence comes from Gammaproteobacteria bacterium, assembly GCA_030429665.1. GTDB lineage: Bacteria > Pseudomonadota > Gammaproteobacteria > Arenicellales > CAJQKF01 > BQJD01. The sequence continues at coordinate 27,779 of JAUIEZ010000001.1, read as the reverse complement.
CGGGTGGTCTCGAGCAGGTTGTCCACCATTTCGGCGTTGACGTTGATGGTCAGCTCGGTGCCCCTCGGGTCGCTGAATTGCATGTCGAAGTCGACGCCCCGCGGGTACTGCCGCGCCGTGCCGCGAATGATTTCGCCGAGCAGTTCCGGTGCGAAGCGCGCCTGCTCGGTGTCGAGCAGGTCCAGGTTCCGGAAATAGGTGATCTTGATCCAACGCTGGCCGCGTTCGCGACGCATGCGGATCGCGAAGGGATCGATCACCGAGCAGAACCAGGTGGAGACGACGAAGGTCGCCGCCTCCAGGTGGGGCTTGGCCCACTCGGGCATCTCGGCAATCTGCGTGGTATGGGCCATGAGCACCAGCGGCTCGGCGGCGCCGCGGGACTTGGCGATGCCGAGGATCGCGGAGATGACGCGCGGATCGAGCTTCTTGTCGGCGAGAATCAAGATCTTGTCGTCGGGCCGAATGGCAAAGACCCGGCAAAACACGTCGTAGGCCGCGAAGCGATTCTCGACGCGTGTCGTTTCAAGCGGTTCTCGCGTTGCCAGGCCTCGGCCCAGGAATTCGCCATCGATACCGTACACGGGCTCCTCCAGTAAAACTTAGATATCTAATTAGATGGCCGGCGTGTTTTACCTGCCCCCTTGCGCCGTGTCAATACGGGCGCGAATCCGCATCGCGGCAAGGCGTTTCGTGGCATCGCCGTTCAGTGGCCGGCGAAGCGCACGCCGAGCCGCACCCAGCTGGCGCGGGCCTCGGGCTGGTTGCAAGCCGGCGGCGCGGGATCGGCGGCCTCGAGCAGACCGGGATATCCCTTGAGCCGCTTGGCGGCGAGTGCGCCGAGCGCGACCACGCTGGCGCCGGAAAACAGGGCCAGTTGCCGCTCGAGAAATCGTCCGCGACATTCGAGCGACGCGCCGGGCGGCACGTGATCGCCCGCCGGGGCCGAGCACAGTACCGAGCAGGTGATCCAGGTGAAGCGAAGTTGTTCCTCCAGGCTGACTCCCGGAAAACAGCGGGAGAGCAAGAACCTGAGATTGCTGCAGAACTGGTCGCGGCGCTGCGTGAGACCAATGTACAGGTCGCGGCACACGCCGCCGATGATTTCCTGCGGCGCCGCGTTGGCGTCGATCGCCGCGTCGGATCGCGGCTCACCGGGTTGGTCGAGGACCAGGACGAGGCGTACGTCACCGGGCATCCCGGTGGTGCCGCAGTAGCCCCGCGGCACGAAGCCGCGCTCGGGCGCCCAGGTGAGGGCAACGCACGCGTCGTCGAAACCGGCGCAACGATACGCCGGCTCGAGCAATCTCACGACTTCCTTGCAGGGCAGCATCGGCAATTACCTCGTTCGGTATCGTCTGCACCGCGCGTGGCCATCACGCCCCGGCCAGGCTGAACCGTCTCCGGGGGGAGCGATGCCGGGCGACGCGATCGTCGCGGAATTCCGGGACTCGCGATCATCGGTCGGCGACGCGCTTCAACGCTTTTAGCCGTGCCGGGGCCAGGACATGCGCGCCGACGCGGGGCGCACCGGTCACGGCGTCGAAAAACGGCGATCTTCGATGATCGCCGCGCAAGCGCGCGACGGCGATCAGGCGGGCGAGGCGGGCCGCGTAGCCGATCGGCATGTGCGGATGAACGTCCAGCCCGTCGCAGTCACCGAGCGCGTAGCGTCCGTGAAGTCTATCCGACAGCGGCCCCGCGACCCGGGTTCTGTCCGGTTCCCGGCCCGGCAGCGCCAGGCAGGTATGCAATACGCCGACGAAGGGAACGCCGCTCATGGCCAGCGTGTTGCCGACGGCGGTACGGCAGCAACATGTATACCATCGCATCAACCCGCGAGGGGTCAGCCGAACGCAGGCGAGCCGGTCGACGCCCGACTCGATCGCCAGGTTCGCGCTCGATGTCTGCAGTATCTCGCTGCCGCCGTGCTCGTCGAGCATACCGGCGTCGTCGCCGAGCCACCGCGCGAACGCCTGGCAGTCGTCGCAATAACACACTACGCGGTTGATCCGACGATCCGGCAGATGGCCGAGCGTGCCACTCAGCTTGCCGCAGGCGCAACGAACCGGTATCGGCGCGATCATCGCCCGGTGACGCGGGAGGCGGAAGGTCCGCGCCGCGTTTGGCTTGAACTGACGTCAGACCGTTCGACGGCGGAATGATTCATTTCGTGGAGCGTTGGCGACCAATTGTCGCACCGACGGCGATTCGTGCCGACCTCGGTGTCATGGCCCGCCGCATGGCGGCCAACGACATCGGTGATTCGGGCAAGTATAAAGGGACACAAGAATCGACTGAATGGCCCCAATCCGGAAGAAAAAAAGTTTCTAAAAAATTGGGAAAAAAGACGTTTTTTTTCTTTTTGGACGTAGATGTGGATTCGGGTGTATCAATCACGATAGCCTAAAAACAGGTGCCATGGAGTACCTTGACTTTAACTGTCAAGCGGGTATCACAGGCGGCCGATTCACGTTCGCCTGCTTCCCCGTGCCGGTAAAAACAAACACGAGGAGTTTGGAGATGAGAAAATCGCTCGTTTCAGTCGCGTTGACCACGTTGTTCGGTTCCGCCTTGCTGGTGGGAAGCGCGGCGCAGGCCGCCACCTGGAAATATGCCATGGAAGAGGCGCTCGAAGACGTGCAGGGTGTGTTCGCGCAGAAATTCAAGGAACACATCGAGGCCAATTCCGATCACACCATCCAGTTGTTTCCCTACGGCACGCTGGGTGAATCCGCCGATATCATGGAGCAGACCCAGGCCGGCATTCTTCAATTCGTCGACCAGTCGCCCGGTTTCACCGGGTCGCTGATTCCCGAGGCACAGGTGTTTTTCGTGCCGTACCTGCTGCCCCAGGACCAGGACCAACTCTCCAGGTTCTTCAAGGAAAGCAAGGCCATCCACGAGGACTTCGAGGCGCTTTACGCCGATCAAGGGCTGGAGTTGCTGGAGATGTTCCCCGAAGGCGAGATGGCGATGACCACCAAGGAACCGCTCGCCGGTTGTGACGATCTCGACGAGGTCAAGTTTCGCGTCATGACCAATCCGCTGCTGGTGGAGTCCTACAAGGCCTTCGGCGCCACGCCGACCCCGCTGCCGTGGGGCGAGGTGTACGGCGCACTGCAGACCAACATCATCCAGGGACAGGAAAACCCGGCGTTCTGGTTGTACTCGACCGGCCTGTACGAGGTGATCAACCACATTACCTACACCGGACACAACCAGTTCACCACCGCGGTGATGGCCAACAAGGACTTCTACGATGGCCTCGACGACGAGACCCGTCAGCTCATCGAGGATGCGGCCGACGTGGCCTTCGAGCACACGGTCGAGTTCCAGAAAATGGCCAACGAGCGCGAGTTGGACAAGATCCGGAACGATGCACCCGACGTCACCATCACCCGGTTGAGCGAAGAGGAACAGTCGTGTTTCATGGAGGCCGCCAAGCAGGTGGAGGACAAGTTCATCGAAATGACCGGTGAAGGCGGCAAGGCTATACTGGAGCAGATGAAGAAGGATCTCGAGGCCGCGAAGTCCTGACCCGGGTCTGACTTCGATCGACTCGACAACACTTCATCGTTCCATCGATGTCGTCGCATGGGAGGCGGGTCCAGACCCGCCTCCCATGTCGTATTCGGGGTCGTGAAAACCGCCAAGTGACCGGAGGGTCCCGACGATGAACGACAACAAAGAAAGATACCAATCCACGCTGCCGGGGTTTCTCGGTTCCATCGACACCGCGATCAGCTACATCGAAGCCTTCCTGCTGGCCGCAGGCGTACTGCTGATGGCGATCAATACCGTCGCCAACGTGATCGGCCGGTTCGTGTTCCAGTACAGTTTCTTCTTCACCGAGGAAGTCAACCGGATCATCATCATCCTGATTACGTTTGCCGGCGTCGGTTATGCGGCGCGCCACGGACGTCATATTCGAATGTCCGCGATCTTCGATGCACTTCCATTCAACCTGCGCAAGGCATTGATGATCTTCATCGCCGTGGTGACCGCCATCGCGATGTTTGCGCTCAGCTACTACGCCGTCGTCTACATCATGGACCTGCAGTCAAAGGGTCGCGTGCTGCCGTCCCTCCAGATTCCGGTGTGGACGATCTACCTGTGGGCTCCCATAGGCTTCCTGGTGACCGGCATCCAGTACGCCCTGACAGCGGTAAAGAACCTGATCGAGAAGGATATCTATCTTTCGACGAACGTTCTGGAAGGCTACGAAGAAACAGAAGTCGAAGTCTAGACCCCGGAGGACAAGACAATGGCAACCGTAATGATGGTGACGATGATCGCCTTGCTGCTTCTGGGGTTTCCGATGATGATTCCGCTGATCGTGGCGGCATTCATCGGTTTCTACGAGAGCTTTGGCGGCTTCGGCAAAATGCAATTCATGATCCAGCAATTCATGGCGGGTATTCGCCCTGCGTCGCTGATCGCCGTGCCCATGTTCATACTTGCCGCCGACATCATGACCCGCGGTCAGTCGGCTGGTCGGTTGATCGACATGGTAATGAAGTTCATCGGCCACGTCAGGGGCGGTCTCGCCGTGAGCACCGCGACCGCCTGCACGTTGTTCGGCGCGGTGTCCGGCTCCACCCAGGCTACGGTGGTGGCGGTCGGTTCGCCGCTTCGGCCCCGCATGCTCAAGGCGGGCTACAACGATTCATTCGTTCTCGCCCTGATCATCAACTCCAGCGATATCGCGTTCCTGATTCCGCCAAGCATCGGCATGATTATCTACGGCGTGGTGTCACAGACTTCGATCGCCGAGTTGTTCATTGCCGGCGTGGGGCCGGGCCTGATGATCCTCGTGTTTTTCGCGACCTACAGCGTCATCTACGCGAAGATCAAGGACGTTCCCATCGAGCCCAAGGCCACCTGGGGTGAGCGACTGGTCGCGGTTCGCGATGCCGTCTGGCCGCTCGGCTTCCCCGTCATCATCGTCGGCGGAATTTATGGCGGCGTGTTCAGTCCCACCGAGGCGGCCGCCGCCTGCGTGTTGTACGCCGTGATCCTGGAGTTCATCGTATTTCGCGAGCTCGGCCTGGCCGATATCTACAGCATTGCCAAGTCGACCGGCCTGATTACCGCGGTCGTGTTCATCCTGGTAGGCGCCGGCGCCGCGTTTTCCTGGGTGATCTCGTTTGCGCAGATCCCTCAGGCGATGCTCGGCGCGGTCGGCATCTCCGACATGGGGCCGACCGGCGTGCTGGTGGTTATCTCCATCGCGTTCTTTATCGGCTGCATGTTCGTCGACCCCATCGTGGTCATCCTCGTGCTGGTGCCAATTTTCGCGCCCGTGGTTGATTCCGTGGGGTTGGACAAGGTCCTCGTCGGCACCATTATCACGCTGCAGGTGGCAATCGGTTCGGCGACGCCGCCGTTCGGCTGCGATATCTTCACGGCCATCGCGGTGTTCAAGCGACCGTATATCGACGTGATCAAGGGTACGCCGCCGTTTGTATTCATGCTGCTCCTGGCGGCGGCGCTGCTGATCGTCTTCCCGCAGATCGCGTTGTTCCTCCGCGACCTGGCGTTCAGGTAGAGACGGCATCCGCAGACAACGAGGAGATCACCCATGTTTGAACGAATACTGGTCCCCGTCGACGGCTCGGACCGGGCGATGGCCGCGGTCGAAATGGCCGTGGAGTTGCAGAAAAAGTGCGACGCGGAGCTTTTCCTGCTCTGCGTCTATCGTCACTACAGCCTGCTGGAGGCGTCGATGTCCATGGTGCGGCCCGAGAAGCCGGAAAACCTTGACGACTCCATGCGGGAATACGCCACGGGCGTGGTGGACCGGGCCAAGCGCCTGGCCAAGAAGTGCGGTTCGCCAAGCGTGCGAGGCTTCGTGAAGAGCGGGCCGCCGGCTCGCACGATCGTCAGTTTTGCCGAGGACAAGCACATCGGCCTGATCGTTCTCGGCAGTCGGGGGCTTGGCGATGTCGAGGGATACCTGCTCGGCAGCGTCTCGCACAAGGTTACCAGCCTGTCCCACTGCCCGACCCTGGTGGTCTAGGCCGGTCTTCGCCGCGCGTTAATGTCGATGCGCCCGGGGCCGACGCCGGGCGCATCGGTCGGGGCATCGTCGAAGTGTCGGCAACTTCGTGGCAATTGCCTTTCAGCGCGCGCATCGACCCCCGGGTGGCGCAATGTCGCGTCGGGGCGAACCTGCAACGGCGCCAGGACGACGCGTATACTGCGTCCTGTCATGACTACGTCGTCCCGCCCGGGAGGCGGCCCCGTGGTGTTTCGCCGCTGGTACGAGCGACAGCTTTACGCGAGCTTCGCGTGGTTGGCGGTTTGCTTCGCCTGCGGTGCCGTGTTCGCGGGCGTGCTCGAGGCGGTCGGGTTGCGCACGCCGGGACTGACGCCGCTCGTTACCTTGCTGGTCCTCTACCTGCTCGGATTGCTGGCATTCGTTTCCTGGCGGCGGTTTCGCCACGGGTGGCTGCGCGCCCAGGCCTGTGCCAGTCGCGCCGTCTGCACGAGTTGCGGCGGCAACGGCCTGTTCGAGGTGGATTCCGCGGCACCGGGACTCGCCGTCACGTGCCGTTGCGGACATCGGTGGCGCCTGCTCGACAACGACACCGACGCCTCATAGACCGCGGTGTCGTCACGTCGGCCGTGACGACACCCGACGCCCGATGAAGTCGATCATGCGCTCGGCGCACCAGGCCGGCGCCTGCTCCTGGATGAAATGCCCGGCGCGGTCGTTTCGGTGGACCTCGAGGTCCGGGGTGACGGTGTCGAGACCGTCCAGGTAATCGACGGTGAGCACCGGGTCGCGCGTTCCCCAGAGCACAAGGTTGGGTACCTCGATACGCGCGCCTTCGTGTTCGCGCCAATCCTCGGCGTCCGGCTCCGTGGCGGTACGATACAGCCCGAGTCCCGCCTTCAAGCCGTCGGGCCGCGCGTTGACACGCACGATCTCGTCGAGATCCTCGTCATCGAAGACCCGCTCGCCCGCCGACCAATGCAATAGCATGTAGTCAAAGAATGATCGCATGGCCCCACTGATCATGAGTTCGGGAAGGTCGGGCAACCGGTTGAAGTGAAAGTACCAACGTTCGGCGGACAGTCGCGGCTCGTAGATCAGCGACGTATGGCTGGCGATCAGCGGCATGCGCCCGTTCATGATCACCAGCGCCCGGACGTGCTGCGGATAGTCCAGCGCCAGCCGGTAAGCGACCGGCGCCCCCCAGTCGTGACCGACGAGTACGCAGGGCGAGGCGTCGAGCGTTTCGATCAGCGACGCGACGTCGGCGGCCAAGGTCTTCTTGTCGAAACCCGAGGCGGTCACCGGCGAATCGCCGAATCCGCGCAGGTCCGGGGCAACGACACGGTAATCGTCCACCAGCCGTGCGGCGAGCCGGCGCCAGCACCAGCTGTGTTCCGGCCAGCCGTGAATGCAGACTACCGGCAGGCCTTCTCCGGCGTCGAGGCAGGCGAGATCGACGCCGCCGGCGTTCACCCGCGTCAGCGGCGCATCGAGGCGCTGTCGGTCGCTCATGTAATCCATCCTCCGGCAAAGGGCAGCACCTGGCCGACCAGGAAGTCGCTCTCGTCCGATGCCAGGTACAGCGCGGCCGCCGCGGCCTCCCGGCCACTCGCCAGGCGGCCCGCGGGTACCGAAGCGATACGGGCGCGGAATTCCTCGGTGGCCTGGTATGCCGGCGGGAAGTAGTCCGGGTTCTCGACGAATGACTGGGCGATGGCGTTGACCTGCACGTTTCGCGGGGCCAGTTCCGTGCCGACCGCCCGCACGTAGGCGACTTGCGCGCCGCGCGCGGCGCTGTAGGCGCACCAGTTCGGCATGCCGCGAAGCGCCGAGGCGCTGCCGATGACCACGATCTTGCCGCCGCCGCGCGCGATCATCGCGCTCGAGAAGACGCGCACCAATCGATGCAGCGGGTACACCATGACATCGAACATTTCCTTGAACGCGCTGTCCGTGGTGTCGGCAACGGAAGATTTCGGGTTCTTGCCCGCCAGGTTGGCCACCAGGATGTCGACGGCACCTGCCTCGGCGGCCAGTTCGTCGACGGCGCCCGGCGCCGCGAGGTCACGGTCGTCGGCCAATACGTCGGCGCCCGCCTCGGTGAACAAGGCGGAAATCGCCGGCCCCATGAATTTCGTGGACGACGTGACCACCGCACGCCGATCCGCGAGTCTGCCGGAAACTTGCAAGGAATGACTCTCCATCGTGTCGGCCGTGCCTCGATTGCATGGCCGTAATTAATGATCGTGCGCGCTACAACGACAACGTGCGTCCGCCGTCCACCGGCAGGTTGATGCCGGTCACGTAGCCGGCTGCCGGCGAGGCGAGGAAGGCGAGTACCGCGGCGAATTCGGACGGCTCGGCGAAGCGCCGCAGGGCAATGCCTTGCTTGTCGTTCTCCGACACCTGCTCCAATGTCAGGCCCTGCTTCCGGGCCCGTGCCGTCATGACCGTCTTCAGACGATCCGTCTCGGTGGCGCCCGGCAACACGTTATTGACCGTGATGCCGAACGGGCCGAGCTCGCCTGCCAGGGTCTTGGCCCAGTTCGCCACCGCGCCACGCACGGTGTTCGATACGCCCAGGTTGGGTATCGGTTGCTTCACCGAAGTGGAAATGACGTTGAGTATGCGGCCGTAACCCTGCGCCTTCATGCCGGGCGCGAGAACCTGTGCCAGGTTGTGAAACGTCAGGAGGTGGCGATTCAGCGCGTCCAGGTACTCGGACGGTTCGGCTTCGAGGGCCGGCCCCGGCGGCGGACCGCCGCTGTTGTTGACGAGGATCTCGATGGGGCCGGTGTCGGTAACATGCCCTTTGACCACGTCGCGCACCGCGGCAGGGTCGCCGAAGTCGGCGACCAGTACGTGATGAAGCTGGCCGCGAGCGGTGTCGAGCTGCTTCAGCACGCTCTCGAGACGTTCGCGATTGCGCGCCAGCAACGTCACGCCGCAACCGAGCGCCGACAGTTCCAGGGCGCATGCGCGGCCGATGCCCTGGCTGCTGCCGCATACCAGCGCACGCCGACCTTTCAGGTCCAGGTCCATATAGCCTCCTCACGCACCGGCGTATTATCGATCCGGGCGTTGTCGATTGAATTTGGGGAAACGTGCAGGAGCCGGATCATACCGAACCTGTCCTGAAAGTGCTTGCAGCGGTGCGGGCGTCCAGGGCCGTCAGCGGCCGCGGCTCAAAGTCCGAAGAATGCGTTTGCGTTGCCGCCGAGAATCCGCCACTTGGCTTCGTCGTCCAGCCTCTCGCTGGTACGTACCAGCCCGCCGACCCGTTGTTCGCCCAGCGGGAAAGGGTAGTCCGAACCGAGCATGATCCTGTCGGTGCCCATGATCTCGGCCAGGAGTGACAGTGATGCGTCGCTGAAGACCGCCGAGTCGACGTGAAAGCGGTCGACATAGCTGGACGGCGCCTTCGGGCAGTGCTCGCGGACGATGTCGCGGCAGTGCCAGGCATTGTCCACGCGTCCCAGCTGGAAGGCGAAGTTGCCGCCCCCGTGGGCGAAGCAGATGCGCAGGCTGTCGGGGATGCGCTCGAAAGCGCCGGAGAGAATCAGTGACAGGATGCCGAGCTGGGTTTCGGCGGGCATGCCCACCAGCCATTGCAGCATGTATTTCGGCATGCGCTCGCGGGCCATCATGTCCCACGGATGTACCAGGACCGGAATGTCCTCGTTCGCGCAGTGGGTGAGAAACTCGACGATGGTCGCGTCATCCAGGTTGCGCTCGCCGACGTGATTGCCGATCTGCACGCCGATGTGACCCGCCTCGCGCGCCCGGCTGGCCTCGCCGCAGGCGAGCTCGACGTCCTGCAACGGCACCTGCGCCAGCGCCTTCAGCCGATCCGGCTTGCAGGCGCAGATTTCGAGCGCCATGTCGTTGATCCTTTTCGCCCAATCGTGCGTCTTGCGGGCGTCGTGAAGGTAGCCGAACAGGAGCGGCGTCGCGCTCAGGACCTGCACGTCGACGCCGTCCCGGTCCATCTCCTCGATGCGCCGCCCGCCGTCCCAGCAGGCGCTGTACACGGGTCGGAAGGCCTCCTCGCCGCGCATCAGCATGCCGCGGTCGCCGCCGTCGATTCTCAGCCACGGTCCGTGGTGCGGGTCGTATCGACACGCCTCGTCGCGACCGACGACGGGGTAGAAGTGGGTGTGCATGTCGATGACCGGGCTCATGGGAGTCGCGCCGCGCCGGTGGTCGTCAAAGCGTCACCCAGTTTGCCGGCGGCTCCTTGCCGGGATGCACGGTGCCGCATTCGCCGCAGGTGCGATGTTCGAGGCTTTCGTAGAAGGTGTCGAACAGCGGCGGCAGATCCTTCACGATATCCGCGAGGGTGATCTCGACGCGGTGAACCCGCGCGCCGCACTCGAAGCAGTACCACTCGAAGCCGTCCTTCGCGCCGGGGGCGCGCTGTCCCTCGACGACCAGTCCCACCGAGCCGGGCACGGGCCGTTGGGGCGAATGGCGCACGTGCGGCGGCAGGAAGAACACCTCGCCCTCGCGGATGGGTACGTCGGAGATTTTCCCGTCCTCGCAGATCTTCAGCACCATGTCGCCGCGCAACTGGTAGAAGAACTCCTCGGACGGATCGTCGTGAAAGTCGACGCGCTGGTTGGGTCCGCCGATCACCATGACCACCATGTTCGTCTTCTCGTCGAACAGGTGCCGGTTGGCGACCGGCGGCTTGAGTTCTTCCAGGTGCTCGTCGATCCAACACTGGAAATTGAACGCCCTGAATCGCTCGTGAATCTTCACGGTATGTCCTCCTGGCGCGGCGCGTACGCCACCGCCTTGATCTCGATCAGCAGGTGCGGGTGGGGAAGCTGGTGCACGGCCACGGTGGTGCGCGCCGGCCCGCCGGCGTCGAAAAATTCCGCATACACCTCGTTGTATCCGGCAAAGTCGTTCATGTTGACCAGGAAAGTGGAGATTTCCACCACGTCGGCGAGCCGCGCCCCGGCCTCGGCGAGAATATCGCGCACGTTCTCGATCACGGCCCGGGTTTGCTCGCGAATGTCGAGTACCGTGGTGCCGAGCTCGTCCGCCGACGCCCCGGCGATGCTGTTGTCGGCGCGCCGCGCGCTGGTGCCGGACACGTAGATGAAATCGCCCGCGCGCCGATAGTGCGGGAAGCTGCCCCGGGGGACCGCCTTGCCTGGAATGACTGCGCTGTCTTTGTTCACCGTTACCGAGTGGTCGTCGTTTACCACGCTACGATAGCGTCCGCGATCGGAAAGATAAAATCATATTTGCGTGAATTTTCGATCAAAACGGTTATATCAGATCCGTTGCCTTGCCGATCGACAGGGCGCCGCGGGCCGCGCCTTTACGCCGGCCGATCCGGTGTCACGTCCACCAGGCACTGAAGCAAGCGCCGCGCGGCCGGCGGCAACTCCCGGTCCTTCCAGGTGGATATACCGACGTCGCCGAAAGGTGCCAGCCCATTGACCGGCAGCTCGACCGCCACGCCCTCGCGCACGAATCGCTCGGCGGCGGTTCGGGGCAGCATGGCGACCGAGTCGGTGCGGGCCATGAGGCCGATATTGGTCAGTATGGACAGCGACTCGACGATGTTCGACGGCGGTTCGAGCTTCGCGGCGTAAAAGGATTCGTCGACGATGCGCCTGACCGGCGACTCGGCGACCGGCACGATCCAGGGAAAATCGACCGTCTGGGCGAGCCGCAGCGTGCGGCGCCGTGCCAGGGGGTGGTCGGGACGTACGACCACCGCGAGGTCGTCCGTGTACAGGATCCGGTGGTGAACGCCTTCCTGCGGTTCCTCCGGGATGCGCCAGACGATCATGTCGATTTCCCCGCCGGCGAGCGCCGGAACGAGGACGTCGTTGGTTGCTTCCCGCACGCTCACCACGTTGGCGGGAGATTGCTGCTTGATGGCTGCGATAGCCGCCGGCAGGAGGTACGCGGACGCGGATACGACCGTGCCTACCACCACGTGGCCCGCGTCGGCATGGCTCAAGGCGTTCAACTCGTCGGCCGTGTATCGTATCTCGGCGAGAATGGACGCGACGCGCTTCGCCAGCGCCTCGCCGAACAGGGTCGGCGCGAGGCCGCGATTGCCGCGAACGAACAAGGGATTGCCGAACAGGGCTTCGAGTTCTCGAATGGTGCGAGTCAGGGCGGGTTGGGTAACATTGAGCCTCCTCGCCGCCTTTACCAGTGAGCCGAGTTCGTGGACCGTGTGAAACGCGACCAGCTGGCGCAGTTTCAGGCGTGTATTGAGGAGATTGACGTCGATGCGATGCATGAGATCGTTCGGATATAACTTTTTGGAGGCGTTCGGGGCGTAAATATAATTTTATTTTTGCCTATGACGGGACTAGGGTCGATATCCCGGGCGGCGGCCCGGTTCAACCAGCAGGTGCAGACATGTTCGAGATCCGACAGTTCATCGACGGCGAGGACGTGCCGTCCGCCTCCGGGGTGACGTTCGAGGATGTCGATCCCGCGACCGGGAAGGTCATCGGTATCGTGCACGAGGCGGGCCGCGCCGAGGTCGACGCGGCGGTGGCCGCCGCGCGCGAGGCGCTGACGGGCCCGTGGGGCCGCTTGCCCACCGAGCGACGCATGGCGTTGCTGCACCAGGTGGCCGCGCGCATCGAGCAACGGTTCGACGAGTTTCTGGCGGCCGAGTGCCTCGATACCGGCAAACCCGCCTCGCTGGCTTCCCGAATCGACATACCGCGCGGCGCGGCGAATTTCAGGATATTCGCCGACCTGGTCAAGAACGTTCCCACGGAAAGTTTCATGCTCGACACGCCGGACGGCGAGGGCGCTCTCAACTATGCCCTGCGCCGCCCCAAGGGCGTGATCGCAGTGGTGTGCCCGTGGAACCTGCCGCTACTGCTCATGACATGGAAAGTCGGACCGGCGCTGGCCTGCGGCAACACGGTGGTGGTAAAGCCGTCCGAGGAGACGCCGCATACCACGGCACTGTTGGCCGGCGTGATGAATGAGGTCGGGGTGCCGCGCGGCGTGTTCAACGTCGTGCACGGTTTCGGGCCCGACTCGGCCGGGGAGTATCTCGCCGGCCATCCGGGGGTCGACGGCGTGACCTTTACCGGCGAGAGCATTACCGGTTCCGCCATCATGGCGGGCTGCGCGCCGCACGTCACCCAGGTGTCTTTCGAACTGGGCGGCAAGAACCCGGGCATCGTGTTCGCCGACTGTGACCTCGACAAGGCGCTGGAGGGCACCATGCGCTCGGTCTTCGCCAATTGCGGCCAGGTCTGCCTCGGCACGGAGCGCGTCTACGTGCAGCGGCCCCTGTTCGACGACTTCGTGGAACGTCTCGCGAAAACGGCCGAAGAACTCAGGCCCGGTGCATGGAACGACGAGACCACCACCATCGGTCCGCTGATCAGCGCGACGCATCGCGCCAAGGTGCTCGGCTACTACAAGCAGGCGCTCGAGGCCGGCGCCACGGTGGTCACCGGCGGAGGCGTGCCGGACCTTCCGGACGACCTTGCCGGCGGTCACTGGGTGCAGCCGACCATCTGGACGGGCCTGGCCGACGACGCCGCGCCGGTGCGCGAGGAGATATTCGGCCCCTGCTGCCATGTTCGACCCTTCGACGACGAGGACGAGGTGGTGGCGCTGGCCAACGACACGCGCTACGGCCTTGCCGGGGCGGTGTGGACGGAGAACCTCGCCCGCGCCCACCGCGTGGCGGCCCGGCTCGAGGCCGGTATCGTCTGGGTCAATTCCTGGTTCCTGCGCGATCTGCGAACGCCCTTCGGCGGCATGAAACACTCCGGCATCGGCCGTGAAGGCGGGGTGCATTCGTTCGAGTTCTACACCGAGCTGAAGAACGTTTGCATCAAGTTGTAGGGGGGGCGAACCCATCGAACGACGACGTCATCCCGTGCATGTCCGGCGCGGGCGCGGGGCGGATTGAGAAATCCGCCCGATGGGTCATAATCGGCGGCCGACCATCGAAACGGGAGTGATATCGAAATGGCCAAAGCCGTACGCATCCACGAACAGGGCGGACCCGAGCAACTCCGCTACGAAGACGTCGATGTGGGCGATCCGGGCGCAGGCGAGGTGCGGTTGAAGCAGACCGCCGTCGGCCTGAACTTCATAGACGTTTACCACCGCAGCGGACTGTACCCGATCAACGACCTGCCCGCGGTCATCGGCATGGAGGCAGCAGGCGTGGTGGACGCGGTGGGTGACGGCGTCAGCGAGTTTTCTCCCGGCGATCGCGTCGCCTACGCCAACCCGCCGCTCGGTGCCTACGCCACCGAGCGATTGATGCCGGCACACCGCCTGATCAAGCTGCCCGACGCCATCGACGACCGTCACGCCGCTGCCATGATGCTGCAGGGCATGACCGTCCAGTACCTGGTGCGACGCACCTACGAGGTGCAAAAGGGCGACATGGTGCTGTTGCACGCCGCGGCCGGCGGCGTGGGGCTGATTGCCTGTCAATGGCTGGACGCGCTCGGCGCCACCACCATCGGGACCGTCGGCTCGGACGCCAAGGGCGAGCTGGCCAAGGCGCACGGCTGCCATCACGTGATCAACTACCGCGAGGAGGACTTCGTCGAGCGCGTCAAGGAGATAACCGGCGGCAAGGGCGTGCACGTGGTTTACGACTCCATCGGCCGCGACACGTTCATGGGGTCGCTGGACTGCCTGCGGCCGCTCGGCATGATGGTGACGTTCGGCAACGCCACCGGCCCGATCGAGAATTTCAATCCCGGCACGCTGGCGCAGAAGGGCTCGCTGTTCCTGACGCGGCCCACGTTGATGACCTACACGGCCGCGCGCGAGGACATGGTGGCGATGGCGAACGAGTTGTTCGACATGGTGACGTCGGGCAAGGTGAAGATCGAGATCAACCAGGAATATCCGCTGGCGGAGGCGGCCCAGGCCCAGCGTGATCTCGAGGCGCGCAAGACCACCGGTTCCACGATCCTGGTGCCCTGAGCCGACGGCCCCGGGTCTCCCGGCGTGCCCCGATTCTCGGCCAATCTCGGTTTCCTGTGGGCGGAATGCCCGCTCGTCGACCGCGTGCGGGCCGCCGCGGCGGCGGGGTTCCCGGCGGTGGAGTGCCATTGGCCCTACGGCGAGGACGCAGCCGCTCTGCGCGCGGTGCTCGACCAAACCGGTACGACGATGATCTCGCTCAACACGCCGCCGGGCGATGTCGCTCGCGGCGAATTCGGGCTTGCCGCCGTTCCGGGCCGCGAGGCGGAGGCACGTGCCGGCATCGAGCAAGCCCTGGAATTTGCCCGCATCGTGGGTGCGCGCCACGTCCACGTCATGGCGGGCTTCGCCGAAGGGCGCGCGGCGCGGACGGTCTTTTGCAACAATCTCGCCCACGCGGTGACGCTGGCCGCGCCGCTGGGCGTCGGAATTCTCATCGAACCGATCAACCGCGTTGACCGGCCGGGCTACTTCCTGCACCGGGTGGCCGCGGCCCGGGAGATCATCGAGGAACTGGGTGCTCGGAACCTGCGGATGCTGTTCGACTGCTACCACGTCCAGCTGACCGAGGGCAGCCTGCTGCGACGAATGGCGCGGCACCTGGCGGTGATCGGCCACGTGCAGGTCGCGGCCGTTCACGATCGCGGCGAACCCGATGCCGGCGAGGTGGACTACCCGTGGTTGTTCGAGGCCATGGACGACGCGGGCTACCGGGGGTTCGTCGGCGCCGAGTATTTACCCCGCCGTGGCACCGATGCCGGCCTTCAATGGTTCGAGCCCTACAAGTCACCGACCCGGAGAGAACGGAATGAATGATCCGCTGGTTTTCCGCCACTTCACCCGGGCCGCGCTCGACCGGGAGTACGATAACCGCCGCAAGGTGAGCGATTCGGCCGATCATATCGCCTGGTACAAGCAACGCAGCGCCGGCGCCCGACGCCGATTCGGCGGTGTCCTGGACGTGCCCTACGGTACGGGCGGCGACGAGGTGCTCGATATTTTCGGCGCCGGCTCCGGAGGAGAACCGAAGCCGGTCAACGTCTTCTTTCACGGCGGGTACTGGCGCGCCCTGCACAAGGACGATTTCAGCTTCGTCGCCGGTGCCTTCGTGCCGGCGGGCGCCATGTCGGTGGTCGTCAACTACTCGCTGGTTCCGGCGGTCGACATGGCGACGCTGGTGTTCCAGTGCCGCCGGGCCGTCGCATGGCTACACCAGCACGTGGGCGAGTTCGGCGGCGATCCCGATCGAATCTACGTTTCGGGCCATTCGGCGGGCGGTCACCTGGTGGCGATGATGATGGCCACCGACTGGCCGGCGGTGGACCCGGCTTGTCCGGCGTCGGTGGTGCGCGGCGGGTTGTCCGTCAGCGGTCTGTTCGACCTCGAACCCATCCGGTTGTGTTTTCTCAATGACGACCTTCAACTGGACGCGGCGTCCGCGGCCGAAAACAGCCCGATATTGTTGAACAAGCGAGATCCCGGTCCCCTGGAACTCCTGTATGGCGGCAACGAGGGCGAAGAGTACGCTCGCCAGAGCCTCGCGCTGGCCGACGCCTGGCCGGCGACGCGCGCGCGCGCCATGCCCGGTCACGACCATTTCTCCATCATGCGGGAGCTCGACGCGCCCGACAGCCCCCTGTCGCGCCTTGCGTTGGACATGATGCATGGTTCGTGACGAATCGTCGTGTTTTTTTCCGGCAGGGGCTATTCAAAATGCGCAAAGGTATGACATAAACTCCGCGTCGGTGCGAAAGCGCCGGGCATCCCCCGCCGACGATGCGCCGCGTAGGCGCTCGCTCGTGAATCGGCATCTCTCGCCGCGCGCGAACCGGGGGAATGATCGCGGGTCCGTATCGATATTCGCGGCGATCGCGATATGGTTGGGTGCCCGCCGAACGTCAACCGCTACCCGTCGGATACGGAAGGTGACATTGCTTAAGCGATGGTTTGAGGTGGCTTCCACTCGGGACATAGACGACGAAGAAGCCGTGCAAGTCGAAGTCAACGGCGAGCTGATCGCCCTGTTCAATCTCGGGGGCAAGTTCTACGCGACCGCCGACCAGTCGCCGGTCGCGAGCACGAGTCTTTCCAGCGGCTACATCGAGGACGGTTTGGTCTACCTGGACGGCGAGACCTACTGCTACGAAATTCGCACCGGGTTGCCGCGTCACGATCCGTCGGACACGCCGGTACGCCGCTACCCGGTCAAGATCGACAACGGCCTGGTGTACGTGGGCGTGGTGCTCGGCTCCGCATAGCGGCGAAGGGATCGGTGAGGATGCCCGCCGATCCTCATAAATATGTAAAATCGACCATTCATACTAACGGGTTTGGATCCAGTGTCTGCCCGCGGGACAATTTTCTTCCTCGTTCCCGGGCCTGTCGCCACACCACAACCCCGAACCCGTGCAGAACGGGACAGGAGGACAATTCATGATCAAGAGCAATCGAACCCTGCTCGCCGCGGCCCTGCTGCTAGGCGCCGGATCGGCCCACGCGGCAACCGAAGTGCAATGGTGGCACGCCATGGGCGGCGTCAACGGCGAGCGTGTCAACAAGATCGCCGACGACTTCAACGCATCGCAGTCGGACTACACCGTGGTGCCCGTGTACAAGGGCAACTACACCGAGACCATGACCGCGGCCATTGCCGCGTTTCGCGCCCGACAGCAGCCGCATATCGTCCAGGTGTTCGAGGTCGGCACGGCGACCATGATGGCGGCGGAGGGCGCCGTGTATCCCATCGAGGACCTGATGAACGACGCGCAAGAGCCGTTCGACAAGTCCGACTACCTGCCCGCGGTGATCAGCTACTACCAGACGCCCGAGGGCAAGCTGCTGTCCATGCCGTTCAACAGCTCCACCCCGGTAATGTGGTACAACCAGGACGCCCTCGACAAGGCCGGTGTCGGCGTGCCGACGACCTGGCCCGAAGTGGCCGAGGCGTCCCGGAAGATCGTCGACGCCGGTTACAAGTGCGGCTTTTCCTTCGGGTGGCAGTCCTGGGTCCAGGTCGAGAACTTCAGCGCCTGGCACGATATCCCCATGGGCACGAAGGAGAACGGCTTTGCCGGATTCGATACCGAGTTCACCTTCAACAACGAGCACGTCGTAAGACACCTCGACAACATCGCCGAGTGGGGCAAGCAGGGCCTGTTCCAGTATGGCGGGCGCCGTGGCGATAGCCTGCCCATGTTCACCAACGCCGAGTGCGCCATGTGGCTGAATTCTTCCGCCTACTACGGGGGAATCAAGGACCAGGCGCAGTTCAAGTTCGGCCAGACCATGCTGCCTTACTATCCCGACGTGATCGATTCACCGCAGAACTCGATTATCGGCGGCGCCACGCTGTGGGTGTTGCGGGGCCACGACGACGATGCGTACAAGGGCGTGGCCCGGTTCATGACCTACCTGTCGTCGCCCGAGGTCCAGGCCTGGTGGCACCAGGAGACCGGTTACGTGCCCATCACCAACGCGGCCTACGAGCTGTCCAGGGAACAGGGCTTCTACGAGGCCAATCCCGGTACCGACACCGCCATCAAGCAGCTCAGTCTCAATGCGCCCACGCCCAATTCCCGCGGCGTTCGGTTCGGCAACTTCGTACAGGTGCGCGACGTGATCAACGAGGAAATGGAAGCGATCTGGAACGGCACCAAGTCCGCGCAAGAGGGCATGGACGAGGCGGTCGCGCGCGGCAACGACTTGCTGCGCAAGTTCGAGTCCGCCAACTAGCACGGGCACGACGATTTCACCGGCGCGGGCATCGTCGCGCGCGCCGGTGAATCGCGGGTCCTGACTGCCGGAATCCAGCCGAACAGAAGGCCGTGCTCAAGCGCGTCCACTTCAAGCCCTCGGTGCTGCCATACCTTCTGGTGGCGCCGCAGATATTTGTCACCATCGTGTTCTTCATCTGGCCGGCCGGCCAGGCGTTGTTCCAGTCGGTGCTGGTGCAGGACCCGTTCGGGTTGTCGACGAAGTTCGTCTGGCTGGACAACTTCGTCGCCCTGTTCAAGGATTCGCGATATCTCGACACCTTCGGCCGCACCATCTTCTTCTCCTTCAGCGTCGCCGCGCTGTCCATGGTGTCGGCGCTGGCGCTCGCCGCCATGGCCGACCGCGTCGTGCGTTTCGCGACGACGTACAGGACGCTGCTGATCTGGCCGTACGCCGTCGCCCCGATCGTCGCTGGCGCGTTGTGGATGTTCATGTTCGATCCCACGCTCGGCATCATCGCCTACATGCTGGACGGCTTCGGCTACGAGTGGAACCACCGTCTGAACGGCGGGCAGGCCATGTTGCTGGTGATCATCGCCGCGGCCTGGAAACAGGTCAGCTACAACTTCTTGTTCTTTCTCGCCGGCATGCAGGCGATCCCCAAGTCGATGTACGAGGCCGCCGCCATAGACGGCGCCGGCCCCGCGCGCCGGTTCTGGACCATCACCTTTCCGCTCATCTCGCCGACAACGTTTTTCCTGCTGGTGATCAACGTGGTCTACGCGTTTTTCGAAACTTTCGGCATCATCCACGCGATCACCAAGGGCGGTCCGGGCAATGCCACCGAGATCCTGGTGTTCAAGGTCTACAATGACGGCTTCATCGGGCTCGACCTCGGCGGTTCGGCGGCCCAGTCCGTGATCCTCATGTTCATCGTTATCGCGCTGACGGTGATCCAGTTTCGCTACATCGAGCGCCGGGTAGAGTACTGATGGTCGAAAACCGCCCGATCGCGACGTTCGTCTCGCATCTTGTCATCTTACTCGGCATCGCCCTTGTGGCGTTTCCGATATGGGTTACCTTCGTTGCCGCCAGCCACACCGAGTTGCGCGTGAACCAGGTGCCGATGCCGCTGGTTCCCGGCGACCAGTTCTGGGTCAATCTCAAGGCGGCGTTCACCGAGGGCGTCGGCAATGCCAAGGAACAGTCCATCGGCATCATGCTGTTCAACTCCATGGTGATGGCGCTGATGATCGCCGTCGGCAAGATCGCCATCTCGCTGTTGTCGGCATTCGCCATCGTGTACTTCCGGTTTCCGTTCCGCATGGGGTTTTTCTGGATGATCTTCATCACCCTCATGCTACCGGTCGAAGTGCGTATATTGCCCACTTTCGAGGTGGTCGCCGACTTCGGCATGCTCAACAACTACTTCGGGCTTTCGATTCCGCTGATCGCATCGGCCACCGCCACCTTCATGTTTCGCCAGGTGTTCCTGACCGTGCCCGACGAGATGCTCGAGGCCGCGCGTATTGACGGCGCCGGCCCGATGCGATTTTTTAAGGACATCCTCGTGCCGTTGTCCCGCACCAATATCGCGGCATTGTTCGTGATCCTGTTCATCTACGGGTGGAACCAGTACCTGTGGCCGCTGCTGGTGACCACCGACAAGGACATGTACACCATCGTCATGGGCATCAAGCAGATGCTGGAGGCGGCCGAGGAATCGCCCGAGTGGCATCTGATCATGATGACCACGCTGCTGGCGATGCTGCCGCCCGTGATCGTGGTGGTTACCATGCAGAAGTTGTTCGTGCGCGGATTGACCGAAACGGAGAAATAGTCATGGCCAGCGTGACCATACGAAACGTGGACAAGCGCTACGGCGATACCCAGGTGCTGTTCGGCATCGACGTGGACATCGCGGATGGCGAGTTCATCGTCATCGTCGGTCCCTCCGGTTGCGGCAAGTCGACGCTGTTGCGCATGGTTGCCGGACTCGAGGCAATATCCTCGGGCGACGTGCACATTGGGGATCGGCGCGTAAACGACCTCGAGCCGAAGGACCGGGACATCGCGATGGTGTTCCAGAACTACGCGCTGTATCCGCACATGAACGTGTTCGACAACATGGCCTACGGACTCAAGCTCCGCAACCAGTCGAAGGCCGAGATTCGCGAGCGCGTCGACCGCGTGGCGGCAATGCTGCACCTGGAGGAAATGCTGGATCGCAAGCCGCGACAACTATCCGGCGGGCAGCGCCAGCGCGTTGCCATGGGCAGGGCGATCGTGCGCGAGCCCGCCGTGTTCCTGTTCGACGAGCCGTTGTCCAACCTGGACGCAAAGCTGCGCGTGCAGATGCGCCTGGAGATCAAGAATCTTCAGCGGCGCCTGGCCACGACCAGCCTGTACGTCACCCACGACCAGGTGGAGGCGATGACCATGGCGGACCGCCTGGTGGTGATGAATGCAGGCGTGGCCGAGCAGATCGGCACGCCGATGGATATATACCGAGATCCCGCGACCCGTTTCGTGGCCGGTTTCATCGGTTCGCCGTCGATGAATTTCTTTCGCTGCCCGGTCGAGAACGGCGCCGCGCGGTTGGGCGACACGCTCATCGAGGTGCCCGGAAGCTACCGGGGGGCGTCGGTCGACGTGGGTGTTCGCCCCGAGCATTTTTACCTCGACCAGGAAGTCCACGGTCTCTTCGAGGTCCAGTTGACCGAGCCGCTGGGAGCCGACACGCTCGCACACGGTCATCTCGACGGCCACGACGAGGACGCGGTGGTGCGGCTCGATGGTCATTACCAGCTGGAGGCGACGCGTATCGAGGTTGGCGTGCACCCCGAGCGTTGTTACCTGTTCGATCCGGACAGCGGAGACCGGGTCCGGCACTGAGCCCCCGGCGCCGGCTGCATCGCCAACTGCCGTCTGGACTTGCCGGCCCTCGCTCGGCGGGATAGATTCGCGGCGATCGCAATCCACCGGACCCGATACATGAACGAATCGACGACGACCACCGACATTGACGCGTACGGGCGCGTTGTCGGCATCGAGGTGCAAGGCTGGAAGGTTCCCGGGAAGCCGGCGCGGCAGCCCATGAGCGGGCGTTTCTGCGACGTGGTGGCGCTGGATGTCGACCGTCACGCCGGCGAGCTGTTCGATGCCTTTACCCGGGAGGGCGGCGATACCGACTGGTCGTACCTGCCCTACGGTCCGTTCGACGAACCCGCCGCCTTCGTCGCGTGGATGCACAGTGCCTGCACCGGCGACGATCCACTGTTCCATGCCGTGATCGACAAGGCCGGCGGCCGCGCCGTGGGCATGGCCAGCTTCCTGCGCATTGCGCCCGCGGCCGGCAGTATCGAGGTCGGACATATCCACTTCGCACCCTCGCTGAAGCGTACCCCTGCGGCGACGGAGGCCATGTACCTGATGATGCGCCGCGTGTTCGAGCTCGGTTACCGGCGCTACGAGTGGAAATGCAATGCCTTGAACCGCGCATCGCGCGAGGCGGCGATGCGCCTCGGATTCTCCTACGAAGGCGTATTCCGGCAGGCCGCGGTGGTGAAGGGACGAAACCGCGACACGGCCTGGTATGCGTGCATCGATAGTGAGTGGCCGGCGTTGAAAGCCGCTTTCGAGCAGTGGTTGGCGCCATCGAACTTCGACGAGCAGGGCCGGCAGCGACTGTCCCTCCGCGAATTGACCGGACCGGTACTGGTCAGCCGGGGTTAGGACCCGGGCAACGACGTCGCGTCGACGCGGCAGGGCAAGCTCGTGTCCGGCGAGGTCCGGTCGGCAATGGAGCGACGTTAGCGGGCCCGGCTGCGTTCACGGTACAGGATCGTGATTCCGGCAACGATGACGAGCACGACACCGGCCAGTTGCAGCGCCGCCAGGCGCTCGTTCCAGATCCACGCGCCAAGCGCGATGGCGATGACGATGCTCACGTACTTCAGTGGCGCGATGAACGAAAGTTCCCCGGTGCGAAACGCGGTAATCAGTGAAAAGTAGGCGCCGCTGAGCAGGACCGCGCACAGCGCGATCCAGCACAGGCTCTCGGGCGTCACCGTGCGCCACGTGAAAAGGCACATGACGGCGCCGCCGGCGGTGACCATCGCAGCGGTAATGAAGGCCACGTATAGCGAAGACTGATGCTGGCTGATACGGCGAGTGACGATATCCCGGCCAGCGATCAGCGCGGCCGCGGCGATCGGCAGCAGCATGAAGGCGTCGAAATCGACCCCCCACGGCCGCGTGATCAGTAGTGAGCCGAAAAAACCGACGAAGACCGCCAGCCAGCGACTCCAACCGACCTTTTCGCCGGGAAGACAGGCAGCCGCGAGGGTGATGAAAATCGGCGACACGAATATCAGCGCCGATGCCACCGCCAGCGGCAGCAGTACCAGGGCGGAGAGATAACAGGCCGTCGCCGATACCTCGAACGCGCCGCGCAACAACGTCCAGCGTTCCGCCAGTTGGCGCGACACTAGCGGAAGGCCGGCAACCTTGATGGCGACGGCGAACACCACCATGACCATCAGGCCGCGCAGCAACAGGACCTGTCCCACCGCTAGGGACTGTCCGATGTGTTTAACGATGGCGTCATTGAGAGTCAGCATGATCATGGCGCCGAACATGATGGCGGCCGCCTTGAGGTTCGTGTTCACGGTTACCGGATACGGGATCGGTTGTCGGTCAATGGATGCGGACGCGCCGGGGTTCGATGCCGTCGTTCTGGAACTGGGACTGCCCGAACGCAAGGGGCTCGCGACGCTGGAGAAGTTTCGCAATTTCGATACCGACACGTCCGTCGTCGCGCTTGCCCGGCTGACGGACAAGGCAATCGGACGAAACGCGGTATTGCTGGGCGCGCAGGATTATCTCATCAAGGGATCCACCGAACTGGCGTTCTTCTTACAACTCGCCCCAAACCTCCTTTGCCAACTCGACGACGAAGCCAAGCTTGCGCCATTGTTCGTCTTCGGAAAGCAGGTTGCCTTCCTCGGTTGACGCGAAACCGCATTGGGGGCTGACGCAGAACTGCTCCAGGGGCGCGAACTTGCCGGCCTCCTCGATTCGGGCCAGGACGTCGGCGCGGTTTTCCAGTTCGCCGAACTTCGAGGTCACCAACCCCAGCACGACCCGTTTGTCTCCTTTCGGCAGGAATCGCAGCGGCTCGAAACCGCCGGCGCGGTCGCTGTCGTACTCCAGGAAATATCCATCGTAAGGTAACCCGCCGAGCAGGATCTCGGCGACGGGTTCGTATCCGCCCTCGGAGATCCAGCTGGAGCGGAAATTACCCCGGCAAAGGTGCGTGGTGACGGTCATGTCGTCGGGCTTGCTGGACAGCGCGTGTTTTATCATCTCCGCGTAGTCGCGCTTGAGGGATTCCGGGTCCTCGCCCCGATCCCGTACCGCCTGGCATTCGGATTCCGAGCACAGGTAAGCCCACACCGTGTCGTCGAATTGCAGGTAGCGGCAGCCGGCGTCGTAGAAGGCGTGCACCGCCTTGCGGTAGGCTTCCGCCGTGTCGGCGAAAAATTCATCCATCCCGGGATAGACGTCCGTGCTGATGGAGTCGCGCCCGCCGCGAAAATGCAGCACGGTCGGCGACGGAATGGTGAACTTCGGCGTTACCGAGGTAGCGCTCGCCAGGAACCGAAAATGGTCGACCATCGGATGTTCACCGAAGTCGACCTTGCCGTTGACCTCGATACTTTCCGCTTTGGTCGTGACGCCCTTGAACTGGATGCTCTTCTTGCCGGTGACGAGGCGCACACCTTCAAGACCGCTGAGAAAGTCGAAATGCCACCAGGCGCGACGATATTCGCCATCGGTCACCGCCTTCAGGCCGACGGCCTCCTGCTTCGCAACGACCTCGCGAATGCAATCGTCCTCGACCTGTCTGAGCCCGGCATTGTCGAGCCTTCCTTCGGTATGAGCGACGCGGGCTTTCTTGATCGCGGCTGGCCTCAACAGACTGCCGACTTCGTCTGCGCGATAGGGCGGGTGGCTGGTCATCGGTAGATCCTCCGGTTCGATTCGGATGCGTTCATTACACCGCGTTTTGCCGCGCATGTCGTCCCGACATTGTAAACGTCGTCAGGGAGCAATCGATGCGACCGAAATCCGCGCCGGTCTCGAGAATGGTTCCAGATTCGTGGTCGCGGTTACCACGTGTATGCCGGTCGGCGACGAGAATTCGCGTACGCCGTGCCGGTGCGCGGTCGATACTGCCGTCGCCACGGCTCCTGGTTCGAATCGTTGCGGGCGGCTCACTGTCGGTTCGAGGTATCGGGGGAGCGGGCCGGCGTCAGGCGCTCTACGCCGGCGGCCAGCAGCCTGACCGGCGCCCGGCCGAGCGTCAGTCGTTCAGGTTCGACCCAGCCGATCATCACGTCGTTCCACGGGCGCTGGCGCAGCGTAGGTCCGCTGCGACAGAAACGCAGGCGGTACCGGTTTCCGTCGAGTCGCTCGATGGCCACCTGCCGGAGCGGCCCCGCGTCCGTCGTCACCCGGGTCGCGCCCGGAGAGAAGCGCTCGACATCCGCGCCGCGACGAACCGGGAAGTCCTCGACCAGCAGGTTCAGACAGTCGAATACGCCGAAGAACAGTATCGTCGCCTGACCGACGATGCAGGCCCGGTTCTCCGGCTGGCCGCGCTCTGCGTTCCATCCCCCGAGATTCATGGGAATACCATAGTTGCCGGATACCTGTCCGCAACGGTACACGCGCGGCAGGGGGCCCGCCGGCGATCGTTGCCGAAGCGACGCCGTTACGCTGTCGAGATCGACCGCCTGAACGTAGTCGTAGCCGCGAGGCCTGGAAGCGATCCCTTCGCGGGCAGTGGCATAGGTCCAGAACACCGCGCCCGCGATCAGAACGGTCATCGCGGCGTGGCGCGCTATCGTGGCACGCAATCCAGTGCGCCCGATGAAGCGGGTCGCGACCTTCGCGGTTATCAACAGGGTGATGCAACTTGCCGCGGAAAAGGCCGGAAGGAAATCCAGCATGTAGCGCGTGCTGATCACCGGCGTCCACAAGTAGAAGGCGAAAAGCAACGACGTCGCGCACAGCGACCAAAGCGATACGACGGCCACGGGACCCAGCCATCGCTTTCGTCCCTGTACGCCAGTACGGCGCCGAACGATACAAGCCAATGGAATCAACCAGGCGGGCGCCACCAGGAACGCTACCCAGAACGGATACGTGGGCGTGTAGTACTCGCGATAACGAATGACGGCCGACTGCCAATCATGCAAGTCCGGCCGGTACATGTGGGGCACAACACCTTCGAGGGTTTCCGGCAGCCGGTGCTCGAGTTCGAACAGCATGCCGAGAAGCTCCCGCGCCGCGCTCGCGAGACTTTCGCCGAGGTAAGGATAGGAGAAATTCATTGCGTACGCCAATTCGTGCGCGAGCGTCAATGCCTCCAGTGGGCCGAAACGGAACGGCGAACCGAAGCGGAACATGTTCGTCACGGCCACGAATATCGGCATACTGGCGAACGCCACGAACCCGACCAGGATCCAGCCGGTGTCGAAGCGATGACGCAATGCCAGGTAGAGCAGGATGAATGCCGATGGAATCGCATAAAACACGCCCGTCGGTCGAATCGCAACCAGCATGCCGGCGACCAGACACGCAAGCAGGAACCACGGCAACGAGGGGTCTCGGGCCAACCGGTACAACAGTGCCGCCAGGACGATGCTGGCGAAAATCAGGTAGCTGATCGCCTCCTCGTAGACGTCGAAGCGCGTGGACAGGAGGACGATGAGCAACGGGGAGAGAAATCCCAGCAAGGCGGCGAACGCTCTTCCGCCGGTGTCAGGCGCGCCGCGCGGGCCGTCGCGCGCGGTTGGGACAAGCACCCTGAGAAACAGGAGTACCGCGACAAAAAGGTAGAACATGAAAACCAGCCGGTCCGGGAAACCCTCGCGGCCCAGAAGCCGGGCCGCGGCCTCGAAAGGCAGGCGCAGGATCGGTACGCCCAGCCCCCACGGTTGGTGTACCCCGGAGTCACTCCAGACCCAGTCCCAACGAAGTTCCGCCGGGTTGTCGGCTACCGCCAGGTCGCCGCGGAGCAACGCCTCGGACTGGAGGCGGTAGGCGATGGATTGGGAATATCCGTGGATACCGTCAATCGTCCCCGTCGACACGGTGAACGTCGCCGTCACCGCGAGCGCGACGAGGACGTCAATCAACCAGGCGGATAGTCCATGACCCGAAAACTTGGAACCGGTTTTTCTCAATGCTTCGCGTCCTGGTTTCGACTTTCCCGTTCGCGGTCCTGCGCGCGAGGACGCCTCGCCGCGTCGCGCAAGACGGACGCGTCCGGACCGGTGGAGTGCAAGTCGGTTGTCGGTATCGACCGGCATGGTATCCCGCCGGACATCGTGCATGTCAAGTCTCGGCAGGGGGGCGGTCGCCGCGAATCACCGCGCCGCCCCGAGGCTTGTGCAAGTGCCGCCGGCCGGTCGAAACCCGGCTCGCGACGGCCGACGGAAGCGATCGCTGCGCGTGCGTAGCCGGTGCTGTTTCGCGCCCATCACGTGTGATATTTTTGCCCCGGTTCGTTGTCCATCGAAACGATTCTCGTAGCCCAGGAACGGAATAACACAAGCGAGGCAGGGCTGTTGCGCATCAATCCAGGTAAATTTCTGTCGGCCCTGTCGGGCGCGGTCATCGTTTTGTGCGTCGCCTTCGGCGCGGGGATGTATTCGGGCGTGACCAGGAACTCCGCGTACGAGGTAGTTGACGACTTGATCGACACTTTCGTGCTCGTGTTTCGCGAACGTGAGAACATCATTCCGGGTGGGGCGCCGGTACATTTCCTGCAACCTTCGCGGAAAGAGGGTAGCGGTGTAACGATCAACAACAAGCCCGCCGGCCGCGACGTCGTTTTCATGTCGGGGTTCTTCGACGGCGGTAACGAGCTGCGAGTGATTCGCCGTGACGGAACGATTCTGGCCCGGTGGCCCGTCAGTTACTCCGAGCATTTCCCGCGACCGGCGCACCTTCAGCATTCTCCGGCGACAGATCGAAACATCGACATACACGGTGCGGTCCTGAATCCCGACGGATCCGTCGGGATTCAGGA
>JAUIEZ010000077.1 GCA_030429665.1 Gammaproteobacteria bacterium | reverse complement strand
TGACGATCTGGCGGAAAAGCTGGAACGCGGAATGGACAAACAGGAGGGGTGGATGGACACACCGCATAGGGACGAATGGGAAGAGTCACACATCGCCGGCACGGAGGTCAATGCGCACCTCGGACCGGATATCCGCAGCCTGTGCCCGGTGATCTCCTGGGTGCAGGCTGGCGAATGGATGGAAATCGCCGAAGGTTACCAGCCGCAATACGGTCAGGAGTTGCTACCGTGTCCCGTTAGTTGCAGCAACGATTCCTATGTCCTGCGCGTACGCGGCGTCAGCATGGAACCCAAGTTTCATGATGGCGATTTGATCTTCGTGGATCCTCATGCCGACGCGATCCATGGAAAATATGTGGTCGTGATGATTGAAGACACCGCTGAGGCCACCTTCAAACAACTTATCGTCGAGGAAGGCCGTCAGTACCTTAAGGCGCTGAATCCGGAGTGGCCAAACCGGATCATCGAGGTCAACCAGAATGCCCGGATCTGTGGGGTCGTGGTGTTTAAGGGAGAGATGGTTTAAGAATAATTTCCTGAAAAACCTGCATGGGGAAATTTGTTTGTCTGATAGATCATCGCTGCCAGGAAACAACAGCGTAATCCGGATAGAGCCCCTCCTCAGCTCGTCTCGGTTAGCTTATTTATCCGCCTGCTAAACATTTTCTCTTTGCCCATTAAATTGGCACCGTGCTAAAGTTTTGGCATGGACATTATCATCACCCGAAATAGCACGTGGCTGCCAATTAATGGGTTGAGCCAATGAGCAACGGAGACCAGACCCTACCGGGTAAGACCCTGATCAACCGAAAGACTCTACTGGCGATGATCCCGCTGTCGGATCGCGCCATCTTCAATATGGAGAAGCGCGGTGAATTCCCGCGTCGGATCGCGCTGACCAGCCGTAACGTCGCCTGGGACCTGGCGGAGGTTGAGGAGTGGATCGAGACGAGGAAACAATCTGGAGAGCAGGCTGAACGCCCCGGCATTACTGTCGTTGCTTAGTCGTCCACTCGTCGATCATATCAGCCCAGTCTTGTAACATCGCCGTACGCTGCTCACGGTACTCGGCCTTGTTATAGATAGCCCTCACTCCCCTCTGCTCATGAGCAAGGCACTTCTCGATCCAGTCAGTGTTGTAACCTGCCTCATGCAGTAGCGTACTAGCAGTTCGGCGTAGATCATGCGGACCAAATTTTCCAAGCTGCTCACCATCTTTCTGCGCAGCCTTATACGTCGACGATAGAACACGATTCAACGTTGCAGCGCTCATAGGCAAGTCAGAATCATACCGAGACGGAAGCACGTAGTCGGATCCACCAGCAAAGGTTTTCAACGCGATGAAGATGTCGAGCGCCTGACGAGACAGGAACACCAGGTGCGGAGTTCTTCGTTTCATCCGTTCTTTCGGAATCGTCCAAAGCGCCTCGCTGAAATTGATCTCTGACCACGTCGCATTCGACAGCTCAGATTTCCTCACCATAGTCAGTAGCAGCAGCTTGATGGCAGCCCGATATTGCGGTGATGTTCCTACCCGGTCCATATACCGATACATCAGGCCAATCTCTGCCGGTGTCAGCGCACGGTCGCGCGGCTCGAATCTGGCGATGGTGGTCGGTCGCACCATTTCCGCCGGATTCTCCACATTCTGTCCGCGCTCGATGGCCCAACGATAGACCTGCAACACCACTTCTCGGGCATGCACCGCCGTTGCTGGTGCTCCCCTTTCGACAATGGCATCGGTCAATGCGCGCAGATCCTCATGCGTGATTTCGGTCAGCTTTTGACTTCCGAAACGCTTTTTCAATTCGCGGGTGTATACCGATTTGCGCATGTCGCGCGTTGACTCAGCCATCTGATAGCCACGCAGCCATTTTTCGGCCCATGCACCGAACGTCACAGCATTCTTCACGCGCTTCTTGTCGCGTGCCTTTTCCCTGGCTGGTGATTTCCCGGCCGCGATCATCTTCTTTGCTTCGCTGAGTCGTTCTCGCGCTTCTGCAAGCGTAACGCCACGAACACCATACCGGCCTATCGTCAGCGTCTCCTGTCGACCGTTAATCGCGTAGTTGTATCTGAAGGAGATACCGCCCGCTGGTGTCACCGCCACATAGAGCCCATCGCGGTCGTTCACTTTGTAGAGTTTGTCCTGCGGTTTCAAATTTCGCAGCTTGGTATCTGTCAGCATCACAAGTCCTCCCCTAGGGGAAAAAATACCATGATCTTTCATGGCGTGTTTTTCTTATGTTTCTCGTTCTATATCAGTGACTTGTCGATTTTTAATACCATGAATGTGCTGAACAACATGGCATGGTATTTTGTCGAATCCCTGATCTTGAGGGCGACAATACCACGATTTATACCATTGAAAAAGTTTGCTTGGCGGTGCCTGCCAGTGCCAGCAGGTGCCAGACAAAGATTGTAATATATCAGTTAATACAATGAGTTATGTGTTGTTTGATGCCTGCAGGTGCCTGCCAGTGCCAGACGTGGAATCATTCCCACTCAATCGTCGCCGGCGGCTTGCTCGAGATGTCGTACACCACCCGGCTCACGCCCCGCACCTCGTTGATGATGCGGCTGGAGATCTTCTCGAGGATCTCGTAGGGGATGTGCTTGACGTTAGCGGTCATGAAATCCACGGTCTCCACTGCGCGCAGGGAGATAACGTACTCGTAGGCGCGGTTGTCACCCACCACGCCCACCGACTTCACCGGCAGGAACACGGCGAAAGCCTGGCTGATGCTGTCGTAGAGCTCGTGCTTGTGCAACTCGTCGAGATAGATGGCGTCGGCCTTGCGTAGGATGTCGGCGTATTCCTTTTTCACCTCGCCGAGGATACGAACGCCGAGGCCGGGGCCCGGGAACGGGTGGCGGCCGAGGATAACCTTGGGCAGGCCGAGTTCGGCGCCGATGCGGCGCACTTCGTCCTTGAACAGCTCGGTCAGCGGTTCGAGCAGCTTGAGATTCAGGGTGTCCGGCAGACCGCCGACGTTGTGGTGGGACTTGATGACCTTGGCCTTGCCGGTCTTGGCGCCGGCGGACTCGATGACGTCGGGGTAGATGGTGCCCTGGGCCAGCCACCTGGCGTCTTTCAGCTTCTCGGCCTCCTCCTGGAACACCTCCACGAACACGCGGCCGATGATCTTTCGCTTGCGCTCGGGATCGGCCTCGCCTTCCAGCGCCTCGAGGAAGCGGTCCTCGGCGTCGACGCGGATGACGTTCACGCCGAGGTGCTCGGCGAAGGTGGCCATGACCTGGTCGCCCTCGTCGGCGCGCAGCAGGCCGTTGTCGACGA
This sequence comes from Gammaproteobacteria bacterium, assembly GCA_030429665.1. GTDB lineage: Bacteria > Pseudomonadota > Gammaproteobacteria > Arenicellales > CAJQKF01 > BQJD01. The sequence continues at coordinate 18,283 of JAUIEZ010000077.1, read as the reverse complement.
AGATGCAGGTGAGCTGGTCGCCGATGGCACGATGCAGCAGCGCGGCCACCACCGAGGAGTCGACGCCGCCGGACAGGCCGAGCACCACGTGCTCGTTGCCCACCTGCTGGCGCACGCGCTGGATCTGGTCGTCTATGATGTTGCCCGGCACCCAGTCCGAGCCGCATACGCACAGTTCGTGCACGAAGCGCGAGAGAATGTCGCGGCCGAGCCGCGTGTGCGTCACTTCAGGGTGGAACTGCAGGCCGTAGAAGCCGCGGTGAGTGTCGGCGATGGCGGCCAGGGGCGCGTTGTGGGTGGAACCCACCGCCTCGAAGCCGGGCGGCAGCGCGGTGACGCGGTCGCCGTGACTCATCCACACGTCCAGCAGGCCCTGGCCGCCGGCGTCGTGGCGGTCGGCGATGTCGTTCAGCAGGTGCTGGCCGTGCTGCACCGACACCTCGGCATAGCCGTATTCCTGCTCGGCGGCGGTATCGACGGTGCCGCCGAGGTCGGCGGCCATGATCTGCATGCCGTAGCAGATGCCGAGCACCGGCACGCCCATCTCGTAGACGATGGGGTCGGGGCGCAGGGTCTGCTCGAGGTGGGCGGACTCGGGACCGCCGGAGAGGATGATGCCGCTGGGCGAGAAACTGCGGATGTATTCGCCGTCGACGTCGCAGGCGTAGATCTCGCAGTAAACGCCCAGGCCGCGCACGGCGCGGGCGATGAGCTGGGTGTACTGGGAGCCGAAGTCCAGGATCAGGATGCGGTCCTGGTGGGGATCGAGCCCCGCGGCGCTTTGCAGGTCGGGTCGTGTCACCGGTGGACGTACTCTCGTCTCGTTCAGTGGGTGGGCGCCGTCCCGCGAGTCCGGCGCCGCGTCAACGCTCGCCCTGGTAGTTGGGCGCTTCCTTGGTAATGGTCACGTCGTGCACGTGGCTCTCGCGCATGCCGGCGGCGGTGATGCGCACGAAGCGGCACTTGCCGCGCATGTCGTCGAGGCTGGCGCAGCCGGTATAGCCCATGGCCGCGCGCAGGCCGCCCATAAGCTGGTGGATGATCTTCACCAGCGGCCCCTTGTAGGGCACGCGGCCCTCGATGCCCTCGGGCACGAGCTTCTCGGGATCGCTCACGCCGTCCTGGAAGTAGCGGTCCTTGGAGCCCTGGCTCATGGCGCCGAGCGAGCCCATGCCGCGATAGGACTTGTAGGAGCGGCCCTGGAACAGCTCGATGTCGCCCGGAGACTCGTCGGTGCCGGCGAACAGGCTGCCCATCATGACGCTGTGGGCGCCGGCGGCGATGGCCTTGGCGAGGTCGCCGGAGTAGCGCACGCCGCCGTCGGCGATGAGCGGGACGTCGGTGTCCTTCAACGCCTCGGCGACGGCCATGATGGCCGAGACCTGGGGAACGCCGACGCCGGCGACGATGCGCGTGGTGCAGATGGAGCCCGGGCCGATGCCCACCTTGACGGCGTCGGCGCCGGCATCGATGAGCGCGCGGGCCGCGTCGCCGGTGGCGATGTTGCCGCCGATCACCTGTATCCCCGCGTGCATCTTCTTGATCTCGGCCACCTTGTTGACCACGCCGCTCGAATGGCCGTGGGCGGTGTCCACCACGATGGCGTCCACGCCCGCCTCCACCAGCCGCTCGACGCGCTCGACGGAATCGGCGCCCACGCCCACGGCGGCGGCCACCAGCAGGCGGCCGTTGTCGTCGCGGCAGGCATAGGGGTGCTCGGTGGACTTCTGGATGTCCTTGACGGTGATCAGACCCTTGAGGTTGAAGTCGTCGTCCACCACCAGGACCTTCTCGATGCGGTGCTTGTGCAGCAGGCCGAGCACCTCGTCCTTGCCCGCGCCCTCGGAGACCGTCACGAGGCGCTCCTTCGGCGTCATGATGGTGCTGATGGGCGCGTCGAGCTTGAGCTCGAAACGCAGGTCGCGGCTGGTGACGATGCCCACGAGCTTGTCGTCGTCGATGACCGGCACGCCGGAAATCTGCTTGCTGCGGGTCAGGTCGAGCACCTCGCGCACGGTGGTCGAGCCGGTGACGGTGATGGGGTCCTTGATCACGCCGCTCTCGAACTTCTTGACCCGGGCCACCTCGGCCGCCTGCGCTTGCGGCGAGAGGTTGCGATGGATCACGCCGATACCGCCTTCCTGGGCCATGCAGATGGCCGCGCGCGATTCGGTGACCGTATCCATCGCCGCGGAAAGCAGCGGAATGTTGATCCGGATACGACGCGTGAGCGGCGCGGCGAGCGCGGTTTCTCGGGGCAGTGTCGTGGAGTACGCGGGGACGAGCAGGACGTCGTCGAAAGTGAGGGCTTCTTCTATCTTTACCATCGACGAATTATACTCGTGCACCCGATGACGGTAAACCGTCGCCGAGGCATGAAACCCCGCGCCGCGACCGTGGCGAGAACCCCGATACCCGCACAGCCGTTGCTTCGCCACCAACCGATCATGCAATGCGCGAGTCGCGCCGTTCGGCGCGTCACGCTTGGACCGGAACGAAACCGATGAGCGACACCGGCTTCGGCACGCCGCGCAATGTCTACAGCGTATCCGCCTTCACCGGCGAGGTACGCCGGTTGCTGGAATCCAGCTACCCGGATCTTTGGATCGAGGGCGAGATCACCAACCTGTCCTCGCCCGCCTCCGGCCACAGCTACTTCTCGCTGGCGGACGACAAGGCACAGATACGCTGCGCTCTGTTTCGCCAACGCAAGATGCGTTGCGCGGTGGGCCCACGCAACGGCCTGAAGGTGTTGGTTCGCGCGCGCGTGTCGATCTACGAGGCGCGAGGCGACTTCCAGCTCATCGTCGAGTACATGGAGGACGCCGGCGAAGGTGCGCTGCGCCGCGCGGTCGAGGAACTCAAGCGCCGGCTCGACGCCGAGGGCCTGTTCGACGCGGCGCGCAAGCGCGCCCTGCCCGGCCTGCCGCGCGCGGTCGGCGTGGTCAGTTCCTCCACCGGCGCCGCCCTGCGCGACATCCTGATCACGCTGCGCCGCTCGGCGCCTTGGCTGCCGGTGGTGGTCTACCCGGCCACGGTGCAGGGCGACACCGCGCCGACGTCCATCGTCGAAGCGCTTCGGCGCGCGGGCGAGCGGGGCGAGTGCGACGTCCTCATTCTCGCCCGCGGCGGCGGTTCCCTCGAGGACCTGATGGCCTTCAACGACGAGCGCGTGGCGCGCGCCGTGTCTGCCTGCCCGATCCCGATCGTCAGCGGCGTGGGTCACGAGACGGACACCACCATCGTGGACTTCGTCGCCGACGAGCGCGCCGCCACGCCCACGGCCGCCGCCCAGCGTATCGGCGCCGTCGGGGCACGGCTGGCCGACGTCGCCGCGGCTCTCGAGGAGCGGCTGGCGCGGGCCATGGAAAACCGCGTCTACCGCTTCGCCCAGGGCGTCGACCGGCTAGCCGCGCGGATTCGGCATCCGCTGGAGCGCGTGCGGCACCAGTTAACGCGGGTGGATCACGCGCGTCATCGGCTGGTCGGCGAGGTCGAGCGCCGCGTCGCCGGCGCGGCCCGCGATGTCGGCGTGCTCGGCGCGCGGCTTTCCGCCCAGTCGCCGGCGCGCGCGCTGTCGACGAAATCCGCCGCGCTCGAACAGCACCGCATTCGGCTGGAGACGTTGTGCCTGTCGACCCTCGAGGCCGAGAAACGGCGCGCCGACGCCCTGGCGCGACAGATCGAGGCGCTTAGCCCCCGCCACACGCTGGCCAGGGGTTACGCGATCCTGCGCGACCGGGAACACCGCACCACGGTGACCCGTGTCGGCGACGCGCGCGAGGGACAATCGCTGGAGGCACAACTCGCGGACGGCCGCCTCGACGTCACCGTGACCGGCGCGAGCGAGGAATGAGACGGCCGGTTTCACTCCTGCTCGCCACGCTGTGCGCCCTGCTGCAGCCGGCGACCGCCAGCGCCTTCGACAACTTCGAACCGGTGCCCGGGGGTATTGCCGGCGTCACCGTCGCGACCCCGGAGGAACCCGCGCCGCGCGTCCTCTTCGGCTCCCATGAAGTGCCGGTGCTGCGGCATTCGCACGGCTGGACCGCCCTCGTCGGCGTCTCCCGCGACCTGGCGCCGGGCTACTACGTCGTCAATGCCATCGACGCCGAATCGCACCACCAGAGCCACACGTTCCGGGTGGGACCGATCAACCGCCCGGTCTACTCGATCAACGTGTCCGACCGGTCGACCCTCGGCGAGGTGGCCGCGCGCCATCGCCGGGCGCTCTCGGAAGTACCGGCGCCGGACGAGATCGAAGGCAGCGACCCCCCGGACCTGGACTTCGTGCTGCCGGTCGACCTCCCCATCCGCTTCCAGTTCGGCATGCTCAACTTTACCGACACCGGCTACACGCTGGATTTTCCCGGTCTCGGATTCGAACCCGGTGAAAACGCCGCGGTGGTCAACCCCGCCTTCGGGCAAGTCGTCGCCATCGACGGGAGCGAAGGCCGCTGGCGGCTGGTGATCCACCACGGCGCCGGCCTGACCAGCGTGTTCCGCAACCTGGAGTCGGTGTCGGTCACGCTCGAGGACTGGGTACCCAAGGGCGCCCGGCTGGGCACGCTGACAGGCCGCGACGGCGTACGCCTGCTGCCGGACTGGACCGTGCTGCTGGGTGGCACGCAAGTCGATCCCCTGCTGCTGGTCAGCCAGAAGATCGAACTGCAGCCGGTGCCGGACGGGGGAGTTGCGCCGGTTGGAAAAATTGAGTAAACAGGCGGCTGGCACTTCTCTTTATTCCCGGCACAGATGACCGAATTCCTCAAAGACCTTTGGGCCTTCATGCGCGAGCGAAAGAAGTTCTGGCTCGCCCCCATCATCCTGGTCATGCTGCTGCTGGGCGTGCTCATCGTGTTCGCCCAGGGTTCGGCGGTCGCGCCTTTCATCTACACCCTGTTCTGACCGCGATATCGCTCGAAGCGGACCAGGACCGGGTCCGTCGCCGGGTCGCCCTGCCGGCGCCGCCCGCGCTTCGGTGTCGCGAAGAACGCGCCCGGCCTATACCGGCGGCGATACGGGGCGCGATATGCGCTCGAAGCGCAGGTTGAGGAGCGCTGCCGCCAGCACCAGCCCCGCTACCAGTCCCAACCACAGGCCGTGCGGACCGAGTTCGAACACGAACGTCGCTGCCCACGACAGCGGAAGACCGCACAGCCAGTAGGACACCAGGCACAGCAACATCGGCAGCGTGGTGTCCCTGTAGCCGCGCAGCGCGCCGATCGCGGCCACCTGGAGCCCGTCGAAGAACTGGAACAGCGCGGCCAGGCCGAGCAGCACCACCGCGAGCTCCGCAACCGGCGCGTCGCGGGTGTACAACGCGGTGATTCGATCCGGGAAGACCAGGATCACGAGCGCCGAAACCGCCATGAAGATGCCGCTGACGGCGATGCCCACCCGTCCGCGAAAACGCGCGGCATGCCGGTCTCCCGCCCCCAGTGCCTGCCCCACCCGCACGGTGATGGCGAGGGAAAGACCCACCGGTACCATGAACATCAGTGACGCGTAATTGATGGCAATCTGGTGGGCGGCGAGCGGCACCGCGCCCAGCGTGCCCATGAGCACGGCCACCACCACGAACAGGCTGGTCTCCATGACCATGGAGACGCTTATCGGCAACCCCAGGCGCAGCAACTCCAGCACGCGCCCCGCCTCCGGCCGCGCCCACACGATGCCGGGACGAATATCAGGAAACTTGCCGGTCGCGAAGATCCACCCGTGGATGGCGAAGGCGCCCGCCCAGAGCCCGAGCGCGGTCGACCACGCCGCGCCGACGGCGCCCAGCGCCGGAAAACCGAAATGGCCGTACACCAGCGCGTAGTTGCCCAGCACGTTGAGCGGCAGCAACAACGCGAGGATGACCATCATCGGCTTGACGTGGCCGCTTCCCTCGGCGAGGAAGCGCGGCACCATGGCCAGGCAGGCCGCCGGCAGTCCCCAGGAGATGGCGTCCATGTACTCGTCCAGGCGCGGCAGCACGCGCGGGTCCACCGCCATCCAGTGCGCTACGGCCGCGATGTGACGCACCACGACGAACGCCAGCAGCGCGACCGCCACGGCGTACCACAGCCCCTGCTGGTACAGCTGCCGCAGCCGGGCGTGGGCGCCGGCGCCCACGTGGTGCGCGGCAATGGGCGAGATGGACAGCAGCATGCCCAGCGCACCGAGGTAGACCAGGATCCACAGGCTGGAGCCGACGCCCACCACGGCGAGATCGACCGCGCCCACGCGTCCCACCATGACGGTGTCGATGAACCCCAGCCCCGCCTGCAGAAGCTGGGCGAGGACCATGGGCCAGGCGAGGCGCAGCAGGGCGCGGAGCTCCAGCGCCAGGCCGCCGGGCAATCCCGGACCGCGTATGCGCCTCATGTCACATCATGCTGCTCGGCGCGCACGATCCGGCTGACGCCGAGATAGGCGTCGACGATGTCGCGGCGCGCCACCATGCCGCGGTACCCGCCATCGGCGTCGACCACGCAGAAACGTTCCGCCGTGCCGTGGCTCACCAGCTCCATGGCCTGCCATACCGGCGTGTCCGGCGAAAGCGTCAGGACGTCGCGAACCAACCACGCCTCGAGCGGTTCGTCGGCACCGGCGTCGATGATGTCGATGAGTCGCACGATGCCGGCAAGCCGGTCCGCGTCGTCGACCACGGCGATGGTGGTGCCGTCGGCCTCCCGCATGCCGTGCCGGGCCGCCGAGACCGGCTCGGACGCCTGCACCGCGGGCGCGTCCGAATCCACCAAGTCGCTCACCTTGCGCACCGAGAGCATCAGCTTCTCCCGACCCATGGACAGGTCGTACCCGCTGCGCGTGAGCTGGTGATCGAAGAACGAACGGCCGAAAACGCGGTAGGACACCAGGTTCGACATCACCACGCTGAGTAGCGCCGCCGTCGTGACATCGTAGTTTCGCGTCAGCTCGAAGATGATCAAGATGGCGGTGAGCGGCGCGCCGATGACCGGGCTGACAACGGCCACCATGCCGCACGCGGCATAGATCACCAGGTCGCCGTGAGCGTTTTCGAAGGCCAGGTCCACACTGGTGCCGCACAATGCGCCGAACATGACGCCGATCAACAGCGACGGACTGAACACCCCGCCGACGAATCCGAAGCCGAGGCACATCGCGGTGGCGACGAGCTTGGCGACCAGGATCAGGCCGAGCTCGAGCGGCAGGTAGGCACCGTCGAGGGCGGACCGCAACGTGCCGAAACCGACGCCGAGCACCTCCGGCACGCGGGAAGCGAGCACCGCGACGAGAAAGCCCGCCAGCACCGGGCGCAGCAGTTCGGGTATGCGACTGGCCCGCGCCGCCCGTTCGCTCAGTAACAGCACCCGCATGTAGAGCACCGCCAGCAACCCGCCGCCGATGCCCACCACGGCAAACAGGAAATACTCTGGCGCATGCACCAGCAGCGGCCGGGACAGCTCGAACATGGGTTCGTGCGGGGCGATGAAATTGGTGAACACGAAGCCAATGCTGGCGGCCACGGTCACCGGGGCGAAGGCGCGCAGGGAAAAGTGGCGCAGGATCACTTCGTGGGCGAAGACGATGCCGGCGATCGGCGCGTTGAACGCGGTGGCGATGGCGGCGGCGGTACCGCAGGCAATGCCGATGTTGCGCCGCGCTGCATCGGCGCCGATCAGCCTGGCGCTGACGTGGCCCAGGAGCGCCCCGAGATGCGCCAGCGGCCCGTATTGTCCGACCGACGCCCCGGAGCCGATGGACACCAGTGTGGCCAGCTGGGTGCGAAAACCCGGCGCCGCCGGCATCAGGCGTTCCAGTCCGTGGGCGGCGGCGATGGCGTTGGCCGGCCCCTGCATGGCGGCGGGCTTGTTCCACCACCTGATCAGGCCCACCAGCAGCCCGCCGAGCGCGAGCAACCCGGCCAGCCACCACCAGCTTCCGCCGGCGTACTCGCCGCGCGCCAGCGGCAGCACCAACCACGCCTCCGATGCCACCACGAACGCGACGAAGGCGCTCGACGCCGCCGTGGCGACGATGCCGATGCCGCCGCCCAGCAAAGTGGCCGTGAAAATGCCGCGGGCAATGGCTCGCAAAGCGTGCAGGCGTGCTGTCATCGTTCTAAATCCGGTCGAGCAGGCGGTACCATGCCAGTATGATGGCGATCGCCGGCCGGTGCAGCGTCAACGGCAAGGGGATCGGCGGGTTGGGAATTCGCGAGAACAGCGCCAGGCGTTGCGCCGAACCCGACACCGCCTCGGCCAGCACCTTGCCGGCGATGCCGCTCAACACCATGCCGTGGCCGCTGTAGCCGTGTGCGTGGTAGATGCCGCCGCGCAGGCGGCCGATATGCGGCGCGTGACTGCGCGTGACCGCGACGCAACCGCCCCAGGCGTACTCCAGGTCCACCGCGGCGAGGTGCGGAAACACGCGGGCGATGCGGCCCGACATCACCGCCATGAGCTGCGATACGCCGGGATCGAACAACCCCACGCGCCCGCCGAACAACAGGCGGTGATCGGCGCTCAGCCGGTAGTAATCGAGGACGCGGCGGGTGTCCGCCACCGCGGCGCGCGCCGGCAGCAGACGTTCGGCCGCCTCCCGCCCCAGCGGCCGGGTGGCGACGATGTGCGAGCCCACGGCCATGACGTGGCGGGCCAGCGACGGCTGCAGGCGCTCGAGGTAGGCGTTTGCGCACAACAGCACGTGGTCGCAATGAATCTCGCCGCCGCTACAGGCGAGTCGATACGGGCCCTCGCCGCCGATGCGTTCCACGGCGCAGTTCTCGTACAGCGTCACACCCGCCGCCCGCGCGATGCGCGCCACGCCGAGGGTGTAGTTGAGCGGATGCAGGTGCCCGCTTCGCGGGTCGAGAAGCCCGCCGTGGTAGACGTCGGTTGCGACCTGCCCGGCGAGGTCCCCGCGTCCCAGGTATTGCACCGGGTAGTCGAAGCGCGTCGACAGCAGGTCCGCCTCTCGCTCGAGCGCCGCGGCATGGCGCCGGTCATGGGCGGCGACCAGGTGGCCGTCGACGAGGTCGCAGTCGATGCCGTGTTCGTCGATTCGCCGGCGTAGATCGGCCATGCTTTCCAGGGACGCCGCGAACAGCGCACGGGCCGTATCCGCGCCGACCGCGTGCTCGAGTTCGTCCATGTCCACGCCAAGGCCGCCGATGATCTGACCGCCGCTGCGGCCGGACGCGCCCCATCCGAGCACGTGCCTTTCCACCACGCAGGCGCCGATGCCGCGCCTCGCCAACTCGATCGCCGCGTTCAGCCCGGTCAGACCACCGCCGACCACGACGACGTCGAAGCGCCGCCCGCTCTCGAACGGGTCGGTTTCGCAGCCGCCGCGGCAGGTCGCTGCGTAGTAGCTGTCCACGAGCGCGCTCACTGGCGCGCCATCCACTCGCCGAAACGCGTAAAGAAACTCTGGATGTTGCGTTCCACCGCGCCGTGCAGGTACTCGATGCCGTAGCCCGCCAGGCGACCGTTGACGCCGACCCGTGCGCGATAACACAGCACCACGCCGTCCGAGTCCTCTTCGAGATCGACCGCCGCCTCGCCGTCGGCGTCGCCCAGCATCTTCATCGACAGCTGGCACAGCAGCCGGTAGCGACGCGGCGGATCGTCCGCGACAACCCGCAGATCGGCGCCGACCGGCACCTTGACCGGACCCAGCGAGAACCCGAAGTGGGCGCGAAACCGGTCCGCCGCCAGTTGCTCCATGCGGCGGCACTGGCGGATGCTGTAGGCCAGGGCCTCGGGATTGTTCAACTCGCGCCAGGTGGCGTCGATATCGGCTTCGATCCGTTGGCTGCCGTCGACTTCGACGTGGTGGGCGGGGCGGGACATGGGCGGATTAGATAAAAAAGGCGGCGGGTTGGCAACAGCCGGGCACACCCCTCGCGTCGGAACCGAATGCGGATCCGGCGCCGCCCGAACGATCCGCTCGTCGTCGCGGCGCCGCGCGCGGGCCGGTATCGGCCCACGCGCCTTTACCCGGTTACGTCGACGCTAGGCCGCGTCGCGCAGCGGCGCGGGCTCTCGCAACTCCTGCAGAAGCCGTTCGCGTTCGGCGCGGGCGCGCGCGATGTTGTCGCGCTTGACCGGACCGTAGCCGCGTACCTTCCGCGACCAGTCGAGCGCCTCGGCGGCGCGCTCCAGGTTGCCCGCATCGAGACATTCGAGCACGGCGTCGACCGAGTCCTCGTATTCCTTGATCAATCGGCGTTCCTCGCGGCGCTCGTGCTGGTAGCCGAACGGGTCGAACAGCGTGCCCCGCAGGCGGCGCATGCGAGAAAGCAACGAGAACACCGGAAGGATCCAGCTGCCGAAGGCGCGCTTCTTCGGACGCCCCGTGGCGTCGTCGCGTCCCGCGAGCACCGGGGGTGCGAGCTGGAACTCGAGACGGTAGCCGGGCTCGAAGCGATCCTTGAGCGAATCGATGAAATCGCTCTCGGTGAACAGTCGCGCCACCTCGTACTCGTCCTTGTAGGCCAGCAGCTGGAAGTAGCGCTGCGCCACGGTGTAGGCGAGCCGCGTACTGCCGGCGGTAAGCGCGTTCTCGGCAGTGGCGACGCGATCCACCAGGGCGCGGAATCGATCGGCCAGCGCGCGGTCCTGGTAGCGTTCGAGAAACGCCGCGCGATGTTCGACCAGGGCATCCAGGGTGGCCGGCACGGCGGATTCCTCCGCCTCGTCGTCGGGCAGCGCCGAAAGCACGGCATCGCGGTCGTGGGCCAGGCGGCGTCCCAACTCGAAGGCATCCTGGTTGAAACTCACCGCGACCGCGTTGAGCTCGATGGCGCGCTTGATCGCTTCGAGGCTGATGGGTATCAACCCCTTTTGCCAGGCGAAGCCCACGACCAGCAGGTTGGCGCCGATGCTGTTGCCCAGCAGTTTCTCGGCGATGGCGGTGGCGTCGAAGAAATCGCAGGCATCCTCGCCGGCCGCTTCGCGCAGCACGTCGTGGATCTCGCGCTCGGGAAAGGCGAGATCGGGCTGGCTGAGGAACTGCGCGGTGGCCGAGCGGTGATCGTTCACCACCACGCGGGTGTGCCCGGCCTCGACCTTGCTCAGGGCGTCGAAGGACGCCGCCACCACCGAGTCGCAGCCGAGCAGCAGGTCGGCGCCGCCGGCGGCCACGCGCACCGCCTTGACGCCGCCCACCCTGGCCGACACCTGCACGTGGCTGGTGACCGCGCCGTACTTCTGGGCCAGGCCGGTCATGTCGAGCACCGTGGCGCCGTGCTGGTCGAGGTGGGCCGCCATGCCGAGCAAGGCGCTGACGGTCACCACGCCGGTGCCGCCCACGCCGGTGATGACGATGCGGTAGGGATGCTCGAGCGCGGGCAGCTCGGGGGAAGGCAGGTCCACGTCCGGCGTCTCTATCTTCTGCTTTTGCGGCTTTTTCAGCTGTGCGTCGTGGACGACCACGAAGCTCGGGCAAAATCCCTTCAGGCAGCTGAAATCCTTGTTGCACGCCGACTGGTCGATGGCACGCTTGCGTCCCAGTTTCGTCTCCAGCGGCACCACCGAGAGGCAGTTGGACTGCACGCCGCAGTCGCCGCAGCCTTCGCAGACATCCGGGTGAATGACCACGCGTTTCGGCGGGTCTTCCATCAGGCCGCGCTTGCGCCGGCGGCGCTTCTCGGCGGCGCACACCTGTTCGTAGATGATCACGGTGGTGCCGGCCAGTTCGCGAAACTCTCGCTGCACCAGTGGCAGACGATCGCGATGATGGACGTCGACGCCCTCGGGCAGGTCGTCGACGTCGGCGTAGGCCTCGGGCTTTTCCGACACGATGGCGATGCGCGCGACGCCCTCGGCCATCAGTTCACGGGCAATCTGGGTCACGCCCAGGGAGCCTTCGACGGGCTGGCCGCCAGTCATGGCGACGGCATCGTTCAAGAGCAGCTTGTAGGTGATGTTCACTTTCGACGCCACCGCCGCGCGAATCGCGAGCAACCCGGAATGATAGAAGGTGCCGTCGCCCAGGTTCGCGAACACGTGCCGGGTCTCGGTGAACGGCGCCTGCCCGATCCACGTCGCTCCCTCACCGCCCATCTGGGTGAAGGTCTCGGTGTTGCGGTTCATCCAGGTCGCCATGTAGTGGCAGCCGATACCGGCCAGGGCGCGGCTGCCCTCGGGCACCTTGGTGGAGGTGTTGTGCGGGCAGCCGGAGCAATAGTGCGGCGTGCGCTGCACGGACAGCGTGGTGCGTTCGAGCACCGCCTCCTTGTTGGCCAGGAAACCGAGACGCTTCTCGATACGCTCGCTCTTGTAGAACGGCGCGATGCGGGCGGCGATCACGCGGGCGATGCGCGCCGGGGTGAGCTCGCCCGGCGAGGGCAGCACCCAGTTGCGCTGCTCGTCGAACTTGCCGATCACCCGCGGGCGCACGTCCTCGCGCCAGTTGTAGAGTTGCTCCTTGAGCTGGTTCTCGATGATGGCGCGCTTCTCCTCCACCACCAGCACCTCTTCCAGGCCCTCGGCGAACTGGCGCACGCCCTCGCGTTCCAGCGGCCAGGGCATGCCGACCTTGTACACCCGGATGCCGATCTCGGCGGCGTGCGCCTCGTCGATGCCCAGGTCCGACAGCGCCTGCATCACGTCGAGGTACGACTTGCCGGTGGTGACGATGCCCAGGCGCGGGTTGGGGCTGTCCAGCACGACCTTGTTCAACCGGTTTGTGCGGGCGAAGGCCAGCGCGGCGTAGATCTTGTAGGCGTGCAGCCGGTACTCCTGGGTGAGCGGCGGGTCCGGCCAGCGGATGTGCACGCCGTCGGCCGGCAGCTCGAAGTCGTCGGGCAACACGACGGAAGGACGTTCCGGGTCCACGATGACCGTGGCGGAGGAGTCCACCGTCTCGGCGATGGTCTTCATCGCCACCCAGCAGCCGCTGTAGCGCGACATGGCGAAGGCGTACAGGCCGTAGTCGAGGATCTCCTGCACGCCCGAGGGATGCAGTACCGGAATGCCAGCGTCGATGAAGGCATATTCCGTCTGGTGCGGCAACGTCGACGACTTGCAGGTGTGGTCGTCGCCCGCCAGCACCAGCACACCGCCGTGCCTGGACGTGCCGGCGGCATTGGCGTGCTTGAAGACGTCCCCGCTGCGGTCGACGCCCGGCCCCTTCCCGTACCAGATGCCGAACACGCCGTCGACGGTGGCGCCTTCGAACAGATTCACCTGCTGCGTGCCCCACACCGCCGTGGCGGCGAGATCCTCGTTGACGCCCGGCTTGAAGACGATGCGGTGGGCCTCGAGATGCTTGCCGGCCTTCCACAGGGTCTGGTCGTATCCGCCCAGCGGCGAACCGCGGTAGCCGGAGATGAATCCGGCGGTGTTGAGCCCGGCGGCGACGTCGCGCTGTCGCTGCAGCATGGGCAGACGCACGAGCGCCTGGATGCCGGACATGAAGGCTACGCCCTTGTCGAGGGTGTACTTGTCGTCAAGGCTGACGCTGGCGGAGATGGTCATCGGTCGTTCCTCCGGAAGAATTCGAATCTCTTGGGGAGCGAACGCCCAAGGCGCGCTCCCGGATGCAATGGCGGCGTCATCGCCGCCGGCCTGGAATTCAGTCGGTTGTCGTCAGCGACCGCGTGCTCTCCCCGGATACATGGACTTGCATTGAATCACTCCCAAAAACAGGATCACTGTTTTTCGCTTGGTACGAAACCTTGGGGGGGCGGGTTGGCCCTTTTGGGGATCCGCCCGTATAGTCGGCGCGGGCCCGCCGGATACAATGGCGCGGCCCACATCCTTAAGACGCCATTTATAACATAATCGTTCCCGATGACTGCACCGCTTTACCGCCTGACGCGCGACCTTCGCGAGCGTCGCACGACCGCCAAGTCCCTGATCGAAGGTTGTTTTGAGCGACTGAACGCCTCCGACGAACGGCTCATGGCCTACCGTCTCGTAACCACCGAACGCGCGCGCGCCGCCGCCGCGGCGGCCGATCTCGCCTTCGATTCCGGCGCCGATCCGGGGCCGCTGGCGGGCATTCCGGTGTCAATCAAGGACCTTTACGGCATCGAGGGACTGGACACATTCGCCGGCAGCCCGCGCGCGGTGCCGGCGGCGTGGCGAACCGAGGGACCGCTGGTGCGTCATCTCAAGAACCAGCTCGCGGCGATCGTCGGCAAGACGCACACGGTGGAGTTCGCCTTCGGTGGCCTGGGGGTGAACAGCCACTGGGGCACGCCGCGCAACCCCTGGGACACGACGTGCCACCGGGTACCTGGCGGTTCCAGCTCCGGCGCCGGGGTCAGTCTCATGCAGGGCAGCGCCCTGCTGGCGTTGGGCACCGACACCGCCGGATCGGTGCGCATTCCCGCCAGCATGACCGGCACCGTGGGATTGAAAACCAGCAGCGGACGATGGCCGACCGACGGGATCTTCCCGTTGAGCCCGACGCTGGACACCGCGGGCATCCTGGCGCGCAGCGTGGAGGACGTCGCGTTCGCCTTCGCGGTCATGGACCCGTGGGTCGACGAGGACCCGTGGACATTCGTCGACGAACTGCGCGAAAGCACCGCGCGGGCGCCGGTGCTGGGCTTCGGCGAGGCGGCCCTGTGGGACGATTGTGACGAGCACGTCGCCGGCGTCGTCTCGGCGCTGCTCGACGATCTCGACCGCGCCGGCGCGACGCGCGTGACGGCGTCGCTGCCGGAAGCCGCCGACGCGCAGGACCTGCTGCGGCTCGGCAACGTCGTGTCCGCCGAACTGGCCGAACTGCTGGAGTCGGAGATGCCCGAATGGCTCGACACCCTCGACCCGCTGGTCGGGTCGCGGATTCGCGACGGCGGCAGCATCAGCGCCTCGGAATGGCTCGCGCGGCGGCGGCGGCTGGATCGGCTCGCGGCGGCGGCAGCGGACCGGTTCGGCGACTGCGACGTGATGGTCAACCCGACCGTCGCCATCGGCGTGCCGCGCCTCGAGGACGTGCAAGACCTCGCCGGCTACCGGGGTACCAACATGGCCTGCCTGCACAACACCTGCGTGGCCAATTCGCTTGCGCTGTGCGCGTTGACTCTGCCCGCCGGACTTGACGACGACGGGCTGCCCGTCGGGCTGCAGCTCATGGCGCCCCAGGGCGAGGAGGAACGCCTGCTCGCCGCGGCGCTGTGGATCGAGGACCAGTTCGGCCCGCCGCCGGCTCGGCTCGGCGTGGCGCCCGGAGCGCCGTCATGACCGGCGCGCCCGCCTTCGGCCGAGACGCCGTGCACGTGTTGCGTCGCGAGGTGGCCTGGCAGGGTTATTTCCGCATCGACCGCCTGGTGATCGATCATGCGTTGTACGAGGGCGGACGCAGCGGCGAACTGGTGCGCGAGGTGCTCGAACGCGGCGCCGTGGGCGCCGTGCTCCCCTGGGACCCGCGCCGCGACGAACTCGTGCTCATCGAGCAGTTTCGGCCCGGGCCGTTCGCCGCCGGCGACGAATGCTGGCTCCTGGAGAGTGTCGCCGGCGTGCTCGAACCGGGCGAGGACGCGGCCGGCCTCGCTCATCGCGAGGCGCGGGAGGAATCCGGCTGCGAGATCACCGCGCTCGAACCGATGTACCGTTTCTATACCTCGCCGGGCGCCTCCACCGAACACGTGGAATTGTTCTGCGGCCGCATCGACGCGGACGGACTGGGCGGCGTACACGGCCTTGCCGACGAGGGCGAGGACATCAAGGTCCACGTCGTGACCCGAACCGAGGCCGCGTCGTTGCTGGAACGCGGCCGGATTCTCAATGCCAAGACCATCATCTCGCTGCAATGGCTCTTGCTCAACCACGAATGGCTGCGCGAGAAATGGCTGTCGTGACGTGATCGCCTAGCTGTTCAGCAATCGAATCAGGCTGGAGGTGTCCCAGCGCCCGCCGCCGCGCTGCTGGATCTTGGCGTAGAACTGGTCGACCAGCGCGGTCACCGGCAGCAGTGCCTTGTTGTTCTGCGACTCCTCCATGCACAGCCCGAGGTCCTTGCGCATCCAGTCCACCGCGAAGCCGAACTCGAACTGGTCCGCCGCCATGGTGGCACCGCGATTCTCCATTTGCCAGGACTGGGCGGCGCCCTTGCTGATGACGGCGAGCACGGCTTCCACGTCGAGCCCCGCGCATTGCGCGAAGTTGATGCCCTCGGACAGCCCCTGGATCAAGCCGGCAATGCAGATCTGGTTGACCATCTTGGTGAGCTGACCGGCCCCGGTCGCACCCATCAGCCTCACTGAACGGGCATAGCTGTCGATCACCGGCTCGGCGCGATCGTAGTGCGACTGCTCGCCGCCGACCATCACCGTCAACACGCCGTTCTCGGCACCGGCCTGCCCCCCCGAAACGGGCGCGTCGAGGAAACCGACGCCGGAGGCGCCGGCCGCCTCGGCCAACTCGCGGGCGAGGTTGGCCGAGGCCGTGGTGTGATCCACCAGGATCGAACCCTTGTCCATGCTCGTCAGGACGCCGGATTCTCCGGTGGTCACACTGCGGACATCGTCGTCGTTGCCGACACAGGTGAACACAATCTCGGCACCCGCCGCCGCCTGGGCGGGCGTATCGGCCGACTTGCCGCCGTGTTCGTCGCACCACTTGCCGGCCTTCGCCGCCGTTCGATTGTAGACGGTCACGTCGAATCCCTTGGCGGCGAGGTGGCCGGCCATCGGATATCCCATCGTGCCGAGGCCGATGAATGCAACTTTCCTGACCGGCGATGTATTGTCGTTCATGAGTTGTCTCGCTGTTGACGTTGGAAAAGTGGGCGTCGGGCCGTACGAAGGCGGTGGAGCCGGGACGACGCAATGACAGTCGAATTCAGGTTATCCGCCCTATTCTATAGAATCGGGATTGGACATGCCCCTCTCCACCGCTTTCGGATACCAAAATGGAACACCCCAGCGACGACACCGCGCCCGGCCCCGCCGACATCACGCTTGGCAAGCCCGACGACGCCATCATCGAGGCAATCAGCGGCTTCAATATCGCCATGGCCATGGAAACCGAATCACGCGAGCTCGACCCGGCGCGGGTCCGCCGCGGTGTCGCGGCGGTATTGAAAAATCCCCAGCTCGGCTTCTACCTGGTGGCCCAGGTGGACGACGCCCCCGTCGGCAGTCTCATGGTGACCAACGAGTGGAGCGACTGGCGCGACGGCATGTTCTGGTGGATCCAGAGCGTGTACGTGGCCCCGGCGCAACGCGGCCGGGGCATCTACCGGCAACTCTACGAGGACGTGCTCGCGCGCGCGATGAACGACGGCGGCGTGTGCGGCATCCGCCTGTACGTCGAACGCGACAACAAGGTGGCCCAGGATGTTTATCGCGCGCTGGGCATGTCGAGCAGCGGCTACCTGGTTTTCGAGCACTCGCTGCCGCCAACCTGATGCCGACCGCGACGGCGGCGACAGGCAATTTCGTACCACTCCGGCGGCGCCAAGTCGGTTCTCTTTCCGGATTTTTCTCATCGCGCGGAAACTTTGCCGGTGCGGCGCGGTCACAACCTGTGCTGACCGTATACTTCCCGATCGGCCGGTCCGATCCAGCGGTTGGCGCTAAATGACGATACGCAAATTCCAACCAGGAGAGAGTGAATCATGAGCAGTCTCAAGAAAGCCACCGGACTCGCCATCGCCACGGCTGCCGCCGGCATGTTCGCGTTGGCCACGCCGATTACCGCCACCGCCGCCGAAGGCGACGTGCAATGCATGGGAGTGAATGCCTGCAAAGGTCACTCGAGCTGCAAGACCGCGAACAGCTCCTGCAAGGGCCAGAATTCCTGCAAGGGACAGGGCTTCGTGGCCGTCAGCAAGGAAGCCTGCGAGCAGCTCGGCGGCGAAATCGGTTAAAACGCGCCCGCGCAACGGAAAAACGCCGGGCCGCGTTTCGCTCCCGGCGTTTTTCTTTCTGGCGCCGGATAGGCGACAATGGCGCGACCAACCGATAGGCCGGTCGTCCTACCCTCGTCGTGGCGGCGGCCGCACTGGAATGACTGACAGCACCAGCACCCCTTTTCTCGGCTTTGGCCTGGGTCTTCGACCGGAGCACTATAACGACGTTCTCGCGGCCGACCCCGCGGTGGACTGGTTCGAGGTGATCACCGAGAACTACCTGGTCGACGGCGGCAAGCCGATCGATTTTCTTCGCCGCATTCGCGAACGCTACCCGATGGTCATGCACGGCGTTTCGATGTCGGTGGGCAGCACCGATCCGATCGACTGGGACTACGTCCGACTCGTGAAGAAGCTCGCCGACGACCTCGACGTGCCGTGGTTCTCGGACCACCTGTGCTGGACGGGCGTCGACCATCGCAATCTCCACGACCTGATGCCG
>JAUIEZ010000076.1 GCA_030429665.1 Gammaproteobacteria bacterium | reverse complement strand
GGCTGGACACCATGGACCAACATCGCAACATGCGGCTAAAGCCGGTCGCCGAGCTGCAGGGAATCGTCTCGGAACGCGGTTTCTCTCCGGATCGGGAAGTCATTACCTATTGCCAGACCCACCACCGCTCCTCGCACGGCTACCTGATGCTCAAGCACATGGGCTTCGAACGCGTGCGCGGCTACGCCGGCGCCTGGGCCGAATGGGGCAACGACCCGGACCTGCCCGTGGAAACGGGGTCCTGACCGGGACACAACGAACCACCGACCGGCAAACAGAGGATAAAGCGCCTACATGATCGTCATTTTGCAGCCCGAAATCAGCACCGCCTCGGAAACGGGACGCAAGGTACTCGAGTACCTGCAGGCCAAGCCCGGCATCACGCCTCGCATTCACGAGGTGACCGGCACCCAGCAGGTACTGAGCGAAATCTACCTCGTCGGCGACACCTCGACGCTGGATCGCCAGGAGATAGAGAGCCTGCCCGGCGTCGACAGCGTGGTGAAGGTGTCGAGAAGTTATGCCGTCATCGGGCGCCATGCCGACGATACGCGCTCCTACGGGTTCAACTACAACGGCGTTCGCTTCGACCAGGAATCACTGCATGTGTTTGCGGGCCTTTGCGCCGTCGACACTCGCGAACATGTCGAGGTCATGATGAAGGCGCTGGGGGAGCGCGGCATTACCTGCACGCGCATGGGCGCCTACAAGCCCCGCACCAACCCCTATTCGTTCCAGGGCCTCGGCGCCGACTGCCTGCCGTGGGTGTTCGAAGTGGCGGGAAAGCACGGCATCAAGGTCATCGCCATGGAGATCACCCACGATTCCCATGTAGACGAGATCCTCGAGACGCTCGAGCGAACCGGTCATCCGACCGGGGTGATGTTGCAGATTGGCACGCGCAACACGCAGAACTTCGAACTGCTCAAGGTGGTCGGTCGTCAACATCAGCTACCCGTGCTGTTCAAGCGCGGCTTCGGCATCACCCTGGAAGAATCCCTCAACGCGGCCGAATACCTCGCGAGCGAGGGAAATCGCAACATCGTGTTCTGCCTGCGCGGAATGAAGACCAACATGGGCGACCCGCACCGGAATTTCGTGGATTTCAGCCACGTACCGGTGGTCAAACGGAAGACGCTGATGCCCGTATGCATCGATCCGTCGCACTCGGTGGGCACGCGCGCGAGCTGTCCGGACGGCATCATGGACATATTTCACGCCACGGCGCAGGGCGTCATCGCCGGCGCCAACATGGTGCTCGTGGATTTCCACCCGAACCCGCCGCGCGCGCTGGTGGACGGTCCACAGGCCCTGCTGATGAGCGAGCTGGACCATTTTCTCGAGGATGTCGAGATCAGTCGGTCGGCCTACCTGAAGCGCAAGGCGCTGGCGGTGGGCTTGCGGAGCGGCTCCTGAGCGCTTATCCCCGCGATTCGACGCGCGGCACTTTCAGCGTCTCGCCGACGAGCGGGTTGCGCGCCCGTAACTCCGGGTTGTAGCGCGTCAACACCCAAAGCGGCAACTGGAACCGGTCCGCAACCTTCCAGGCACTGTCGCCCACGCGGACTTCGTAGTTGTCCACCGTGCTGACGCGGTAGTTTTCCTTGAACTCCTCGACCAGTACGCGGTGGTATTCGCTGCGTTTCTGATCGAATCGCGTCTTTTGCTCGTCGGTCGTGACCGGCAGCCGCAACTCGGTGCCGATGGCGATGAGTTCGTTCACGCCGATTCCGTTGAGCTCCTTGATCGCCGAGACACTGCCTATTCCCAACCAGTCGGCATAGTGGCCAAGCGTCTCGTCCGACTCGACGACGATGTAGTGACGGTATCCGTCGCGCACCTGTCGCGTCACGATTTCCAGGTCGAGATCGCTGTCCAGCGGACTCGCGGCCGCCTCGCCGGCGGTGTCGCCATCGGCGACATCCCCTGCGTCGCTACGCACCCTGGCCGCCACGGCCGCAGCAGCGGCCCCTTCGGCGGCGCGCGTGCGCACCTTGAGGGTCTGCCCGACGTAGATCACGCTGTGCGGTCGCAGGTTATTGATGCGCTGAAAATCCGGGCAATCCATTTCATAGCGCTCGGCAATCTGGCACGGCGTGTCGCCCGGGCGCACGGTGTAGGCGACATCCTCGAACTCGCCCGGCCCCGGAACCGCGCCGAGGCGTCGATCGCGGCCCTCGCCGGGCAGCGCCAGCACCTTGCCGATCGACAATACGCTGCGCTTGCTCATGCCGTTCAAGGCCAGCATTTCATCGCACGACACCGAGAATCGCTGCGCGATTTCGCAGGCGGTATCCCCCTTCTTCACCGTGTAACTCGCCGGCGTGGCGTCGACCGGCTTCGCCGGCGCCGTGTCCCCCTTGACCGTACCGTCGCTGCCGCCAGGCAGCTTCAGGACCTGGCCGGGATGGATAACGGACCGGCGCGTAAGACTATTGGCCGCGAGCAACACCTGGCATGACAAGCCCGCCCGACTGGCGATTCCGCACGGCGAATCGCCCGGCCGCACCCGGTAGTTACCGCCCGGTTCGATGCTGGCGACGGTGCGCGTACCGCCGACGCCGCCCAGCTTGCCGGGAATGACAAGGACCTGGCCGACACGAATGAAGGCGCGTTTGCCGAGACGATTCATGTCGATGAGATCACGGCACTTTACGTGAAAGGCCCGGGCAATCCCGCAGGCGGTATCGCCGCGGCGCACGGTGTAGTTGACCGGGCCTCTTTCGTCGCTCTCCGGCCCCAGGGCAGCCAGGCGAGCCTCCTGGCGTGACCACCCGTTCTCTCGGTACGGCAGCCTCAGGCGGTAACCCTTGGGCGCGAATCGCCAGCCGTGCCACACGAACCGGGTGAGCGCGCGGTTGAGATCCTTCAACTCGGATTCATTCACGTCGAACACGTCGAGAATACGCTTCATCGAGGTGTCGTGTTCGAGCACCACGGTGTGGTACCGGAGCGGGGGATCGGCTGGCACGTCCCCGAAAAAGCGCGCGGCGTTGCGGGCCACATGGCGCGCGGCCAGGAAGCTCGCGTAGAAATTCTTGACCGCCACCTGGAAACTTGGCGACTTGTACTCGTTCAGCACCTTGATGAAATCCGGCCCGAACTCGTCGAGCGCCCGGCGCATGCCGTTGACACCATAGTTATAGGAGGTGATCACGAACGGTCCGAGCTCGCCCGCCCGGACCGACGGTTTCCTGTTCCGCGCGACCGCCGTAAGACGACGCCGGCTGTCTTCCAGGTAACGCACCGCTGCCAGGGTAGCCGCCTCCATGTCCAGTCGCTCGTCGACGGTGGCATTCAACTCGAGCCCGAGATAGCGGGCGGTCTTGGGCATGATCTGCCAGAGGCCCGCCGCGCCGACCCTGGAGTAGGCCGCCGGGTTGTAGAGCGACTCCACGAACGGCAGGTAGTGGACGTCGTCGGGCAGGCCGGCGTCGTTGATCAACTTGCGCACCATGGGCCCATAGGAGCCGTAGCGCCTCAACGCGTCCTCGAATCGGTCACGATTGCCCTGCTGGCAGCGAATTCGACGCGCCGCGGCGCGAATGCTCTTCGGCGAACGATCGGGAAACAATTCAAGCAGCGCCGCTTCCTCGCCACCGCCGACGCGCCCGCCGTCCTGTACCTTGCGCGCCACGGTCCGCAGGCGACTCTCGATGCGCTCGCGCTCTCGCTCGACGACCCGGCTGTTGCCGCGACAGCCGTTCGGCACGTCGATTACCGAGTAAACGCGTTCGGGGTGCAGGGAATCGTGAAAGATGCCCTTGGCCGAGGTCCATTGTCCGTAGACCTGGATCCAGAAATCGGTGCGGCGCCGGATCTCGTCGTGGCACGGGAAGTTTTCGTCACAACGCAGTTCGTGACGCTCGACCGGAACCGCCGACCGGGCGAGCGGCGCCGCGAGGATCAAAACCAGCAGGGCCGCCATCGAAGCGGCGGCGCGCCTCACGACCGTGATGCGTGTCGGCATGTGTATAGCGATCTTCCAGATTTGCACCGGGAGGGTCTTCGGGCGTGCGGTGAACACGCGCCGTCCTTGCCCTGTTTTTTTGCACTCGCGGAATTGGTGCGGGTAGACCGCAACAAAGGTTACGGGATCAGGCCCGACGGCCAATCCTACCAGCTTCCGCACGCGTCTTGAACGCTCCGGCGGATTACTATCGCGTTACGAAGCCGGAGGAGAGGTCCGGCGCCCCCGGACAAAGCCGGGCGGCGCTTTTTGCTAGAATCGGCAGGCTTGGCACCGCGCGGGAAACCTCGCGCGGCGGATCGTACTTTCAAACACTTGGACGCGGTATCCACCCCATGAGCACCATCGCACGGGAAGACCTGGTTTCGAGCGTGGCCGACGCGCTGCAATACATTTCCTACTACCATCCGAGGGACTTCGTCGAAGCGATGACGCGGGCCTACGAAAAGGAGCAATCGGCCTCGGCGCGCGACGCCATTGCGCAGATCCTGGTGAACTCGAAGATGGCGGCCGAGGGTCACCGGCCCGTATGCCAGGACACCGGCATCGTCACGGCCTTCGTGAAAATCGGCATGGACGCACGCTTCGAGCCCGGCATGACCGTGCAGCAGATGGTGGACGAGGGCGTGCGCCGCGCCTACACGCATCCGGACAACCCGCTGCGCGCGTCGGTGGTTTCCCCGCCCTACGGCGGACGCAAGAACACCCGGGACAACACGCCCGCGGTCGTCCACGTGGAAATGGTGGAGGGCGACAAGGTCGATGTGACGGTCGCCGCCAAGGGCGGAGGCTCGGAAAACAAGTCCAAGTTCGCGATCCTGAATCCGAGTGACGATCTGGCCGAATGGGTCGAGAAAACCGTGCCAACCCTTGGCGCCGGATGGTGTCCGCCGGGAATCCTCGGCATCGGGATCGGGGGCACCGCGGAAAAGGCCATGGTGCTGGCGAAGGAATCGCTCATGGACCCCATCGACATGCAGTCGATACTCGAGCGCGGACCGGCCAACGAAGAGGAGGCATTGCGCGTCGAGATCTACAACCGCGTCAACGCGCTCGGCATTGGCGCCCAGGGGCTGGGTGGCGTCACCACCGTTCTAGACGTCAAGGTCAGGCAGTTCGCGACCCATGCCGCGTCGCTGCCGGTGGCACTGATTCCCAATTGCGCCGCCACTCGCCACGTTCATTTCGTTCTCGACGGTTCGGGGCCGGCGCGGCTGGATCCGCCCCGTCTCTCGGACTGGCCGGATATCGTGCGCGACACCGCCGGTGGACGCCGTGTGAATCTCGACACGCTGACCCGGGAGGAAACCCGCACGTTCAGGACCGGCGAGACGCTGCTGCTCAGCGGCCGCCTGCTGACCGGCCGCGACGCCGCGCACAAGCGCATGGCGGACCTGTTCGCGCGGGGCGAGCCGCTGCCCGACGGCGTGGATTTCACCAACCGGTTCATTTACTACGTGGGGCCCGTCGATCCCGTTGCCGGCGAAGCCGTCGGCCCGGCCGGACCGACCACGGCGACGCGCATGGACAAGTTCACCGACACCATGCTGTCGCACACCGGGCTTCTCGGCATGATCGGCAAGGCGGAGCGCGGCGACGATGCCATCGAGAAGATCCGCCAGCACGGCGCGGTCTACCTGATTGCCGTGGGCGGCGCCGCGTACCTGGTCTCGAAGGCGATCAGGAAATCGCGCGTGGTGGCCTTCGAGGACCTGGGAATGGAGGCGATTTACGAGTTCGAGGTCGAGGACATGCCGGTCACCGTCGCCGTCGACAGCGATGGCAATTCGGTGCACAAGACCGGCCCCGCGGAGTGGCGGCAGCGACTCGCGGACATACCCATCCGGGTCGCATGAGGTCGCCACCGCGGCGGCCCTCGTCCCGGTCGCATCCGGAGAACATGCCATGAACATGGAAAAAGTACTCTTCGCCTTCTTCATCCTGTTGGCGCTGACGCTGAATTTCGGCTTTGTCCTGGGGGACATCGACGACCCCACCCATCACCATGCCGCCGAGTTGTTCGCCGCCCTCGTGGTCAGCCTGATCGCCACCGTGATGAAGTTCGGCGACCGCACCCCCGTTGGCTCGGTGCTGCTGGCATCCAGCCTGGTGGCGGACCTGCAACTGATTGCGGCCGCGGTGGTATGGGCGGTCGTGACCGTGGGGATGGGCGATGCGCTGACGCCCGCGGTGACGACGTCGATCGTGTCGATGAGCAGCGGCGCGCTGCTGGCAAACATCGTGTCCGTCGTCCTCCTGATCCTGGAAACGTTCGTCGCGCGACGGTAATGCGGCCAAGTCCCGCCCCGCCCGGCGCCTATTTCCTGGTCCTGCGCCGGCTGCGTGTCCCGCTGATCGTCCTGATCACCGCCTACGCCGTCTCCATTACCGGTTTCGTCGTGATCCCCGGGACCCGCGCGGACGGCACCGCGTGGCACATGGATTTTTTCCACGCTTTCTATTTCGTCAGCTACATGGGTTCGACGATCGGATTCGGCGAACTGCCTTACCCGTTCAACGGAGCCCAGCGCCTGTGGACGCTGTTCAGCATGTACGCGACGGTCATTTCCTGGTTGTACGCCATCGGAACCATGATCTCGCTGGTGCAGGATCGCGGCTTCGTGCAGTCCATCGTGCGCAATCGCGCGACGCACCGTATAGGCCGGCTGCGTGAGCCTTTCTACCTCGTCTGCGGCTACGGCGAAGCGGGCAAGGTGGTGACGCGGTTCCTGAGCGAGATCGGCGAGCGCGTGGTCGTCGTGGAGAAGAACACCGAAGCGATCAACGAACTGACGCTGGGCGAGCTTCCCATCGAGGCATTGGCAATGCAGGGAGACGCGGCCGACCCCGGCGTGCTGAAGCGCGCGGGCCTGACCCACCCGCTGTGCAAGGGCGTGATCGCCGTGATCGGCGATGACCAGGAAAACCTGAAGATCGCCATTACCGCCAAGCTGCTCAATCGTGGACTGAAAGTCGTCGGGCGGGTCAACGAGGAAGATACCGCCGACAACATGCGATCGTTCGGCACCGATCACGTCGTCAACCCGTTCAACACCTTTGCCTGGCACTTCGCGCTGGCATTCAACTCGCCGGGGCTGCACCTGCTCAACGACTGGCTGAGCCAGACCGATTACCAGGCACTGAACGAACCGGTGTTTCCGCCGCGCGGACGCTGGATCCTGTGCGGATACGGCCGGCTCGGAAAAGCGCTGCATCGAAAGCTGCTCGAGCAGGACAACGAGGTGGTGGTGATCGAGGTGAATCCGAAGCAGGCCGGCGCCCCGGCCGATGCCATCACCGGCCGTGGCACCGAGGCGGTGACCCTGCGCGAGGCCGGCATCGAGGATGCGGTGGGCATCGTCGCCGCCACCGACCACGACGCCAACAACCTGTCCGTCATCATGACCGCCAAGGAACTCAACGCATCGCTATTCACCGTGGCGCGTCAGAACCAGCATCGAAACGCCCCGCTATTCGAGGCCGCGACGCTGCATAGCGTGTTCAACCAGAACTTCCTGATCGCCAACCAGATCATCAACCTGCTGACCACGCCGCTCACCAACGAGTTCCTGCGCCAGGCGAACAAGCAGGATCCCGAGTGGGCGAACGAAATGGTCAGCCGCATCAGCGCCACGGTGGAGGACAATGCCCCGCTGAGCTGGGTGCTCGACCTCAATGCCGTCTCCGCCCCGGCCTTCGTCCTCGCCATTCACTCGGGTTACGAAATCCGCCTGGGGCAATTGTGCCGAAAACCTACGGATCGCAAGGCGAAACTGGCCAGCGTCGCCCTGATGATCGCTCGCGGCGACGAGCTTCTGCTTGCCCCGGAGGACGAGACGGTGGTGAAATTCGGTGACCGGATACTGTTCTGCGGCCATCGCAGCGCACGCAACCGCATGTTGTCCGCGGTGACGAGCAGTGACGTCATGATCTACCTGTTGACCGGCCGCCACCGAATCATCAGTCCGGTGTGGCGACGGTTGACCGGAACGCGATAAGCAGCGAGGCACCCGCGATGATGCAGCGTGTTTTCCCCGCCGTGGCGACGATCCTCCTGATTTGCCTGGCGCCCCCCCTGCCCGCCCAGGAATCGGCGCGACGCGGCGACTACCAGGGCGCGCGCGAGTCCGAGCACCCGGCGTGGTTCAAGCAAAGCTTTCTCGACCTCGAGGAAGACATCGCCGACGCCGCGGCGCAGGATCGCCGGCTGGCGCTTTACTTCTGGCAGCCCGGCTGCCCTTACTGCGCCGAGTTGATAGAGAGCAATTTCGGCCAGCACGACGTCAGCGAAACCATGCGGTCACGCTTCGAGGTGGTTGCCATCAACATGTGGGGCGACCGCGAGGTGGTACAGGTCGGAGGCAAGCACTTCACCGAGAAGACGCTGGCCGCTGCGCTGAGGGTGAACTATACGCCCACGCTCATGTTCTTCGACGAGCGCGGCGGCGTGGCACTGCGACTCGACGGCTACATACCGCCCGAGCAATTCCGCGTGGCGATGGACTATGCGTCGGGAATGCACGACCCCGGCCTGAGCTATCGCGAATTCGTCGCCATGAAGGCGCCCGCGCCGGCCGCCGGGGTACTGCACGACGAAGCGTTCTTCCGCGATCCGCCCTTCGATCTTGCCGCCGCGGTAGCGGCCGGCGACGGCCCGTTTGCGGTTTACTTCGAGCAGAAGCAGTGCGACCAGTGCGACAACCTGCACGGCAAGGTGCTGAAGAATCCGCCCACCCGGGAACTCGCCGAACGCTTCCACAGCATACAACTCGACATGTGGTCGGACGTCCCGGTGACGACCCCGGCCGGTGAATCCACGACGGCGCGGGAATGGGCCGCGGCGATGGGGCTTGCCTACGCGCCGTCGATCGTGTTCTTCGATCGCGCCGGCGAGGAGGTCATGCGCATCGAGGGTCTGCTGCGCACGTTTCACGTGCAGTCGGTATTCGACTACGTCCTGAGCAGTGCCTATGTCGAACAGCCGAGCTTTCAGCGCTACATTTCGGCGCGCGCGGACCGGCTGCGGGAAGAGGGAATCGACGTGGACATCTGGAGCTAC
The DNA here is from genome assembly GCA_030429665.1 of Gammaproteobacteria bacterium. Lineage (GTDB taxonomy): Bacteria > Pseudomonadota > Gammaproteobacteria > Arenicellales > CAJQKF01 > BQJD01. Next base: position 12,712 of record JAUIEZ010000076.1, on the reverse strand, counting down.
TGAATTTCCTCGCGCTCGCGTCGTTCGAGGCCGGCGCGGGTGCCGACAAGCACCACGTCGGCCGGCCGCAGGGCGAACAGGCCGTTGGTCACCACGCCCGGAATCTGGTTCAGGCGCATCTCCAGGGACGAGGGATCGCCAATGCGCAGCCCACGCACATCGACGATGATGTTGCCGTTGTCCGTTACGAATCGTTCGCGCAGAACCGGTTCGCCCCCCTCCGAGGCGATTCGCCGGCACACCAGCGCCCGCGCCATCGGAATGACTTCTACGGGCAGCGGGAATTCACCCAGCACGTCCACCGCCTTGCTGGCGTCGACGATGCAGACGAATTGCCGGCACGACTCGGCCACGATTTTCTCCCGGGTCAGCGCTCCCCCGCCGCCCTTGATCAGGTTCAGCCCGGCGTCGAACTCGTCGGCGCCGTCGACGTACAGCGGTAACTCGCCGCAATCGTTCAGATCGAGAACGCGAATACCGTGCCCGGCGAGCCGTTCGGCGGTGGCCTCCGAGCTCGCAACGGCGCCGTCGACCGCCGGCCCGGATCGAGCCAGCGCATCGATGAAGTAGTTCGCCGTCGATCCGGTTCCGACTCCTATCACGTCGCCGACTTCGATATAATCGAGTGCTGCCTTGGCTGCCGCCTGCTTCATTTCGTCAGGGCTCACGTCAATTCTCCAGATGCTGTTGCAATTTCGCGGGGGTTTCGACCACGATCGTCGCCGCCGCGTCCGTTGCTCGCGGCTCGAATCAGTTCAGTTTGTATCTATGCCGGAACAATACCTCAAGAGGATCCTGACGTCGCGGGTCTACGACGTGGCTCGAGAGACGCCCCTCGAGCGGGCCCCCGCGCTCGGCCGGCGCCTGGGATGCACCGTCTGGCTGAAGCGCGAAGACGCCCAGGACGTGTTCTCGTTCAAGATTCGCGGCGCGTACAACAAGATGTCCCAACTCGACCCCGCCGTGCTCGCGAGAGGCGTGGTGGCGGCGTCCGCCGGCAATCACGCCCAGGGCGTGGCCATGGCCGCGCAGCGGCTCAAGTGCGCCGCGACGATCTTCATGCCGGTCACCACGCCGGGGATCAAGGTGGCCGCCGTGCGCAACCTCGCCGCACGGGTCAAACTCGTCGGCGACAGCTTCGACGAAACCAACGAGAAAGCCCAGGCTTTCTGCGAAGAAAACCACCAGACATTCATCCCGCCTTTCGACGACCCGGACATCATCGCCGGCCAAGGCACCATCGGGATGGAACTGCTCAATCAACACGGCGGGCAGATCGACTCGGTGTTCGTACCGGTGGGCGGCGGCGGACTAATTGCCGGCGTGGCGACGTACATCAAGCAGTTGCGCCCATCGATTCGCATCATCGGCGTGGAACCCGAGGACGCGGCCTCGATGACGGCCAGTCTCGAACGCGCGCGCCGAGTCACACTCTCCCACGTCGGCCAATTCGCCGACGGCGTGGCAGTGCGCAAGGTCGGCAAGGAACCGTTCAGGATCTGCCGCAAGTGCGTCGACGAGATGGTCGTCGTGTCGACGGACGAGATTTGCGCCGCGATCAAGGATATTTTCGAGGATACACGCTCGATCATGGAAGCGGCGGGCGCGCTCTCCGTGGCGGGGCTGAAGAAATACGTACAATCCGGCAACACGATCGAGGGCGACCTGGTCGCGATCACCACCGGCGCGAACATGAACTTCGACCGACTTCGGCACGTTTCCGAGCGCGCCGAAATCGGAGAACGACGCGAGGCGATCCTGTGCGTCACCATTCCCGAGCGGCCCGGCAGCTTTCGCAGGTTCTGCCAGATCATCGGTCGTCGAAGCGTCACCGAGTTCAACTACCGGTACGCGGACGACAAGGACGCGCATATCTACGTCGGCCTGCAGGTACAGGATGACGGGGACATCGCCGCCATCACCACGAAGCTGGCGGACCGCGGCTACCCGTCGGTGGATTTGACGGACAACGAGATTGCCAAGCTCCACGTCCGCCACATGGTGGGCGGCCGCGCGCCTCACGTCGAGAACGAGATGCTGTTCCGGTTCCGGTTTCCTGAACGACCCGGCGCCCTGGCGAAGTTTCTCGACACCCTCGGCGATCGCTTCAACATCAGCCTGTTTCACTATCGAAACCACGGCGCCGACTTCGGGCGCGTCCTGTGCGGAATCCAGGTGCCGTCCGATCAACGCAAGCTGCTGATGTCATTCCTGGAGAAAATCGGGTACGAGTGGTCGGACGAATCGGACAACGTCGCCTACCAGCTGTTTCTCGGTTGAGTCATGGTCAAGGCCAAAGAATCAAGAGTCGGATTCCGCTTCACACAGGTATACCGGATGCCCGGCGAAGGATTGATCGCCGAGTTCCGCGGGGCGGACGATACCCAACTCTACGACGTGGACGGACTGAAGTACCGCGTACTGAAACGTCGCAGCCAGGGACTGGATACGAGCGAGGAGGAAAGGGCGCTTGCCGTGCTCGGTTCCCTCGGTGGAAACTGACCGCGACGATCGAGCGCCAGGACCGTCATCGGAGCCTACGGAAACGAGGGATGACGGACGAAAGCGCGTACTTTACGCGATTACCCGGGCTAACCTCGGGGGCGCGCAGAAACACTTGCTTTGGTTGGTCGACGCGGCCAGGGAAAGGTACCGGCCGTTGGTACTGGTCGGGGAGTCAGGTTTCCTGACCGACGCGCTCGAAGCACGTGGCATCGAGTACCGCTGCCTGCCGAGCCTGAAGCGGGAGATTTCACCCGGTAGCGACTGGCGCGCCGTCCGGGACATCCGCCGCGAAATTCGCCGCCACCGTCCACACCTGGTACACCTGCACTCGTTCAAGGCCTGCGCCCTGGGGCGGCTCGCCGCGCTCGGACTCGGTGTGCCCGTCCTGGTAACGGCGCACGGTTGGACGTTCACTGACGGAAATCCGGCAACGAGAAGAACGGTCGGCATCCTTGTCGAGCGACTTCTCGCACGAGCCTGTGCCCGAATCATCGTGGTTTGCCGCCGAGACCTGGAGATCGCCGTCGCTCGGAGGATCTCTTCGCCGGAACGGCTCGTTATGATCCACAACGGCGTTCCCGACAAGGACGCGAGTGCGATCGAGCGCCATTCCCGCGGCTCGCGCGTCAAGCTCGTAAATGTCGGCAGGATCTGCCGGCAGAAGGACCAGGTCGGCCTGGCTTCGATTCTCCCCTCGGCAACCGCCGACGTCGAAATGCGATTCATCGGCGACGGCCCCGAACGGGCCAAGCTCGAGCAAATCGTCGAACGAGAGAAACTCGATCAGCGGGTAATCCTCGAGACCGACAATTTCGATCCTGCAGGCCGGCTGCGAGAATCCCACGTCTATGTGTCGTGGTCGCGCTGGGAGGGTTTGTCACTCGGCATGATCGAGGCGCTGCGCTCCGGTTTGCCGATCGTCGCGACGGATGTCGGCGGCACCAACGAACTCGTTTGCCCCGGGGTAAACGGCTTCCTGGTCGATCACGGCGACGACCAGGCCTTTCTCGCCGCCATCAAGACACTCGCCGAGGACGCCGAACTTCGCGCGCGCATGGGATCGGCAAGCCGCCGCATCTACCTCGAAAATTTCACTCTCGATCGATGCCTGTCGCGCACGCTCGGCGTCTATTCCGAACTCGCCGGTGCTGACAACGCGCCGGAAGTTCGGACGGGCTGAACGCCGCTCGCTTCCCGGCGGGCGCCGACGCCGTAGACACGGACGGCGTTCGAATCGAACAACAACGTCGCGCCCTGCTCTTCGAGCATCTCTCCGAACCCGTCGGGATACCAGCGACCGGTATCGAGCACGTTCGATCCCCAGTGACCTGAATCAACGCCATTTCGGGTACCGGGTACCACGCGCTTGTTGACGACGAAGAGCCCGGTTTCGCTTGCCAGCAGCGATCCCAGCTCTCCGTTGGACTTCAGTCGCGCGAAGTTGAATCCGGACCTTCCCCCGTAGAATTTCCACCCGGGAACGACATGGCGAGTCGCGCCTCGAAGTACGTAAGAGGTCACCGGGTCGGTGTACACGGTTTGCCGCGGCACCTGGTTCAGAAACGTCACCACGTCCGCCAGCCAGTCGGCGCCCTGGGTTTTCGTATCGACCAGGCTGCCCATGCGGCTGTTCGCGTTGCGAAAGCCGGCGTACTCGACCGGGTACAGCGAAACGGTCGCTACGACGATGACAAGCGCCCCGACGATCCGCGAGCGCGCCGTTTTACCGCGAAACGAATCGATGTAGCGAACAAGGAGCACTGCGGCAATAAACGGCAGCGGGACGACGAACAACATCCGCCACAACGTCTCGTATTTCGCCGCGTGCAAGTAAATGTAGACGAACAGCGGATTGAAGACGGTAAGAAGCGGGACGAGCAGCCCGGCGACGAGAAACGGGAATCGCGCGAGGTACTTCAGGGAGAACAGCGCCGCGGCCGTCACCGTCAACCCGAACACGCCGTACACCTGGACGAACTGGTAGGCGGGATTCAGGATGAACATATCCTCCAACATCGGCAGGTGTCGGCCGAGATGGATTACCTTGGCGCTTCCGATGGGTCCGGGTTCCCCGTGGATTACCAGGACCAGGGACGCCACCGTCGCCAGGACGACCAACGCGAAAAAGACCAGCGAAAGTGCCTTGCGCCGCTCCCGGGGTACCGCCGGAGGGCCGAGAACGAGGTACGTACCAAGCGTCGCGACCGTCATGACGACGGCGAAACCGAACTCCTGCTGGTGCGTGAGCAGCATGGCGGCACCCAGCAGGCTTAACCGCGCCACGCCGGCGCCCACGCCCACCGATCCACGAATCAGGTCGATCCATGCCGCCAGGAACGCGTAGTACATCACGAATCCGACGATGGCAGGCGCCAGGGCGTAATAGCGCACGAAAGAGAACGGTCCGATGCCCATGGACATCCACACGAACAGTACCACGAGCAGGGCGGCGACCGCCTGCTTCCAGGGCGACCAGTCGTCTTGCTCGAAAAGCGCGAAGGCGAACCAGAACGTCGCAAGCAGGAAGATGACCGAGGTTGCGAACGCCGTGATCTCGACGGAATCCAGCAGTTCCAGGTGGCTTTCGCGCGCAAGAATCGCATGCAACGCGTGCACGTAATCGCGATTCACCAACTGCGATAAGGTGAGATCGTAGGGAATCAGCCTTCCCGATTCCAGGTGGTCGAACTGGTGTCGAATGCGCGTCAGGTGATTCCAGAAATCGGAGGGTACCTCGCTGTATCCGCCGACAAGCGTCCAGTAGGTCGACCAACCGCCGACGACCAGCACCGAACCGATGATGAGTCGGGTCGTCGAGTTGGCCCGCAATACACCGGACCTCGCCCGCTTGCCGGTCCCGAATAACCACCACCCGCCGAGTACCGCCATCGAAACCACCGCCACCGATATCAGCCACGTCCCGGGCGCAATACCCGATGCACGAACGGGAACTTGCGATATTACCCACACGGCGTAGCCTAACGCACCAGCCATCAACGCCGCGTGGCGTGAACGACCGAGTAGAACATGCGCCGCCGCGCCCGGCACGAACACGGCCACAAGCGTAGCGAGTATCAGTAGTGGTTGCATCTCGACAATGTCTTCATTTCATTCGCGGCTCGGCGCCCAACGACAAGGCCCTCGCGACCGACGGCGGTGATTGCGCCGTTGCGACGTTCGCGGCCGGAGAATTTTCCAACCAATCTAGTACAATGCCCATGCAGGCGCCTATCTTCGGTGGAACAACGATGCGAATGGCGGAGCGGGCCCATGACGACATCGTGACATACGCGGCTGCTAGACATCGAAATGTCGCTTTCAATCGCCGAATTCGCACTCGCGCCGCGCCCGCTCTGTTCGGCAACCCGGATTCGTCAGAATAGTGAAACAGTCCCCCGGTCCCATTCCCGGTCGCGCAACTGCCCGTTCACGGCATCCGATCCGCGACGATGGGCGCCGGCCAGGTTGGGCCCGCCTCGCGCTTGTCATCCTGATCATCGCCGTCCATGTCGCGATCGCGGTCAACATCGTGCCGTTCGCGCGAGACATGCTCCTGGGCGACGGATCATCCGACCGGATGCTCATCGAGCCGCGACACGGGTTCATGCGGATTCCTTCCGGAGAAATTTCAGAACGCTACAGGGCCACCGGGAGAATCGGCGCAGACTTCGCCCAGATTTACTTTCCAACCCGTTCACCGGAATCGATCGCCTACACTCGCGAGACAACGGATCCGTGGCATAGGGCGTCACGCTATGCACCCTTCGTGCATGCCTTGTGCGAATGGACTATTTGCCGGCTCGACTACGGACCGGCAACCCTGCTGCACGTATCGTTGCAGTACGCGGTGTTCGCAGGCTCCATGATTTTCGCCTCGGTCTCGCTCGGTCTCGCCCGGATGATTCCGGCATTGCTTTCGTTCGTCAACGTGCTTGTGTTCCTGACGCCGGTCGGATTGGCTGCACTAGAGCGCGGTCAGTTTTCCCTTTACGTTGCCGCCGCCTACTGCTGGCTCCTGCTCGCGGTATTGAATCGCAGCGCGCTTTTCGGAATCATCGCTGCCGTTCTCGGCTATCTCAAGTTGACGAGCCTGCCGTTCATGTTTGTAACCTCGATCACGTGGCTAGTCAACGCGCGAACGAAATCCGACCTGTATGGGAGACTAGGCGTGATCTCGACACTCGGGGCCACCTTGATTCTGGCATTCATGCTCTACTACGCCGAGGGACTGCGCTTTCTGTCCATCATTCTTGCGCAGGAATACCTCGGCGCGCCGAGCGGGATGAGCCTGACGAATGTCGCGCCGGCCTACGTGATCAAGGCGCTGCCGTTCGCCGCCGTGGCCGCAAGTGTGTGGCTCGCCCGGAAGTGCACGCTCGATTTCTCGTGCTGGTTTCCGTTCGCACTCGGCGCCGCGGTGCTATTCTGCTTCTATCCCACGGTTTCCTACGACTACAGCGCACCGACACTCTATGCCCTGTTGCCTTTCGTGCTATGGTGGACGCCTCCCCCGGGCAAGGCGACAAAGGCTCGCAGGTACGCAGTGAAGTGGGGATTCCCGGTACTACTCGCATTCGTCTCCCTGCCTGAAACACCATTTGTACCGGAGTTCATCGCCGACAGAATAGAAATCGTGTACCTTGCATGGGGTGTCGCGCTGCTGGTTCTCGCCTTCCTTGGCGAAACCAGCGCGCGTTCGGGAACGGATCGATCCGTGTCGGCGAAAACGCCTTGAACTTGCCTAACATTAACGCCCGGGCGAAATGCGCTGCGCCTCGCGGTTACTCGATGTAGACGTATCGGTTCTCGTCGTCAACGAGCGGATCGCACTTGTCGCTGAACCATGAACGGCCGCCAAACTGTCGTCGATCGAGATTAGGACCGGGCGAAGCAATGACATGTGCATCGCTCAACCAGGCAGCCCACCAACTAAACGTCGACTCGGATGTCACGATGCGCTTGTGCGAGCAGATCAAGGCGAAGTCGTTCGGCCAATAACCGCTGACCGCCAGGCGAGCACCAAATCGTCTCACCACGTGCCGAACGACGGCATGATCCGGCTCGTCGGTGACGACGACGATCTCGTCCCAGTCCAGCGCCCCGATCGCCCGTTCGTAGTACGATTGATTGAGATGCCACCCATGCCGAGCGAGATCGCCAAGGCGCATGTGAACGCAGAGCGTCGACTCGGGAGGATCAGGCCACTGGCTCCTATCCAGCGCGATCCATTCGTTCCTTATCTTGTGTTTGTAGGGCTTCAGGATGGGATAGCGAAAAAACTGACCGTATACGACCAATGGACGATTGCCTTCGATTCGGCTGACCAGCGAGTCAAGCGTTCCGGAACCGGATTCCATCATCCAGCGTGAATTCAGTATCTTGGGAACACCGCTTCTCGTCTCCCCGTCGGCGGACAATGCGATCCCGAAGGTGCTTGCAAAATCGGTCAGTGGTTCGCGAAGATCGACTTCGTGGTCAGACGCGACATACTTCACGTCCATGCGCAACTTCGTTCTCTCCGCCAGTATTCGCCCGAAACAGTACTGCAGCAGCTTGTTCCCGACGCCCTGCCTCAGAAGCGTCGTGATTCCCCGATCCTTTTGCAGAAACAGCCCTTCCCGCCACCTCGTACGGAGGTCGAATTGTGCGTTTCGCCAACGTCTGAGAAGTTCGCGTCGGCCCCGCCAGTACGATTCCCCGAGGGACGTCCGGGTAACCGACCCATCGACGCCACGGCCCGACGATACTCGCCCGGCGTTCGGGTATCCGTGAGATCTTTCGGTAGGTCTTGCTGGCGTCATTTCGCCCGGTTCAGGTTGCCCGGTCAGTTGGTGCGTCGCCGTGTCGATCCAGAAACGCACATGGCCCAGTCCATCACCACCGTTCCAACCAGGTGATCAATGGGCCGTGTGTTTCCAGGATTCTCCCGGACGCGTGATGACGACCGCGATACCCGGAATATTCTGCCGGCACCGGCGAACGACAAGTGATTGATTTTGCGCGAATTCTCGTTGATGATCCCGATAACGGCAAACTCCGGACCCGTGTCGAGTCTCGACTACCGGACGCATCGTACCACCCTCTCCGCCATTGCGTTCCGGCCGGGTTTTCTCCACCAGGTTGCCCAAGGGAAAGTGTGCCGATTATATTACAGGTCGTCGGGTAGGTCGGCGAGGGAAAATCCCGATCCGGAATACCACGACGAGCTACACTCAAGCCTCGGCAACCGTGTAAGAAAATGACGGATGACCCGACCGCTCCGGCAGGGATAGCCGGATACTTGGCACCGCGTGCTTCGTTGTGCCTGCGCTCTGCAATAGCGACTGCCGCCTTCGTGGCGTGCCTGTTCGTTCTGCTCTACCACGCACCGGTCGCCTACGTCGCCGTCATCACGGAGAATCGCTGGGGTGAAAACGCGACATTCTTCGCCTATGTCGTGACCGCGACCATACTCACCGCCCTGGCGTGGAACCGGACCGCGCCCCTGCAGCATGGCATCCTTGCCGTGATAGCGTTGGTTTGCCTGCTCATCGCCATGGAGGAAATCAGTTGGGGCATGTGGATACACAAGATCGGTCCCCCGGACTGGCTCGCCCGGCGGAACGTCCAGAATGAACTGAACTTTCACAACCTCGAGGGCGTCGCGGAATACAAGACGCTTTCAAGGACCATCGTCGCCGCAGGTCTGGCCGCCTGGGTCGCGGTATCCGCCGTCGTCGTACACTACCGCACCGCCCCATGGAGCCGTCGATTCGCGCGCCTGGTGCCTTTGCTGCCCCCGCACATCGCGCCGACTGCGCTGGTCGTGTCGTGGCTGATGGTTTCGAATGCGTTCATCAAGGCCGAGGAAATCGCCGAACTGGCCCTTGCCCTGCTCGCCCTACTTTGGGCCTCCGACCTTTATGCGTATTTCGGTTCAAAACCGCGTACCTGGGCCGGGCGTCTCGTCCGGTCGCGTGCAACCGGCGTCATCGCCGCATCCGTCCTGACCGTGCCGTTTTCCATGGCCGCTGACCGCTTCTTCCCGGACGCGGTCAGTGGACGACTCACCCGCACCGCCGCTCGCGACTACCCGGATCGCGGCATGATCGACCAGTCCCGCCAGGTGTTCGACTACTTGTTCCGGAATCCCGAGTACTTCAGTAGCGGCACGCTGGACGAGTACGACGAAGTGATCATCGGACGCGACGCGCCGTCCCAGACGCCGATCACTCTGCTGCGGCCGGGCGAACTGGCCGCGTTCTACACGGATCGATAGTCATGGAGCCGGGTGGCGCACGTCGCATCCGACCCGGGACTCAATCGCCTGACCAATCCACGTCGATGCGAAACGAATCAGTGCAATCGATTGTTCCACCACCACTTTGCGCGACGCTTTTTCGGCGAATGCCGCTGATCGCCGGTCGCTTCACGGCAACACTGCTTGCCGTATTGTTCGTCACTTCGGCGTCGGCGACGAAACTGTCTGAATTCGACGAGATGGACAACGCGCGGAGGGAGTCGCTGTTGAACGATCGCGCGCGGATCATTCACCACTGGCTATCCGTGAACGAGCCGCAAACGGCCCGTTGTTTCTACGAGTCGACGATGGTCGGGTCTTCCGGCGGTGCCGTGTCGCCGGCGGCCCGCGATCTGCTCGACCGGATCGAGTCGATCAAGAAGCGCAAGCGCCGGCATACGATTCTCGGGGTGTTGATGCTGGAGTGGATTCGAACCGAACTGTGCGCCGTCCCTTCTTGAAACATTGCCAGCTCAACGTGCCGCGGCGAATGAGCGTCGTGCCCGGGAGCGTCGAGTTGCACCTGCAGGGAGCGTCGGATACCATTCGCAGCCAATCCTGACACCGGTACCAGTCGCTGATTTTCGCGACGTCTTGTCGATGCCTGTCGGTCGAATCGGTGACTCGGGGCCCATCTCCAGGTATGTTCTCTCGGCGAATCGCAGTCGGCGTCGGGCGCGGTCGAGTCATCCCCCGAACAGGATCGAGAATCAGGTTTTCGCCATGGCCTACCCTCGCCAATCTCGAAAGCGGTGCCCCGATTTCCTGGGTATCGGCGCGACCCGTGGCGGCTCGTCCTGGCTACATCACGTGCTATCGAATCACCAGGACGTATGGTTGGCGCCGGAAAAGGAGTTGCACTTTTTCGATCGGCCAATGTACGGCCGCAGGACGATCGCCGCGAAGACGAAGCAGTCCTTGAAGCGCCTCAAACCCTATATCAAGGGGCAGTGGCGACGGAACGACGGTCTGTTGTCCAGCATCGCATGGGACTACAGGTACCTCGTTACGCCGCGCAGCGATCAATGGTACGGATCGCTATTCGCGACGGCCGGCGAACGACTTGCCGGCGAGGTAACTCCTGCCTATGCCGTCCTTGACGAGGAGACGATTCGTCGCATCGACTCGATCAACCCCGAGATTCGCGCGATCTACATCCTCCGACACCCGATCGAGCGCGGGTGGTCGGGGATTGTCAATGACCTTGCCAAGAGCCGCAGACGATCGATCTCGGAGGTGCCGGTCGAGGACATGCTCGAGATGATCGACAAACGACACTTCCTCGATCGCAGCAACTATGCCGCCAATATTCGGCGATGGCGCTCGGTGATCGGAGAAGACCGGCTATTCATCGGCTATTTCGACGACATCCGCGAGAACCCGCGTGAACTGGTCAACAACGTTTGTCGTTTTCTACGTATTCGCGGCACTGACGCGTTGAACGACGCCGATCGCCTGTTCGAGGTTCGCAACGCGTCGCGAAAGTACACCGCGGACATGCCGGCGACGGTTGCGGCCTATCTCGCGAAAAGACTCCACCCGATGGCGCTCGATATGCATCAACTGCTCGGCGGATACACCGAGCAATGGTTGCGGGACATCGAGGTCACGCTCGAGACACTCGGTTAAAGCCCGAAACGCAACCCGAGACGATCGGCCGGGAACGCTGGCGTGCCAGTTCGAATCCGGCGCCATATCCGATCGCGGCGCCAGTCCGGCACTATTCCCTTACGGCACGGAATATACCCTCAGTCGCACCGTTTCTTCGACCAGTTCCGGCTCGTTTAACTTCATCCTGGTAACTATCGCATCCGCTTCCGCCAAGCTGTCCGCGATCCTGAATCCGCCGAAATACAGGCACGCAGCGTAAGGACTTCCCTCGACCAGTTCCCGATAGCCCTCGGGAAAGAAAACCGACTCGACTCGGGCCTTGCGAAAATACTGCCGAATTCGGTCGACGTCCCCGCTGATCGCATTGCCGGGCTTGTTGTACGCGGCGCGGGTCTCGTGCAGTTGCACCAGCGACGAGAGAAACAGTACCGCGCCCAGCGAAACGGCCGCGTACGCCAGCCGAGACCGCCGCAGCGCGTAGAACACCGCGCAGAACGAGACCAGGTAAAACAGCGCATTGTACATGGCGGTGTAATTGTGGAACGCGGCGAGGCTGCGAAGTGTAAAAAGCCAGAAGAACCCGGCAAGCAGCCCAAGAGTCACCACCGGCCAAAGCCGTCGTGCACGCCGAGTCAAATCGGTCCGGGTCAACGAATAGACGGCGAGCACAAGCACGAGCAGAACGAAGATACTCGCCGCGTAGAGATTTACACCGCTCTCGCCGTTGCCGCCGTAAGGCAATAGTGCGTAGGGCGCGAAACCGGCCGCCGTACGCTCTGCCTGGGTGACGGCAAACGGGACGATCGCGGTCTTATCGGACCGCTCCGCGCGCAACGGCGACGTCAACCGCCACTTCGCACTCTTGATTATGCTTGTCTCGTACCATGGAACCTCCTTTATTCGAGCTTCGGAAATCACGTTGGATGTCAGCGCGGCAGTGCTCAACGCGCCACCGAGAATAAATACCAGAAACGGCGTCGACTTGAGATACCGAGCGATATTGAATCGACGATTAAGCAACATCGGCACGACGTGAATGAGGTTCCACAGCAGCAAGAGAAAAGTGGACACATAGCCTCGTCCCAACAGCACCGCGAGGGCGGCGACCCAGAGCCATTTTGATTCGCCCTTGAGTTCATAGCGGCAGATGGCAAGGAAAAGCAGCATCAGGCCAAGAATGGCGGGCTGGTCGAAGTGAATCATCTCCTTGTAATAAACAAAGAATACGCCCATAAACGTAAACATCGTCGCCAGCAACGATACCAGCCTGTCGCCGGTCAACAGAAGCGCGATTCGGTACCCGACCAGCATGCACAA
>JAUIEZ010000075.1 GCA_030429665.1 Gammaproteobacteria bacterium | reverse complement strand
TCGAAATCGACGCCGGCGTGCAGCGACTCGATCCGCATCCTGCGGCTCTCGTCGTCGAACGCGAAAACGCCGAGGTCGGATACGACCCGGCCGGGGCGCGCGGGGCCGCCCTGGAGCGCGTCGCGTTCGGGCGTGTGCCCGAATCCGCACAGGAAGTCCACGCGCTCTACGAAGGAACGGCGGGTATGGTGGCGAATATGATAGTCGAGGCGTTCGCAACCCCACAGGTCGTCGGGAATGCCGCGGGCGCCCACCAGTTGCACGCGGGGTTTGCGCCAGGGGCCGATGGCAGAAATGTTGGAACTGCCCTGGCAATCGATTTGCACCGCACCGATCCAGATCTGCAGCCGTTGCTGCGGAATCAGGCGGAACATTTGCTCCCAGTCCAGAGACATTCGCGCGGTGCCGTCAAGGACCCACTCGTCCGAGAGCGATTTCGCATGTACCCCGCAGTCGGCCGCCGCGCGGGAGGAGGTGGTAAGAAAAAGATCCGGTAAGTAGAGCGCCTTGGCCAGCCGCGCGGCCAGGTCGGACAGGATCGTCGCACCGACGCCCAGACGGTTTCCGCGAAACTCGCGCGCCATCCGGGCGATCAGCAATTCCTCGAGGGTATATTCGGGGGCGTTCATCGAGGGCTCACCATGAAGCTGTCGAGGGAGGCCGGGGACGTCGGCTGTTCCTGGTAGTTCAGGATTCGGGGCAGGTCGAACCGGTAGTTGGGATAGACGGCGCTTACGCCGCCCCCGCCGGGGGCTTCGATGACCGCGTCCACCCACAGCCGCGAGATGAACGTCGAGCGGCCGGAGTGCTCCGCCGGCAACGCGGCAACCAGCCGTTCGGCGGTCAGGACCACGCGGCGCGAGGCCTGGGCCAGAAGCAAGTCGGCGAAGGCATCACTGTGGATCAGCGCGTTACCCTGCATGTCGGCTTCGTTCACGTGAATGACGGCGACGTCGGGCGTCAACGCCGGAACGGCAACGAGCAACTCGTTGCTGATCGGGCAATTAAACGTGGTCAACGGCGTCGTGTCCGTGTTCAGGACGTCCGTTCCGAGGCCGAAACGCGACGGCAGGAACGGCAGCCTTTTTGCGGCGGCTTCCAGCGCCGCCAGCATCAAGCCTTCCGAGTACTCGACGACTTCGAGCGTGCCGGCCTCGCGCGCCGCGCGGAAATTGGGCGCCAGTCCGAGCCCGTCGAAGCCGACGAAGGCGAAGTGCAACCGCCGGATCTTGCCCAGGGCGATCAGCAGGTCGACTTCGGGGCCGCCGAGAAACGTGATGATTTCCAGGTTCGAGAGTGCCGACCGTGCGAGCGCGCTGGCGACCAGCATGGGTTTGCGCTGCAGTCCGCCACCGCCGAACGCGATCGTCGCGCCGGCATCCAGGGATTCGACGAAGCCGTCGAGGGTGGTCGTTTTGTCGAGAGATTCATTCATAAACGGTTGAGCGAGTTGTTATTGTCGCAGGTCAAGCAGTCGCCGGACCTTGTTCTGCAATCCCAGGCCGGTGAATTCGCTTAGCGAGCCCGGCTCGGCAATCTCCACGTCGACGCGTACGCCGAGGTCGCGGTGCAGGCTTGCCGCCATGTCGTCGTGCAGTGCCTTGGCGTCCACGCTGTTCGAGCGGCGCTCGATACGCACCACGAACTTCTCCCGGCGCGCCAGTCCCTCGCCCTCGTGGGACACGACGCACAGGAACTCGCCCGTCGTGCGCGGGTCGCGGCTGACGGCATTCTGGCAGGCAAGGGGATAGACATTGGTGCCGCGCAACTTGACCATTTCGTCGCTGCGTCCCAGGAACGTCGACAACTTGTGCGTTTGCAGTCCGCATTCGCAGGCTTCGCGATCGTAGAGAATCATGATGTCGCGCATGTTGTAGCGAATGATGGGCGGCAGCGACCGGTACAGGCTGGTGGCAACCACGTTGCCGCGGGAACCGTTGGGCAATGTCTCCCCGGTATCGATGTCGCAGATTTCGACGAACACGGTGTCTTCGCTGACATGCTTGCGGTCCCGGGCACGGCACTCGAACGAGATCGGTCCGATCTCGTGGGATCCGTAGTTGTCGAATACCGGCGCGTTCCAGGCATCCTCGAGCCGCCGGCGCAGGTGGCCGTCTATGTCGGGACCGATGTGCGTGTGCAGGCCACGCGTACCCAGCGCCGGCAGGTCGACCCCGGTTTCGGCGGCTACCTGGGCAAGCCGCGCGAGATACTCGCCGCGGGTCCACCACGCGGTCGTGCCCCAGGCGCGGGCGATCTGAAGCTGCCGTTCGCTCGGCGTCACCACGCCCGAGCCGGTGGTCAGCGGTACGGCCCCCAGCCAATGGTAGGCGCCCTGGTAAGCGCACCACGCGGCATTGGCAAGGGAATTGGTGTAAGTGATCTGGATGATATCGCCGGCGCGAAGTCCCTGGGCGTAGAGCGCGCGCGCGGTTTGTATGCCCTGGATCTCCATGGAATGCTGGTCGAACAAGGTCACACGCGGCAAACCGGTGGTGCCGCCGCTCGTCAGTATTCGAATCGGGCGCTCGGCAAGATCGTCGGCCGTCACAGGTTGATGGCTGCCGAACGGCGGCGCCGCCTCGATGGCTTCTTTCAGGTCGTCGCTGGTAAACGCGGGAATGCGTTCGATATCGTCGAGGCTGCGCACGTCGCCCGGTTCGAGTCCGGCCTCGGTCCAGCGGTCGCGATAAAACGGCACCTTCCACGCCTCGGCCATTCGGGCCATGAAGCGATCGTTCTGCAACGCGCGCATTTCGTCGGCCGATAGGCGCCCGGTGGTTTTCTCGAACAACGGCGGCGGTGGATAGTCGCGCATCAGCGACTCCCAGTCGACCTGTTGCCAGTAGTATCGCGGTGCGTTGGTATTCATTCTAGTTCGGACAGGGAATGCGGCCAGGCGATTTGCGGATCGTATTATTCAACATAAACGTCGAATATTCAACACTACGGGAATGGTTCCGGCACGGGCAACGCCGCTGCGCGGTGGACTGTCGCGGTTCGGTCGTGCCGAATCCGGCAAGAGACAATTCACCGGCCCCGGCGTTCTATACGAGCGTTCGACCGCCGTCGACGTAGATCGTTTGTCCGGTGATGAACCCGCCACCGGGGGCGAGCAACAGCACGACGACGCCGAACAGGTCTTCCGGCGTGCCGAAGCGCGCCATGGGAATCACGGATAGCGCGCCGTCGCGGTAGGTCGGGTCGTCGAGGTGTTCCCGCGTCATCGCCGTTTCGGTCACGGCGGGGCCGATCGCGTTGACCAGGATGTTTCGCGACGCCCATTCCCGTGCCAGCACGCGCACGAGTTGGGAGAGGGCAGCCTTCGAGCTGGCGTAGGCCGCGTAGTTCAGGTTGGCAACCCGGCTCGACACCGAGGCGAGGTGCACGATTCTCCCGCCTGATTCATCCATGGCACCTGCCACGATGCGTGAGAACAGGAACGCGCCCGTCAGGTTGACGTCGATGCAGCGCCTGAAGGCGGCCGCGTCGAGCTCGCGCGCGGCGCCGATGGTGAGGACGCCCGCGGCGTTGACGGCGCCGTCGATCCGACCAAAACGCGTCTTTGTTTCGGCGACGGCGGAAGCAAGCGCGGCTTCGTCGGTGATGTCGACCGCGCGGGTGAAGGTATCGGCGAGCCTGCCGCTCGTCGTCGCCAATTCCCCGGCGTCGCGATCGTAAAGTGCGAGCCGGGCGCCGCGGCGCGCCAGGCAATTCGCGATGGCCTGTCCAAGCCCGCGCGCGGCACCCGTGACGACGATCACGCGATCCCGGATATCGAAAAGGTTGTCGACGGTTTCTTCCGGTTGGCTGGTCATGGACGTCGAAGTGGTTGGACTGATGGTCGGAGTCGCCGGATTCGCGTTGCCGGCAGCCGCTGCCAAGCGGCCGGAACGCGGTGCGCGTCGCGAGACGACAGTGTTCAATTCCGCGATCCGGGACCGATTGCTGGCCTTGTTCGGTGCAAGCGGGCACCGGCTATTTTAAACTACACGTATCATGAACGATTCCAACACGCTCTACGAGTTACTTGCCCGCGGCGATGCCGATTCGCCCGCGCTGCTCGCGCCGGCCAAGGCGCCGATGGATTTCGCCGCATTGCGCAGACTCGCCAAGTTCACCGTGGCGGCCCTTAATGCCCGCGGCATCGGGCGCGGCGACCGTGTCGCGATCGTCCTGCCCAACGGCGCGAGGATGGCAGCCAGCTTTCTGTGTATCGCCTGCGGCGCGACCACCGCGCCGCTGAATCCGGCCTACCGTCGCGAGGAGTTCGAGTTCTACATGGACGATATCGGCGCCCGCGCCCTGGTCGTACCCGAAGGCGCCGACACGCCCGCGGTCGAAGCGGCAAATGCGCGCGGCATCGAGGTGCTCAGGATCGATTCGCGTCCACAGGAACCCGCCGGCTGGTTCGAATTCACCGGCGAGGCGGACCAAGGCGAGGCGACGCGGCCCGGGATGGCGGAAGGAGACGATGTCGCCCTGATCCTGCATACCTCCGGCACCACGTCGCGTCCCAAGGTCGTACCGCTCACGCACGCGAACCTGTGCCGCTCGGCCGACAATATCGTCCGATCGCTATCGCTGACAGCCTCGGATCGCTGCCTGAACATCATGCCGCTGTTCCACATTCACGGCCTGGTGGCGGCAATCCTCTCATCGCTCTCGGCCGGCGGCAGCACCTATTGCACGCCGGGCTTCAATGCGCTGAAGTTCTTCGGCTGGTTCGACGAGGCCGGTCCCACCTGGTACACGGCGGTGCCGACCATGCACCAGGCAATCCTGCAGCGCGCAGGGCGCAGCGCCGAGGTGATTGCCCGCCATCCGCTGCGATTCATTCGATCGTGCTCGTCGGCCCTGCCGACACGCGTCATGACCGAGCTCGAGGCCGCATTCGACGTTCCGGTCGTCGAGGCCTATGCCATGACCGAGTCGGCTCACCAGATGACCAGCAACCCGCTGCCGCCGCGCGAACGCAAACCGGGTACGGTGGGAATCGCAGCGGGCCCCGAAGTGGCGATCATGAACGAGGCGGGGGAGTTGTTGAACGCGGGACACATCGGTGAGGTGGTGATCCGCGGCGCCAACGTGACGCGCGGCTACGAGAACAATCCGACCGCCAACGCGGAGAATTTCACGAACGGCTGGTTCCGCACGGGCGACCAGGGCGTCATGGATGCCGACGGCTACCTCACCATTACCGGCCGGCTCAAGGAAATCATCAATCGCGGCGGCGAAAAGATATCGCCGCGAGAGGTCGACGAAGTGCTCATGGCGCACGCGGCCGTTCAGCAGGTCGTGACGTTCGCCGTTCCGCACGATCGCCTGGGCGAGGATGTCGCCGCGGCGGTCGTGTTACGAGAGGGCGCCGAGGTCGACGAGCGCGAACTACGCGCCTTCGCCGGAGAACGATTGGCCGACTTCAAGGTGCCGCGCACCATCGTGTTCCTCGAGGAGATCCCCAAGGGCGCCACGGGCAAGCTGCAACGGATCGGGCTGGCGGAAAAGCTCGGACTGACGGCGTGAGGATCTGCGTCTACGGCGCCGGCGCCATAGGCGGCTACCTCGCCGTGCAACTGGCGCTCAAGGATCACGACGTCTCGGTCATTGCCCGCGGACCCCATCTCGAGGCCATCCGGGCCAACGGCCTGACATTGCGAATCGACGACGAAGAGCGCACGGCCCGTGTCGGTGCGACGGACGACCCCGCGGATGTCGGACCGCAAGACTACGTCATCGTCACGCTCAAGGCGCATTCCGTCCCGGCCGTGGTCGACGACATGCAGGCACTCCTCGGCCCGGATACGGCCGTGGTGACCGCCATGAACGGGGTGCCCTGGTGGTATTTCCACGAACTCGACTGTCCGTGGCGCGGCCGGGTTCTGGAAACGGTCGACCCCGGCGGCCGGCAGTGGCGCCGGATCGGTCCCGAGCGGGCGATCGGCTGCGTCGTGTATCCGGCGACCGAGGTCGAGGCGCCCGGGGTCATCAGGCACATCAGCGGCAACCGCTTCACCCTGGGAGAGCCTTCCGGAGAGAAGACCGAACGAGTGATGGCGCTCAGCAAGGCGTTGATCGAGGCAGGCTTCAAGTCGCCCGTGCGCAATATTCGTGACGAGATATGGGTAAAGCTGTGGGGTAACCTGTGCTTCAACCCGATCAGCGCCCTGACGCGCGCCACGCTCGACGTCATTGCCACCGACCCTGAAACCCGCGACGTGTCGCGGCGGATGATGCTGGAGGGCAAGTCGATCGGTGAAAAACTCGGCGTTCGTTTTGGCGTGGACGTGGAGAAGCGAATCGACGGCGCGGCCGCGGTGGGTGCCCATAAGACATCGATGCTCCAGGACCTGGAGCGGGGCCGGCCGATGGAGATCGAGGCGCTGGTCGGCGCCGTGCAGGAACTCGGCCGGATTACGGATACGTCGACGCCGACGATCGATACGGTGCTGGCCCTGGTCCGTCTGCTGTCGCGCGCCGGTTAAACGGCCGCGAATGCCGCCGCGCTCGTGCATCGCGCGTGATCCGCGCCGGACGTTCGACGACGTTGGCGCCTCGGCGCGTCAATCGGAACGACCTGCCTTCGCGCGCGTGTTCCAGCGCGGGCATTGACCGAGAGCCGACCGGACCTTTTCTACCATCCGGTCGCAGCGCCTGCCGGCAAACTCGAAGACGTCGGCACGGCAGATATCCATCCGCTTGGCCATCGCGTCACCAATCATTTTCCTCGCCCGATGAAACCTCGTTTTTACGGTGGCTTCGGGTAACGCGAGCATTCGGGCGGTTTCGTTCACGCTGAGCTGCTCTACCGCGCGCAGGACGAATACGCTGCGAAAGTTCTCCGGCAACCGGTCTATCGCCTGTTCCAGGTGGCCGGCGAGCTCGGCATTCGCCGTCGCGTGGAAGGGCCCGTACGATTCGTTCATGATCGTCATCCGATTCGTTGGCGCCGCGATGTACGATTCCGGATCGTCCACGGACGTTTCCCGTCGTCGCTTGCGAAGCAGCATGCGGGCTTCGTTCAACACGATTCGGCCGAGCCATGCCGGGAAATTTCCCGACTGGAAGGAGTCGATTTTCGTGAAGGCGCGAATATAGCTCTCCTGCAGCACGTCCTCGGCGAGGTGGTCGTCGGCCACGACGCTTCTGGCTATGCGAAACAGGCGCCGGTTGTACCGGCGCATGATGCCTTCGCAGGCGGCAAGGTCGCCCATGCGGATGCGATCCACCAGCACCTCGTCGCTATCGACTGGATTCGAGGGGCGTTCGGTGTCAGTTCGTATCGCGATGGCGGTTTCGTTCATGGCGGCGTGTCCGGGTTGTGCAACGGGTAACTTATCGGCCGAGCCCTGGCGGACAGACGTCGGCGTCGCTGCCGGCTGCTTCGATATAGTCGATGATCGCCGCGCGGATCGCTGGATCGGCGACGCCGGCGTAACCCATGCTGGTGCCGGGAACGAAGTTCATCGGCTCGCGAAGGAAGGCGTCCAGCGTCGACCGGTCCCAGACGATGCCGAGCTCTGCCATGGCGTCGGAGTAGTTGTACCCGGCCGCCGTGCCGGCGGTTCTTCCCAGCAGACCGCAATGCAGCGGACCGGTACGGTTCCTTTCCAGGGAATGACAACCGATACATCGCGCATAGGCATCGGAACCTTGTTCCGTCACTGCGCGGCTCGCCGGATGCGCGGGTGCGACGCTGCCGAGAAGCAGCGTCGCAAGAAGGACCCGGACGGCCACGAGTGCTGATCCGTTGTCCTTCATGTTACGAAATGAAGGCGCTTGGAACCGGTTCCTGGCCGAGGGCCTGGCGAAGCACGGCCCAATGCATCGCCTCGTCGGCGAGAATGCTCGCAGCGGCGCCTGCCAGTTCGCGATCGTTAAAGACCGGGATCGCACCGGAATAGGCGCTGACGGCGCCACGCTCGAGAGAGGCGGCGAATCCGAGCACGTCGGCCTGCGTCTGCAGATCGTCCTTGGGAAAATCGTAGGACTGCACCGCCTCCGACACTTGCCCACCGATTGCGCGGACGGTGCGTTCGAGCAGATCGGCATGTTCGGCATGATGGTCGCGGAACGTAATGGCCAGACGCTTTACGCCGGCGGTCAGCAATCCGGTGGCGGCGCCGAGGTTGTATGCCGCCACGGCTTCGCGTTCGGCGCTCAATGCGGTATTGAGTATGCGGATGTCATCCTCCGACGCTTCACCCGCGTGCGCCGGTCGCACGATCCCTGCCAGGCGGGCGACCACGACACCGGACAGTCCGGCACCGGCGGTTGCGAACAGGAACTGGCGGCGCGCCGGCTGCATTGGCTTGGAATCTTGACGTTGGACCATTTTTGAATCTCCAGTGAAGTGGTTGACTTGCGAGGCGTCTCGCCGCTGTGGCGTCGCGCTCTCACCTCGTCAATGCACCAAGGGTGAAAAAGGTTCCCGAATCTTCGAAATTGATCTGTCAATCCATGCCGGGCTTGGAAACGCGCCGCACCGTTGGCGGCGTGTACGAATCGAAAAGTCGATCGACGTTGGATCCGGCGCGGGAGTACGGTGCCGACCTGCGCAGCTGGCGGGGTCTGCCGCGATAGCGCAACCAACGAACCTCCTTCTCTGTGACGATGGCGTCCATCGGTACGTCGTGGGGCAATGGATGGATAGTGTCCAGGCGGCTGCTCTCGTAGCCTACGCCGATCGTCAAGGGCAGGGGGCGAACGGCGGACAACGTGCGATCGTAGTACCCGCTGCCATAACCCAGGCGATAGCCTGCCTCGTCGAAGCCGAGCAGCGGGACGATGAGAGCCGACGGCCTGAGCGGGACGCGCTCCGCGGGTATCGGTATGTTTCCGAACCCGGTCGTTAATCCGACTTTGGGATGCCACAACCAGAATTCGACCGGGCTGTCGCGGTGAACCACGACCGGTAGGGCCGCGACCGCACCCAGGGCGCGGTAGTAGCGCGCGAGGTAGCGCAGGTCCGGTTCGCCCTGGATCGGCCAGTACCACGCGGTGCATATTCGAGCGAGAACGTTGAAACGCGCGCGGATGTTTTGGGCTATACGTCGCGTCGCCTGTCGACGTTCCTCGATCGGCAATGCTCGACGCTGGGCGGACAACCGTTTCCGCGTCTCCCTGCGCCACGCATAGATTTCATCGGTATCGTTCATCGATGGGAGCAACTTGAACCTGGATTCGGTGGTCGTGGCTTCGCTCCCGGGCGCGGTAAATAGCCGCGCCCGGACCGCGATCGGCTAGCGGCTCGGTCGAGACTCGACGAGAGCATCGACGACCGACGGATCGGTCAGCGTCGAGAGGTCTCCGAGTTCGTCCATTCGATTCGCGGCAATGTTGCGCAGGATGCGACGCATGATCTTTCCCGACCGTGTCTTCGGCAACGCCGCCGCCCACTGGATAACATCCGGCGACGCGATCGGACCGATCTCGTTTCGGACATGCCGCGCCAGTTGGTCGCGCAGGGCGTCCGTGGGCGCGTGAGTATTTCTGAGCGTGACGAACGCGTAGATCCCTTGCCCCTTGATCTCGTGAGGGAAGCCGACGACCGCTGCTTCGGCGACGGCTTCGTGCAGGACAAGCGCGCTTTCGAGTTCCGCCGTGGCAAGGCGGTGTCCGGCAACATTGATCACGTCGTCCACACGCCCGGTAATCCA
This sequence comes from Gammaproteobacteria bacterium, assembly GCA_030429665.1. Classification (GTDB taxonomy): domain Bacteria; phylum Pseudomonadota; class Gammaproteobacteria; order Arenicellales; family CAJQKF01; genus BQJD01. The sequence continues at coordinate 12,103 of JAUIEZ010000075.1, read as the reverse complement.
GTAGTCGCCGTCCTCGTCGCGCCGGCACCCGTCTCCCGTGAGATAAAGGCCCGGGAAGCGCGAGAAGTAGGTTCGGACGAACCGTTCGTGGTCACCATAGACGGTTCTCATCATGCCCGGACCGGCGTCGCGCAGACACAAAAGGCCGCTGCAAGCGCCGTCCAGCTCACGGCCCTCGTTGTCGACGATCACCGGGTCGACGCCGAAGAACGGCTTCATCGCCGCGCCGGGTTTCGGCTCGCAGGTGCCGGGCACCGGGGCGATCTGGATGGAACCGGTTTCCGTTTGCCACCAGGTGTCGATGACGGGGCAGCGACCTTCGCCGACCACGGACTGGTACCAGCGCCACGCCTCCGGATTGATGGGTTCGCCCACGCTGCCGAGCACGCGCAGGCTGCGTCGACTGGTTCGTCGTACGTGCGAATCGCCTTCCTTCATCAGGGCGCGAATGGCGGTCGGCGCGGTGTAGAAGATACTCACGCGATGGGTGTCGCAGATTTCCCAGAACCTCGACGGATTGGGGTAGGTGGGCGTGCCCTCGAAAAGAATCGTCGTCGCGCCATTGGCCAGCGGACCGTAGACGATATAGCTGTGCCCGGTGATCCAGCCAACATCGGCGGTGCACCAGTACACATCGTCGTTCTGGTGGTCCAGCACGTACTTGTGGCTCGTCGCGCAGGCGACGAGGTAGCCGCCGGTCGTGTGCAACACGCCCTTGGGCGCGCCGGTCGAACCGGACGTGTAGAGGATGAACAACGGGTCCTCGGCACCCATGGCGACGGCGGGGCACTGGTCTGACTGCGTTTCGACCAGTTCGCGGTAGCGAATATCCCGGCCGGCGTGCCATTTCACCGCCTTGCCGGTTCGCTCCACCACGATGCAATGGGGTACGTCCGGTGCCGCGTACAATGCCTCGTCGGCGTTCGACTTGAGCGGTATGCGACGTCCGCCGCGTACGCCTTCGTCCGCCGTGATGAGGACGCGCGGGCTGCAGTCCCGAATCCGGTTGGCGAGCGAGTCGGCCGAGAATCCGGCGAAAACCACGGAATGGATGGCGCCAATGCGCGCGCAGGCGAGCATCGACACGACCGCTTCGGGAATCATCGGCAGGTAGATCACGACACGATCGCCCCGTCCCACGCCAAGGGAGATCAGGGCATTGGCCAACCGGCATACGTCGGCATGAAGCTCGCGGTAGCTCTTGCGCACGCTATGACCCGGTTCGTCGGACTCCCAGATGATCGCGGTCTTGTCTGCCAGGCGTTCCAGGTGTCGATCCAGGCAGTTATAGGCGGCATTGAGCGTGCCGTCGTGGAACCAGCGAATTCGAACATCGCCGGGTCCGAAATGAACATCGCGGACCAGGCTGTACGGCTGGAACCAGTCGAGACAGCGGCCCTGCTCGGCCCAAAATCCTTCCGGATCGTCAATGGACTCCCGGTAGCACCTGTCGAATACCGGCTGATCCATCCATCCTTCGCCGCCGGTTGCCTTGCGAATGGATACGGGTGTCGTCGTACGCATGGTGAGTGTGTGTCGGCCTGATTTTCGGTAGGCATGCAGTGTCGGATTGGACTTTATATTTGTCAAACGAATAAAAATGGCATTTAATATCGAAAATATTCAACTGTATTGTTCCGATGGATACCGAGTTAGCCAGGACGTTTCTTGCCGTCGTGGCCGCCGGCAACTTTGTCAGCGCCGCGGAACGGCTGTTCATTACCCAATCGACAGTCAGCACGCGAATACGGGCGCTGGAAGAGCAACTCGGTTGCCGGTTGTTCGTACGCAACAAGGCCGGCACCAGGTTGACCCTTGCCGGCCGCCGGTTCCAGAAGCACGCGTCGATTCTAGTTCGCACGGTCGAGCAGGCGCGGCAGGAGATCGGTGTTCCGCCGGGTTTCGATTCGTCGCTGACCATCGGCGCCCGATTCGGACTGTGGGATGGATTCCTGCTCGACTGGTTGCCGACCATGCGGCGGGCGCGCGCGGATGTCCGGCTGAGAGTCGAGATAGGATTCGAGGTCGACCTGATGGCCGGTCTTGTCGAGGGGCGCTTCGACATGGGGGTGATGTACACGCCGCAAAGTCGGCCCGGCCTGCGCGTCGAGCACTTGTTCGACGAGAAACTGGTATTGGTTTCGACACGGCCGGTGGCGCGGGGAAAGTGGCCGGTGGGGTACGTATACGTCGACTGGGGACCGGAGTTCTACGCCACGCACAACGCTAATTTCCCGGAGTTCGACGGCGCGGGGCTGACGGCCAACATCGGTTGGCTGGGTCTGGAGTACATTCTTCGAGCCGGAGGGGCCGGGTACTTTCCCCACCGGCTCGTGGAAAAGCTCGAGTCGACAGGGCAAGTGCACTTTGTCGAAAACACGCCGGTTTTCGTGCAGCCTGCCTATGTCGTCCACCCCGTCGAATCCCCTTCCGACAGTTTGCGGCAGGCGATCGAATCGTTACGGGTCGCGTCGCGCCAGGCTTTGAATGGCGATGCGTGAGCGATCCGCCGAAACGGGATCGACGAGTGTGGTCGTCGGGCCGGTCTACGCGCCTCGGTGCGGGCGGTGCGACGCCTCGAGTTCCAGCCTCAAGGACCGTGCCACCGAGTCGGGCACGTCCGAAACATCGTTCCAGCCGATGCAATGCCCGGCCGACACCGGGCGTTTCAGCACCGCGCCTTCGGCCAGGCCGATCGGCAGGCAGCTTTTCGCCAGCGACATTTCCGCCGGCAGCAGCTTGCCGTACACGGTGTAGCCGCCCTCGCCGTCGAGCACGTCGCCGGGCGCGAGGTCACGCTTGGCGGTTGCCGCCACGTCCGCCGCGAAACCCAGCGTAGAACCCGTCGGCCGCTCAAGAATCGCCGCTGCCAGGATCGAGATGTTCAGCTCCATGCCAATCAGGTGAAACGGCTTGTACATGGCCGAGTAACGACCGCTGGCATCCGTGTTCATGCCGTATTGCCTGAAGCATGCGGCACTGTACTCGTTCGGCGCCTCGATGACGACGTAAACGCCCCAGCGCAGATCGCGAAATACCGGTCGGCCGTCGCGCTCCAGCGACGAAACGACTTCGACTTGTCCCTTGTGGTGCAATTGGCCGCCCGCCTCGGGTGGACGAAGAACGTGTGCCAGGTCGTCCATGCCGCACGGTGGGAAGGCGAGACCGTCAGGCGGCGGCGTAAGCCCGGTGGCATTTGCGATGGCGGCCATCTCGAGGGCCGACTTGGTGCCGTCGAGAAAGGAGTTGAACATCCGGCTGTTCATCCCCGCCGCACGCGCCTGTTCGGCGCTCAGTCCATAGTGGTCCCAGACTGTTTCGGGCGTCGATGCGTGGTAAGCCGGCAAATACCGGGTGCCCTTGCCAGCGGCAACCACGTCGAAGCCGCAGGCGCGCGCCCATTCGACCATCTCGCAGGTCAACGCCGGCTGGTCCCCGTATGCCATCGAGTAAACGACTCCCTTCTCGCGTGCGCGTTCGGCGATCGCGGCGCCGACCAGGGCATCGGCTTCGACGTTGACCATGACAACGTGCTTGCCTGATTCGATGGCGTCGAGCGCGTGGGCCGCGCCGGCCAGTGGGTTGCCGGTCGCCTCGACGACGACGTCCACGTCCTCGCTTTCGAAGATGTCCGCGGCCGTCGAAGTGAAACGGGTGCTGCTAAGAGCGGCGTCCGGCCAGCCGACGCAACGGCAGGCGGTTCGCGCCTTGTCCGGGTCCAGATCGGCAATCGCGCGAACCTGAAGGCCGGGTGTCGTCAGACACTGGCCAAGAAACATCGTGCCGAATTTGCCCGCGCCGACGAGGCCGACTCGCACGGGACGTGCATTACGCGAGCGTTGTTTGAGATCCTGGTAAAGGAACAATTCGTTTCTCCGGAAAAACAGGAATTATTAAATTGAAGCAATAAATTGTGGCAGGTATTGGCAGCCGGCGTCTCGAGGCCCCTGCTGCGTCGAAAACCGGGCGAATTTTCAGCCGAGAATCCAAACAAAAACGAGATATTTTCGATTATAATGGCGCCTTGTGAATAAGTGATTAAAAAACAGCCAAAAAGCAATTTCTATTGCTGTAATATGGCGTTCCGGTTCGGAGCGATTTTTTATTGATCTGCTCCGGATATACTACAAATAAAAAGGATGTGGATTTACCGGTGGGGCGTTGGTAAATACGCGGCGGTCGATAGTTCACGGTCAAGGCAACTAGAAAAGGGTTAAAAGGCTTCGACTTGCCGGAAAGTCAGAAACTGTCGAGATTTTTATTGTTTTTCGTTCCGCTGGCACTCTTGTGCATCGCGGCGGTCGGTGCGTACTTGTACGCGGACGCCTCGCGAATGCGGCAATCGATCGAGCGCGACGAGGAGCACCTCGTCAATCTGCTCGGCAGCCAGGTCCAGGACAGCCTTGCGCGTGTACACGGAGATGTTCGGTACCTGGCCGCGCAGGAGATACTCTTCGATTTTCTCCAGGGTAACCGCGGCGTGGCGGAAACGTTGGCGCAGGAGTACGCCCGATTCGCCGCCCAACGGAAGCTGTACGATCAGATCCGGATTCTGGATCCGAGCGGGATGGAGCTTCTGCGGGTGAATCATCGTGACGGCGCGACGTCGATTGTCCCCGCCGAAGAGCTCGCCGACAAGAGCGACCGTTACTATGTTCGAGCCGCGCGCGCCATGCCGACTGGCGAGATCTACGTATCGGCGTTCGATCTCAACGTGGAGGACGGTGAAATCGAGATGCCGTACCGGCCCGTCATTCGTTTCGTTGCGGCCATCGACGAGAGCTCCGGCAGACGCATCGGGTTTTTGGTTTTCAACTACGATGGACGGAGAGTCCTGGATACGTTTCGGCGTACGTCGATGAGCTCCCCGGGCGACATCTGGCTGCTCAATTCGGATGGATACTGGTTGTCCAACCCGTCGCGGTCTGAGGAGTGGGGGTTCATGTTCGAGAACCCCGAAACGCACACGCTCGCGGCGCGCCAGCCCGATGTTTGGGATGCGATCAATGGTGCGGACGAAACGAGAATCGACGTCAATGACGATCTCGTCACACGGGTCAAGGTGTGCGGAGTGTCTGGCTGCGGTCCGGAATCTTCATCGGGCGCGCCGCGTTTCGTATTGCCCTACGACGCGCCGGACTTGCCCTGGGTCGTGGTTTCCCGGGTGCCGGCGGCGGCGGCATCCGGGCTCGGCCTCGTTTCTCCCAGCATCGGCATACTCGCGGTTTTCATCGGTGTTTTGCTGCTTGTCGGGATAATTGCCGGATTGACGGCCTGGCGGATGTCCCAGGCGGTGGAGTCGCTGCGCAGCAAGGAACAACAACTTCGAAACAGCGAGGAGCGCTTTCGGATCTTGCTGGAAGCCGCGCCCGACGCGATCATCATCTCCGACGCCAAGGGCCGAATCATTCTCTCGAACGAACGCGCATCGACCTATTTCGGTTACTCCCGAGAGGTGCTGATGACGATGTCCGTGGAAGATCTCGTGCCGCCCGGCGCCCGTGTGCGCCACAAGGCCCATCGGTCCGAGTACATGAAGCATCCGGACACGCGCGTGCTCAGGCCCATGATGGACATGCACGGGATTCGTTCCGATGGCAGCACGTTTCCCGTCGAGGTAAGCCTGGCGCCGGCCAGGACAGGGGAGGGAACCGTGGTTATCAGCGTCGTGCGAGACCACAGCAAGCAACGCGAGCTCGAGACACAGTTTCGTCAAAGCCAGAAGCTGGAGGCCATTGGTCAACTGACGGGCGGCATGGCCCACGACTTCAACAACCTTCTCGGCGTCATCATCGGCAACCTGGAACTGCTGAACCGGCACCTGCAAGACAACGAAGAGGCGCTGAAGCGGGTGAACACCGCATACCGGTCGGCGCAGCGCGGTGCCGATCTCACTCGCCGCATGCTTGCCGTGGCCAGGCGGCAGTCCCTGCGACCGCAACCTGTCTGCGTCAACGAGATCGTCGAGGAAATTCTGGGCATCCTGCCGCGCACGCTGGGACCGGATATCGACCTCAAGACCCACCTGGACGAGGACCTGCCGGCCGTCATGGTGGATCCGTCCGAGATGGAGAATGCCTTGCTCAATCTCGCCATTAACGCACGCGACGCCATGCCGGGAGGCGGACGGCTCTATATCCGCACCGAGCAGGTCGAGTTGAACGAAGACTATACTCCGGTATTCAACGGCGAGATCAAGGCGGGTCAATACGTGCGCATCTGCATCAGCGACAACGGGTCCGGTATGGCGCCCGATGTCCTGCAGCGCGTCTTCGAGCCGTTTTTCACGACCAAGGAACACGGCAAGGGTTCGGGACTCGGGCTGGCGATGATCTACGGTTTCATCAAGCAGTCGCGAGGAAACGTACGAATATACAGCGAGCCTGGCGAAGGCACGACGGTCAATATCTACCTTCCTTCCACCGACCAGTCGCCGACCAGGAAGAAACCGACCGTGAATCACGGGGAAAATCGGGCGAAGAATCGCGAAACGGTGCTGGTCGTGGACGATGAGGTCGAACTTCTCGAGATTGCGCTGACATTTCTCGAGGAACTGGGGTACGTGGTTTTTACGGCGACCGACGGCAATAGCGCCCTGGATACGCTGTCCAGGCATCCGGAAGTGGATCTGCTGCTCACCGACGTGGTGATGCCGGGCGGTTTGCACGGCGTCGCGCTGGCCAATGCCGCCCGCACGCGATGCCCCGGTATCAAGGTGCTTTACACCTCGGGTTTTCCGTCCAATGTGCTGGCCGACAAGTCCGAGATCCGGGTCGATGCGCCCATGATCTCGAAACCGTATCGGCGAGACGAACTCGCCAGGCGCGTTCGAGAGGTGCTCGACTCGGCGTAGAACGGTCCTTGCCCGGGGATTCTCGCGCGGTGTGTTGAACATCGCGCATCAACGGCGGTCCAATGGTTATGGTACCGTAGGACGAGTGAACCGGCAGGCGATGACCCTGATGCAACGCACAATCCGAGCGCTCGTCACCGGCGCGCTGATCGGGGCCTTGTTCGCCACGTTGACGGCCGTGTCCTCGACCGAACCCGATGCGGACCTTGCCGATACGCGACCGGGCAGGGCGGTCGTGCTCGAAGTCGACGGACCCATCGGACCGGCGACCGGCGATTTCATCGTTCGCGGAATAGAAGGTGCGGAGGAATCCGGCGCCGTTCTGGTCATCCTGCGCCTGAATACCCCCGGCGGACTGTCGGCGTCGATGCGCGACATCATCCGCAAGATCCTTGCCAGCCGGGTACCCGTGGCCACGTTCGTTTCCCCGCCGGGTTCGCGGGCTGCCAGCGCGGGAACCTACATCATGTATGCCAGCCACGTCGCGGCGATGTCGCCGGCCACCAACCTGGGATCGGCGACGCCGGTGAGCCTCTCGCCCGGCGGCCTCGGCGGCGATCGGCCGGCGGACAAGGAGTCCGACGATATCGCGAGGGATGGCGAGCGCGCCGACGACGAGAACGATGAGGCGCGCGACCGGAAAGCGTCGCGAGAGGATGATCCCGCGGCGACGAAGCCGGGAACCGCGATGGAGCGAAAGGCGATCAATGACGCCGCCGCGTACATCAAGGGGTTGGCGGAGCTCCGCGGACGCAACGAGGCATGGGCCGAGCGCGCCGTGCGGGAGGCCGTGAACCTGACCGCGTCGGATGCGCTGGAGCAAAACGTCATCGACTATGTCGCGAAGGACGTCGACGACTTGCTGGCGCAGCTTCACGGCAGGAAAGTCAGTATCGACGAGAAGGAAGTCACGCTGGAAACGGACGGTTTGGCGGTGGAAGTCGTGGAGCCTGACTGGCGCACCCGCGTACTGAGCATCCTTACCGATCCCAACGTGGCATACGTGCTGATGCTCGCCGGCATCTACGGCCTGTTCTTCGAGCTTTCCAATCCCGGCGCGTTGTTCCCCGGCGTGCTGGGCGCCATCTGCCTGGTGCTGGCCTTCTACGCGTTCCAGGTGCTGCCCGTGAACTACGCGGGACTGGCATTGATACTGCTGGGTATCGCATTCATCGCCGGAGAGGCATTCATGCCGAGCTTCGGCGTACTCGGCATCGGGGGCGCCGTCGCGTTCGTCATCGGCTCGCTCATCCTGATGAAAACGGAGGCCGAGGCCTATCAGCTGTCGATGCCGGTCATCGTCGCCGTTACCGCGGTCACCGCGTTGTTCATCTTTACCATCGTCACGCTGGCTATCCGCCAACGCGGCAAGCCCGTCGTGAGCGGACGCGAGCAGATGGTGGGCGGCACCGGCGAGGCCACCGACGACTTCGCCGCCGGGTCGGGAACCGTACTGATACACGGCGAGCACTGGACGGCCCGTTCGCACGGGTCGGTTGAAAGGGGACAGAAGGTACGCGTGCGCGCAATGCACGGGTTGACGCTCGAGGTCGAACCGATAGAGGTGGAAAAATGATCCTTCCGATCGACATGGTCTGGGTCGTTGTGATCGTCGCGATACTGGCGATCGCATTTTTGGTCATCAACATACTTCGCGAGTATGAACGCGGCGTGGTGTTCTTCCTCGGTCGCTTCCAGACCGTAAAGGGACCGGGTTTGATCATCATCGTGCCGCCGATCCAGCAGATGGTGCGGGTCGATCTTCGCACCCGCGTGCTCGACGTTCCCTCGCAGGACGTGATTTCCCAGGACAACGTATCGGTGAAGGTCAACGCCGTCGTATACTACCGCGTCGTGGATCCCGAGAAGGCCATCATCCAGGTGGAAGAATTCCATTCGGCGACCAGTCAACTCGCGCAGACCACGCTGCGTTCCGTGCTCGGTCAGCACGAACTCGACGAGATGCTGTCGGAGCGCGATCGCCTCAATTCTGACATTCAGCAGATCCTGGACAAGCACACGGATGCCTGGGGCATCAAGGTGGCCAACGTCGAGATCAAGCACGTGGACCTGGACGAAAGCATGATCCGCGCCATCGCCCGCCAGGCGGAGGCGGAGCGCTGGCGGCGTGCCAAGGTCATCGCCGCGGAGGGCGAACTGCAGGCGTCGCACAAGCTCACCGAGGCGGCAAACGTCATGAGTCGCGAAAAGGATGCCATCACGCTGCGCTATCTTCAGACCATGGCCGACATGTCGCACGAGAAGAACCAGACGATCTTTTTCCCGTTTCCCATGGAAATGCTGCGCAAGTTCAGTGCCAGGGACGAGAACGAGGACTCGTGAAAAGCGTGATGCATGCCTGAGAGAGCCGGACCGGCGGTACGCGACGACTCGTGAACGTCGTCTTTCTCGTGCTAGTGGCGGCGGGTTTCGCCGTCGCCGCATGGCGTCAGCTGACGTGGATGCCGCCTTCCGGCGCCGATCCGGCCGAGGTTGCGTCGCCGATGGAAGCGCTGGGTCTTGGCATCGTCGACTCGGCGGAATCCTCAGTTACCTTGGCCATCGGGCTCGTCGGCGTCATGGCGCTGTTCCTCGGCCTGATGAAGGTCGCCGAGGCAGGCGGGCTGCTCACCATCATCGCCCGTGCGCTCAGGCCGTTGCTGACCCGCCTGTTTCCGGACGTGCCAGCCGAACATCCCGCCATGGGGGCGATGATCCTCAACATGTCGGCCAACGTGCTGGGTCTTGGCAATGCCGCGACGCCGTTCGGCATACGCGCCATGCAGCAGCTCGACCGGTTGAATCCCCACAAAGGCACCGCGACCGACGCCATGGTGCTGTTCCTGGCCATCAACACGTCGAGCGTGACATTGCTTCCCACGGGCGTGATCGCGCTGCGCGCCGCCGCCGGCTCCGCCGATCCGGCCGGCATCGTGCCGACGACCCTGTTCGCCACCATCTGTTCCACCACGGTGGCCATCGTCCTGGCAAAAACGCTGCAACGCTACTGGCGCTCGAGTGCGGCTGATCCGACGAGCGCCGTCGTCTATACGCCAGATGCTGCGAACGATGTGAACCGCGTTGACGAAGAGGCGCCCGACGAGGCGTGGCCGTCGGAGGCGCCGCCCGGCTACCCCCTGTGGGTATCCGGCCTGGTACTGGCCGTCGTCGCCGCGCTGGTGCCCGTGACCATCGTCTACGGCCGGACCATTTCGCCCTGGATCATCCCCGGGTTGATCGTGGTGCTGCTCGGGTTCGGCGCCGCCCGCCGGGTCCGCGTGTACGAAGTGTTCGTGGAGGGTGCCAGGGAGGGGTTCTCCGTGGCCTTGCGCATCATTCCCTACCTGGTCGCGATTCTCGTGGCGGTCGGCATGTTGCGCGAAAGCGGCGCGCTGGAACTTCTTATCTCGCCGCTTTCCTTGCTGACATCGCCCCTCGGGCTGCCGGCCGAGGCGTTGCCGATGGCCCTGCTGCGGCCGTTGTCGGGCTCGGGCGCGTACGGCGTGCTCGCGTCGGTCATCCAGGATCCGACGATTGGTCCCGACAGCTACATTGGCTACCTCGTTTCGACGTTCCAGGGATCGACCGAGACGACGTTCTACGTACTGGCTGTCTACTTCGGCGCGGTCCAGGTACGCCGCATTCGCCACGCGTTGGCCGCAGCCCTTGCGGCGGATGCGGCCGGCATCGTTGCCGCGGTCGTCATCGTATCCTGGTTGTACGGATAGAAGCGGCTGGCGCCCCCTCCGCACGACCTGCCCTCGGACGCTCACCGGCGCGTTTGTCGCGGTCTATCCGGTCCCCGCGGTCCGGGTGCCTCGAATCCGCCGTTTGGCGCCGTGCTAGTTGGTCATGCTTCCCGTGCAGTTCTTCTCGTTCGTCGGCGTCTCCTCGCGTGAAAGGGACTCCAATGGACCCATCACGATATCGAACGACCAGGAATCGGGTCGCCAGATCCGGGAGAATCCCGCACTGCGCTCGCAGCCCTGCGCCTGGCACTTCAGGTTTTGTTCGTTCCATTGCGCACGCCGCCGGGAGATTTCCTCGTCGAGATAGCGCGGAACGAATTGAACCGGCTCGTAGTGGGTGAGATCGCAGCGGTAGTTTTTCCAGTGCCAGATGCCGGAAGACTTCTTGCGAATCACGTACCAGTAGTAGCGGTCCGGGTCGACCGTCGCCGGCAGCGTATTGTTGATGTGGATATCGTCGTCGTCGACCAGCATGGTCCCGCTGCACACATCCATTGCCACCCGGATTTTCTGCTCTGCGTTGTAAAACGCACTGGCAAGCGGGCTTTCAACGAGACATTGGCTCTGTTTCAAGGCCTCGTGGACCGCCGCAAGTTCGCCCCGCGCGGCTTTGATATCGCAGGACACGGCGTCGCGGACTGCCTGGTCAATCCGGGCATTCAATACGTCGCCGCGCTCGCGCACGGGCGGGATCGCATCCTCCAGTTGGCGGCAGGCCTGGTCGATCTGCATCATGAGGTCTCTGGTGGATTTCACTTCCGCCTTGAACAGGATATTCATCTCCTTGATGCGGCCCACTTGCCAGTCGGTCAGCGACGGCGCCGGGTATTTGTCTTCCGCGATGCAGATGCGGGACTTGGCATAGTGTTCGGCCCGGGTCAGGCTGAACCATCGATGTTTCACCAACGCTTGTTGCGCGTCGCGGATCGATGAATCGAGTTCCTCAAGCCGGCAGTCCCCGGGACTGTCGATCGTGCCCGGATCGGATACGGCACCCATCGCCACCGATAAAGCCTTCTTGCTTCGACGCAGGTTGACCTCGTCTTCGAACTCCTCGCCCAGGAGCGCGAAGCTGACGGTTTCGACATCGGAAGCCAGATTCTCGACGTGCTGCGATAAGTTGGTTAGCTTGGATTTCAGTTCCTTTACCAGCGTAATGTCGTCGAAATTCACATAGGTGCCCTTGGGATCCGAAACGACATTGATCTTCGACAGATCCGTTTGGAGCGCACCGGCCGCCTTCACGACGTCGCTAAAGGATTTGAACGTTCTCAGGTTGCGTTCGAGCGTGGCGGCGATGCCTTCGCCGGCGCAGGATTGCACATGAGCGATGCTGCCCTTGGCGAACGAAACGACCGCGTCCGCAATCTTTCCGACGACATCCTCGGTGGAATACATGGTAGAAACTACGCGCTCCCGGGAGATCTTGTCGGGCGCGAAGACCACATCCTCCATCAGCACGATGACCGAGTTGACCTGGTCACTGAAGCTATTCAAAATC
>JAUIEZ010000074.1 GCA_030429665.1 Gammaproteobacteria bacterium | reverse complement strand
TCGTTTCGGCACCTTTCGTCGCCCCCATCGCGACGCGCCTGTGTTGCGCGAACGCCTCGAAAACCTGGACGGTACGCCGCGCGCCTCCGCGTTGTTCTACGCCCTGGAAACATTCCGCCTCAACGCCTGCATCGGCCGCGAGTTGCCGGGACTGCGGCGCGAGATCGACCGCCTGTTCCCGCTGCCCGTCGAAGGCCGCTGGAAGGACGCCGCGGACGATCTCGAACGTCGGGGCGCGACGGTCGAAGATACGCTTCGCTGGACGAAGAGATTCCTCGACGAGCGCGTCGACGCTGGCGTGCAGGCACCCTACCAGGGTCATGCCGATCTCGACGCCGCCGAGCAACTCACCGAGAAGCGCCTCGACGAGGACCGGTCCGAATTGCAAAAGCTCATCCAGGATCTCATCGACCGCATGGACCGCGACGACTTCGAGGCCGAAGGCGACGAGAACGGCGAAATCGAGCTCGATTTCGATGCCGAGGGTGAACCCACCGACTACGAGCTCACGCTGGACGGCAAGCCGCTGCCCGTCCCCACCGCGTTGCGCGAGCGCATCGACGCGATTCTCCAGGATTTGCAATCGGTCCCCGAGGATTGGCTCAACGGCGAGGCCGGCGACGACGACGAGGACACGTCGCCGATCGAACCCGGCGAACTGCCGGCGAATCCCGATGGCGATCCCGTGTTCGTCTACGACGAATGGGACCACCTGCGCGGTCATTACCGGAAAAACTGGTGCACGCTCTACGAACGACCGGTGACCCCCGACGACCCGGCGTTTTTCGACCTCACGCTGCACAAGCACCACGGCCTGGTGCTCGACCTGAGGCGCGCCTTCGAGTTGTTGCGCGACCAGCAGCACACCCTGCGGCGCCAACCCGAGGGAGAGGACATCGACCTGGATGCCGTGGTCGACGCCAGCACCGAGCACCGCCTGGGGCGCGAGGTCACCAACCGCCTGTTCCTGAAGACCCATCGCCACGAGCGCGACATCGCCGTGATGTTCATGGTCGACCTGTCCGGCTCCACCAAGGGATGGATCGTGGACGCCGAGCGCGAGGCCCTGGTGCTTTTGTGCGAGGCGCTGGAGGTTCTTGGCGACCGCTACGCCATCTACGGGTTTTCCGGGATGACCCGCAAGCGGTGTGAGCTGTTTCACATCAAGCGATTCGGCGAACCGTTGAATACGCAGGTCAAGTCCCGCATTGCCGGCATCATGCCGCGCGACTACACGCGCATGGGCGTGACCATACGTCATCTTACCCGGCTCATGGACGAAGTGCAGGCCCGCACCCGGCTGCTGGTCACCTTGTCCGACGGCAAGCCCGACGACTACGACGGCTACCGCGGCGACTACGGCATCGAGGACACCCGGCAGGCGCTGATTGAGGCCCGCAATCGCGGTATTCATCCGTTCTGCATCACCATCGACCGCCAGGCCGGCCAGTACCTGCCCCACATGTACGGCGCGGTGAACTACACCGTGGTCGACGACGTGCGCAAGCTGCCCGCCGAGGTATCGAGGGTATACTGCCGGTTGACACGCTGAACCGCGGCCGGTGTGCGCTGGCAGCGCGCTCGGCACGCGGGTAACATTGCCGCTTCCACCCGTTCAACGTGATACCACGGAGCGCGCCATGCTGGTCACCTTCACCACCAAGTCCCACGCGGACATCACCATGTTCGGCGACGTGGCCAAACAGTTGCTCGATATCATGGGCATGAGCGGCAACGTGCCCGGCGCCATCCGTCCCGAAGATATACCCGAGGCGCTCGAGCGACTGAAGCAGGCGGTCGCCGACGATCCCGGCGAGGACGAGGGCAGCGATGACGACGACGATCGCAAGGTCAGCCTCTCGCACCGCGCCTGGCCTTTGATCGAGCTTCTCGGCGCGGCGCAGCGCGACGGCAACGTGGTGATGTGGGACCGCTACGGCGGGTGACCGTGCCCGCCGAACGTCGCGCCGGCACGACGTGCCGGACAGCCATGCGGTATTAGGGCTGCAACGTCGCAGGCGAGCGCCGTCGCCGCCGAGACGACGGCGCTAACGGTCCGCGCGAACAACGACACCGATTTGCGGTTCGCGCTTCACTCGAGGGAACGCTACCAAGACGTGCGATAACCGCCGCCGCTCGCCTATACTTGCGCGCAGCGCCGCGGCCGAACGCGGAGGTATTTTTGCGCCTCCCCGCGAGACCCGGAATTCGATTGCCTCACCCGTACGCGGGAACCCACGCTTCGAGGCGAGGGAGAGCAGCATGATCTACGAGTTCGACGAGTTTTCGGTCGATACGGAACGATTCTCGCTTTCCAGGGCGGGGGTCGAAACAAAGATCGAGCCCAAGGCATTGACGCTGCTGATCCTGCTGATCGAAAACCGTCATCGCATGGTGCCACGCGACGAACTCGTGTCCGCGGTCTGGCCCGGACGGGTCGTATCGGAGGCGGCCGTCGCCACGGCGATCCGCTCCCTGCGCAAGTCGCTCGGCGACAGCGGAGCCAGTCAGTCCGTCATCCGGACCGTTCACGGCAAGGGGCTTCGCTTCGTGGCGCCCATCGACGGCGCGCAGTCGGCGAACCCGCCGCTGTCCCCCGGCGCCGACTCGCCCGTAGCGGATCATGAGCAGGACGATACGCGCGGCGGCGAAACCGGCGACCATCGTCCCACGGTGGCGGTACTTCCCTTTTACTCGACGGACATCCTGCTGGCGCCGCTGGGGGAAGGACTCGCCCACGACCTGATCACCGCGCTGTGCCGGCTACGCTGGTTGTTCGTGATCGCGCGCGGATCCTCGTTTCGTTTCGTCTCGCACCAGCACGACGTTCGCGACGTCGGCAGGGCACTGAACATTCGTTACTGCTTGTCGGGGTCGGTCAGCCGTACCGGAAACGAGGTGATCGTGGACGTGGAGTTGGCCGATACCCGCAGCGGTCGATTATGTTGGCAACACCGGTACGTCGAACCTCGGGAGAACATTCACGAGGTTCGCCAGAACCTGGTCGACTCCCTGGTCTCTACGCTGGATATCCAGATACCCATGCACGAGGCTTCCCTTGCCGCGCTCAGGGTCCCCGACGACCTCGATGCCTGGTCCCACTACCACCTGGGTGTGCGGCACATGTTCCGCTTCAAGGCCCGGGACAATGCCGTCGCGGCCGAGCATTTTCGCGTCGCCGTGTCGAGGTCGCCGGAGTTCGCCCGGGCCCACGCGGGATTGTCATTCACCAGTTTCCAGGATGCGTTCCTGAAATACGTGCCCGACCTGGAGGAAGCTCGCCGGCTCGCTCGCGGTTTCGCCGAGGAAGCGCTCGCGCTGGATCCGCAGGATCCTTTCACCAACCTCTGCATGGGCCGGGCGCTTTGGCTGGAGTCGGAGCTGCCGTCGAGTCGCGACTGGGTCGAACGCGCGACCCGGCTAAGCCCGAACTATGCCCAGGCGGTCTATGCCCATGCATGGACCGAGACCTTGCGCGGCAACGGTGATACCGGGGCACGCAGCAGCGAACTGGCCATGACGTTGAGCCCGCTCGATCCGTTGTTCTATGCCATGCTCGGAACCCGCTCGCTGGCGTGCATGGTCAACGGCGACTATGCCAAGGCATCGCAGTGGGCCGAGCGGGCGGTTCGTTCGCCCGGCGCGCACGCGCTGATCGACATCATCGCCATTGCCGCACACGCGCTCAACGACGACGGGGACCGGGCCCGTCGCATGGCGGATCGCTTTCACGCACGCCGCTCCGGCATCGGCCGCACCGATTTCTTTCGATCGTTTCCGTTCGCCGACGAAACCCTGCGTCGGCGCCTCGACGCGGCACTGAAACGACACGGACTCTGATCGAACGGCACACGCCTCGTCGCGGAGAATGCGAACGAGAGGGCGTCGGTGCGACAAGGCTCATCGATTGCCGCGGCCCACCTCGCCTACCAGCCAGCGGAACAGCCGCAGTTGCGCCGGCAGGTAGAACAGGTATTCCGGGTGCCACTGCACGCCGAGAATCGCCTTTCCGTCGTCCGCTTCGACGGCCTGGACGATGCCGTCGAGATCGCGACCGACGATCGACAGCCCGGCCGCGGCATCACGAATCGCCTGGTGGTGCAGGCTGTTGACCCGCAGCCGCGACTTGCGACACGTTCTCGCCAGAACCGCGTCGGGTTCCAGTATCACCTGCTTGGTCGGCAGAAGGCCGGGGCGGTTGTACGTCAGCTTCCTGAGCTCGCGAATATCCTGGTGCAGGCTGCCGCCGAGAACGACGTTGATGAGCTGCGCTCCGCGGCAGATGCCCAGCAATGGCAAGCCGCTGTCCATCGCCCGGTGTATCCAGCCGATCTCGAGACGGTCGCGATCCGGGTCCACCTTGACCTGTTGGCGAACGTCGCCGCCGTAGTGCTCAACGCCGATGTCGTCGCCTCCGCCGATCACCAGCGCGTCGGGCGACGCGTGCTGACGCGGCTGATGCACGCTGATTCGCATCGCGCGCCCCCCTGCCATCGCGATTGCCAACCGCGTGCACCACCACGACGGCGACCACCGGCGCGCGGTGCCGGTTACGCCAATGCGCGGTCTTTCAACCATTCATGCACGGTGTCCACCCAGGCACGCCGGCTGGCGCCGAGCACCGGGCGCAGCTCGTCGAGATACAGGCGCGACAACTCGGAAAGCGCCGCTTCGTCCGCGGCAATCCTTTCGACGACCAGCCACGGCGCCCACGGGTCGGCTAGCGTCCAGCCCGCGCGCGCGATGTGGCAGTTGGGCAGCCGATAGTGAAAAGCCGGGCGCGCCTTGACGCGGGGGTCGTCGACCGCTTCCTTCACCCGCTCGGCGTCGATATCCGAGAGGATCGGCAACAGGTCCAGGGCGCGGTTGCGGCTGGGGTTGTGCGCAAGATACCCGTCGATGAATCGCTCGGTGTCCTCGTCGTCGGTTTCCAGGAGTTCGACCACGTAGTCCTGCGGGTAGGGATCGATGTAGGGTGTTATCCGCCGCGACAGGTCGACCTCGTGGGCGCGCACCAGCCACCACTGCAACAACGCGAACGCCTTCGTAAAACGCGTCAGGACGGCGGTTTGCATCGACGGCGCCTCGGCGTTGATGTGCACGCCGAAAGCGGCCAGCACGGAGTCGGCGGTGCCTGCCGCACCGGCCTCGCGCAGCGCCTCGGTCAACGGCACGAGACGGTCCAGTTTCGAAAGCGCGATGGGGGGACAGACCACTTCCATGGGCACGACCAGGGCGGCCGCCGATTTCAGGGTCTTGAGGAGCCACTCTTTCCCGCCGGTGTCATCGCCCTCTTCGGTTTCGGCGGCGCGGCGCTTGAGGTAGTCCCAGTCCAGTTCGATGGCGAACTCGCCGAGGTCGTCGACGACGAGCCGCCAGCGGGCCAGCGAGTCCTGGTGCAGTTCACCGCCCATCGCCGAAACGGCGATATCCGCGGTGCGCTCTATGGACAATCCGGCGAACTCCATCTCGAACCCCACCCGCCGCTCGCCGCCGTCGTCCCGACGGGTGACGGGAGGTTGTCCGAATCCGGTGCCGGTCGCGGTCAACGGGCGGGGTAACGGCAACCGGCGCGAATGCCGGCCCGGTTCACGTGCTCACCACGCTGACCGGCGACTTTTCCCAGGGAAAGCGCGGCAGGTGGTAGAAGGCGTTGGTGATGCCCTGGTTCCATTCCTTTTGCAGGTTCTTCAACCAGGGGTCGTCGGCCTCCAGCTTGAAGTAGTTGCCCACGTTGTAGGTGTCGCGGGCGTACATGGCCACCTCGAAGGGCGGGCCGACCGCGGCATTGGAACGGGAAGTGGCGTCCAGGGAAACCAGCAGCAGCCGGGCGCCGTCCGCGAGCGAGGGCGTGACTCGACTGATGCGGTCGAGAATGGGCTTGCCGTACTTGTTCTCGCCGATTTGCAGGTAGGGCGTGTCCTCGGTGGCGGCGAAGTAATTGCCCTGGGGATAGATCTGGTAAAGGCCAGGATCATGGCCGGCGATCTGCCCGCCGAGTATCAGGGTCGTATCGGCACTGACGCCACTGGCCTGGAGCGCCGGACCGCGGTCGTTCTGTACCGCCAGCGAAATCTTCCCCACGTAGTCGGCGGCCTCGAACAGGTAGGGCACGTTGCGCAGGTTGGGTTCGTCGGAGCCGTTTTCGAGATCCCGGTTGATCCGGTTCATCACTTCCTGCGTCGTCGCCAGGTTGCCGGCCGACAAAAGCACGAAAACGCGATCGTCCGCCGGCGTCAGGATATGCATCTTGCTGAACGTGGTGACGTAGTCCACCCCGGCGTTGGTACGCGAATCCGATGCGAATACGAGCCCCTCCTCGGTCGTCAGGGCCACGCAGTAAGTCATGTCAGGAGGTCCTCAATGAAATATCTCCGCGGCGCGACTCCGCCGCGTGGTGCGATGCACAACAGGAGAGGGAGTGCGCTATAGTACTACCAGATCCTTACCGATGGTCAACGCAAATTTTATCATGGCGATTCGCATCAGCATCCGGCACACCACGTCGTACAGCTACGAGAAGCCCGTCCGTCTGGCGCCGCAGCTGATCCGCCTGCGTCCGGCGCCGCACACGCGCACACCCCTGCACCACTACGCCCTCGACGTGAAGCCGGAAAAGCACTTCGTCAACTGGCAGCAGGATCCGTTCGGGAACTTCGTCGCCCGTTACGTGTTTCCGGAGCCGACCCGCCGCCTCGCCATCGACGTCAACGTGGTCGCCGACCTGGTCACCATCAATCCCTTTGATTTCTTTATCGAAGATTACGCCCAGAGCTGGCCGTTCGAATATCCGGCCCAGCTCCGCAAGGAGCTTGCGCCCTACTTCGAGGCGCGAGAGGACGGTCCGCTGCTCGACGAGTGGGTCGGTTCGGTGGCGCGCGAGGCCACGCCCACCGTGAACTTCCTGGTCGCCCTCAACCAGCGCCTGCAGCAGGAGATCGGCTACGTCATCCGCATGGAGCCCGGCGTCCAGGCCCCCGACGAAACGCTCAGGCTGGCCAGGGGTTCGTGCCGGGACAGCGGCTGGCTGCTGGCGCAGATCCTGCGCCGGCTGGGGCTGGCGGCGCGATTCGTCTCCGGCTACCTCGTCCAGCTCAAACCCGATGTCGAGAGCCTCGACGGTCCCAGCGGCGCGGCCGAGGATTTCACCGACCTGCACGCGTGGACCGAGGTATTCGTGCCGGGCGCCGGCTGGATCGGCCTGGACCCCACCTCGGGCCTGTTCGCCGGCGAGGGCCATATCCCCCTGGCGTGCACCCCCGACCCGGTATCCGCAGCGCCCATCACCGGCTCCTACCTCGGCGATCCGGTGAAGGCCGAATTCTCCTACAGCAACGAAGTGGTTCGGATCCACGAGGATCCTCGCGTCACCCGTCCCTACGATGACGGCGAGTGGACCGCCATCATGGCGCTGGGCACCGCGGTGGACGCGCGCCTGAAAAGCGCCGACGTGCGGCTGACCATGGGCGGCGAACCGACCTTCGTTTCCATCGACGACATGGACCACGCGCAGTGGAACACGGCAGCGCTGGGCGAGCACAAGCTGGAGCGGGCCATGGTCCTGCTGCGCCGGTTGGCGACGCGCTGGGCGCCGGGCGGCGTACTGCACTACGGCCAGGGCAAGTGGTACCCGGGCGAACCCCTGCCGCGCTGGGCGCTTGGCTGTTTCTGGCGTACCGACGGCGTCGCGGTGTGGCGCGACCCGGCGCTGCTGGCCGACCCGGGCGAGGCGGACGCCGACCTCGCCGAGCGCTTTTCCACCGCCCTGGCGAGGCGTCTCGGCGTGGATCGGGCCCACGCGGTCGCGGGTCACGAGGACGGCCTTTACTACCTGTGGAAAGAGGGCACGCTGCCGGAAAACGTCGACGTGCTGGACAACAAGCTGCGCGACCCGTTGGAACGCGTCCGCCTGCGCCGCCTGTTCGAGCGCGGGCTGGACGAAACGGTCGGCTTCGCCCTGCCGGTGGCCTGGGACGAGCGCGTCAACGGCTGGATCTCTTCGCCGTGGACCTTTCGACGCGACGCGATGTTCCTGTTGCCCGGCGACTCCCCCATGGGACTGCGCCTGCCGCTCGATTCGCTGGTTTTCGAGGAAGAGGCTGAGCGCCGCGGCCACCATCCGGCGGACCCGTTTGCCGAGAGAAAACCGCTTCCCGGGGAACCCGACACCCGCGCCGGCTATTTCATCGACGAGATACCGGACGTACCGCACGCGGCAATCCACGAACAGGACGTTGCCGATGCCGTCCGCCCCGACAGCGACGCGCTGGTGCGCACCGCGGTCTGCGTCGAACCCCGGGACGGCAAGCTCCACGTGTTCCTGCCGCCCCTCGAGGAATTGGCCCACTGGCTGGAGCTGATCGCGACCGTCGAGGACTGCGCCGCCGAACTCGGCCAACCGGTCATCCTCGAAGGTTACGAGCCGCCCCGGGACGAGCGCCTGCGGCGACTGCTGGTCACGCCCGACCCGGGCGTCATCGAAGTCAACGTACCGCCGACTGGCGACTGGCTGGCCATGGTGCGGCAGACCGAAACGTTGTACGAGGAGGCACGCCAAAGCCGCCTGGCGACGGAGAAATTCATGCTGGACGGCCGCCACTCCGGCACCGGCGGCGGCAACCATGTCACCCTGGGCGGCGCGCGGCCGGCCGACTCGCCGCTGTTGCGCCGACCCCACCTGCTGACCAGCCTGATTCGGTACTGGCAGCACCACCCGAGCCTGTCGTACCTGTTCTCCGGTCAGTTCGTCGGCCCCACGTCCCAGGCACCGCGCGTGGACGAGGCCCGCGATGACGCCCTCTACGAACTCGAGATCGCCCTCGCCCACCTGCCGGCCGGCGAGTACGACGCGCCGTGGAAGGTCGACCGTGCCCTGCGCAACCTGCTCGTGGACATTACCGGCAACACCCACCGCGCCGAGTTCTGCATCGACAAACTCTACTCGCCCGACTCGCCCACCGGGCGCCTCGGGCTGGTCGAGTTCCGCGGCTTCGAGATGCCGCCTCACTGGCAAATGTCGCTGGTGCAGATGCTGCTGTTGCGCTCGCTCGTGGCGCGATTCTGGGATCATCCCTACGAACTGCCGCCGGTGCGCTGGGGTACCGAACTGCACGACCGCTTCATGCTGCCGCACTTCGTCGAGCGCGACGTGCGCGACGTCGGCGCGGACCTGAACCGCTGGGGCCTGCCCTTTGAGCACCGCTGGCTCGCGCCGTTCATGGAATTTCGCTTCCCCACCTACGGGCGCGTGAACATCGACGACGTCGAGCTCGAACTGCGATTCGCCATCGAGCCGTGGAACGTGCTCGGCGAGGAAGTCACCGCCCAGGGCACCGCACGGTTCGTCGACTCCTCGGTCGAACGCATTCAGCTCAAGGCCACCGGCGTGGTGGAGGGCCGGCATGCGGTCGTCTGCAACGGCCGGCGGGTGCCGCTGAGACGCACCGGGACGCGCGGCGAGCAGGTTGCCGGCATTCGCTTCAAGGCGTGGAACCCGCCTTCTGGCCTGCATCCGGCGATCGGCGTGCAGGCGCCTCTCGTGTTCGACCTCGTCGACACCTGGAACGGCCGCTCGCTGGGCGGGTGCACCTACCACGTCGCTCACCCCGGCGGGCGCAACTACGAGACCTTCCCGGTCAACGCCTACGAAGCGGAGGCTCGGCGCCTGGCACGTTTCCACGAGTACGGCCACACGCCGGGCGTGATCGACGCACCCGCCGAGGAGCCCTCAGGCGACTTTCCGTATACTTTGGATCTGCGATACCCGGCGCGCTGAGCGCCGAGCCCAACGGGAGCACCGCGCAATGCCCATCGACTGGAAAGAATACGACACGGGGCCGTTCTGGGACGAGTTCATCGGCGCCAGCGGACGAGCGCGGCCCCATGCGCGACACGTGGCGCGATACCTCGCTTCCCTCGACGAGCCCGAGCTGTCCTCCCGCCAGGCGGCGGCGGACCTCGCCATCAAGGAAATGGGCGTTACCTTCACGGTGTACAGCGAAGAATCGGGGCGCGCCATCGATCGCACCTGGCCGTTCGACATCATCCCGCGCATGATTCCGAGCAAGGAATGGGAGCGGGTCGAAGCCGGGCTCAAGCAGCGCGTCGAGGCGCTCAACCTGTTTATCAACGACCTCTACCACGAGCAGAAAATCGTCGCCGACGGCGTATTCCCCAGGGAGGTCTTGGCATCCTCGACCAATTACCGCGAGCAATGCGTCGGTGTCTCGCCGGCTTTCGGCGTGTGGGCGCACATCTGCGGGTCGGACCTGGTACGCGACGGCGACGGAAAGATCTACGTGCTCGAGGACAACCTGCGCGTTCCCTCGGGCGTGTCCTACATGCTCGAGAACCGCCAGGTCACCAAGCGCGTGTTCCCCGAGCTGTTCGAGCACTATCAGCCGCTGCCGGTGGACGACTACCCGAGCCAGTTGTACGACACGCTCGCCGCGTTGTCGCCGCGACCGGCCGACTTTCCCGAGGTCGTCGTGCTGACGCCGGGCATCTACAACTCGGCCTACTTCGAACATTCCTACCTCGCCCAGCAAATGGGCTGCGAACTGGTCGAGGGGCGCGACCTGTTCGTCGATCAAGACTGCGTGTACATGCGCACCGTGGACGGGCCGTCGCGGGTTGACGTCGTCTATCGGCGAGTCGACGACCTCTTTCTCGACCCCGAGGCGTTCAACCCCGAGTCCATGCTCGGCGTTCCGGGACTGATGCGCGCCTGGAAAGCGGGCAACGTGGTGCTGGCCAACGCGCCCGGCGCGGGCGTCGCCGACGACAAGGTGGTGTATTCCTACGTGCCCGACATCATCCGCTATTACCTTGACCAGGACCCGAAGATCGACAACGTCCCCACCTACCGCTGCATGGAGCCGAAGGTGCTCAAGCACGTGCTCGCCAACCTCGAGACGATGGTGGTCAAGCCGGCCAACGAGTCGGGCGGCTATGGCATGTTGGTGGGGCCGGCATCCACGCGCCGGGAGCGCGCCGCGTTCGCGAAAGTGGTGCGCAAGGATCCGCGCAACTATATCGCCCAACCGGCACTGAAGCTGTCTACCATGCCCACCATCATCGGCAAGCACATCGAGCCTCGCCACCTGGACTTGCGCCCCTTCATTCTCAGCGCCGACCGCCAGTCGGTGACCACCGGCGGCCTAACCCGGGTTGCCCTCCGCAAGGGTTCGCTGGTGGTCAATTCCTCGCAGGGCGGCGGCAGCAAGGACACCTGGATCGTCTCCGGGGCGGGAGGCAAGCGCTGATGTTGTCGCGAGTCGCAGAAAGCATCTACTGGATGATCCGCTACCTCGAGCGGGTCGAGAACACGGCGCGCATGGTGATGGTCAACGCCAACCTGCTGCTCGACCTTCCCAAGGGCGTGCAGCCGGAATGGGAGCCGCTGGTATTCATCACCGGCGCCACCGACGAATTCGAGGCGAAGCCGCGAAAGTACGAGGATCGCGCCGTGGTGATGTTCCTGCTCGGCGATCGCGACTATTCCGGTTCGGTGCTCAACTCGTTGCGCTCGGCACGGGAGAACGCGCGCACCATCCGCGACATCATTCCCCGCGAAGTGTGGGAGCAGATCAACGAGCTGGACCTGTTTGCGCGCGACAACCTCGACGCGGGACTGTCCAAGCGCGGGCGCTACCAGTATCTCAAGAAACTGATACTCGGCACACAGACCATCACCGGCATCCTGTCCGGCACCATGAGCAAGGGACAGGGGTACCAGTTCCTGGTGATGGGGCGCAACCTGGAACGCGCGGACATGACCACCCGAATCATCGACGTGCGTTCCGCGGACCTGATAGAGGACAGTCCCGACCTGCGCCCGTTTCGAAACATCCAGTGGGTCAGCGTTCTCAGGTCCCTGACCGCGTACCAGATGTACCGGCAGAGCCGGCAGGCGCGGGTGCGACGTGCCGACGTGCTGGAATTCCTGTTCCAGGACGCCGACTTTCCGCGCGCGGTGTTCCACTGCGTGACGTCCGTGGAACTCGGCGCATCGAGGTTGCCCCGCAACGAGGGCGTGCTGCGTCATTGCGGTCGCATGAAGCGCACCCTTTCCGAGTCGAACGTGGGCGCGCTGCGCCAGGACGTGCTGCACGAGTTTGTCGACACCTGCCAACTCGGGCTTGCCGACCTGCACTTCGAGATCTCGCGCACGTGGTTCGGGCACGAACTCAACGGCGAGCAAAGCCAGTCGCAGAGCGCGTAACGGAAGACCTGCCCGCGCCTACGACGCCGACTCGTCTCGCCGGAGGCGGTCGAACACCATGAGCGCGCCGACGACGAGTGCCGCCGAAGCGACCAGCGACGGCATGGTCAGGCTGCCGGTCAGGTCCGCCGCCACGCCGCCGAACAGCGGACCGACGATCTGGCCGAGGCCGAAGGAAGCCGTCATCAATGCCATGGTGCGACGCGGATCGCGCCGCGACAGGTTGCCGGCCGCCATCAGCCCCAGCGCGGTGATGCCCATGATGGTTCCGCCCAGGAACACCGCCGTGAGCAGCAGCCCGGGAATGCTCTGCCAGGCCACGCTCGCAACGATACCGACGGCCTGCACGATGAACGCCCAGGCGTAGGCGCCGATCAAACCGGTACGTTTCGCCACCTTCGACCAGAACCAGACCGACGGTGCGGCCGCGAGGCCCACCACCAGCCAGATCACCGGCTCGAGCACGCGGACCGCCTCGATGTCGCGCACCATCGACACGACGAAGGTCGCGGTGATGACGTAGCCGAAGCCGAACAGTCCGTAGGAAATCACCAGAACGCGTAGCATGAGCGGATGCTCGCGAACCGGCGTGCCGCCGCCGTGCGCGGGGTTCATGTCGGCACGCACCAGCGCCCACACGACGAGCAGCATGAGCAGGCTGACGCCGCCCGCGGCGAGCCACATGCCGCGCCAGCCGACATCCAGCATCGACAACGTCGTGACCACGACCGCCGACAGCGCGATGCCGGTACCCACGCCGGCGAAGTGAAGCGGCGTGTAAGCCGCGCAACCGTTCGCGGTCAGGCGATGTACGACCAGCGCCGAACAGAACACCAGCACGAAGGCGCTGGCGACGCCGCCGGCGAGTCGAAGCAAAGACAGGATCACCATGGAATCGGACAATCCCATCGCGCCCGTCGTCAATCCGCTCAGCGCCAGTCCGCCGAGCATCCACGCACGCCGGGAACCGGGAACGAACGGCGAGGCAGCGAGCAATGCGCCGAACATGTAACCGAGATAATTGGCCGATGCGAGGAATCCCGCCTGGGATTTCGAAAGTGCCAGGCCCTGCTCCATCATCGGCAACAGCGGGGTGTAGATAAAGCGGCCGAAACCCATCGCGACGGCGAGCGCAGCCAGGCCGCCCAAGGCGAGCAGAAACATGTCGCGATCGAGGCGCATTCAGACGGCGGGCGCCCGGCGGCGTGGTGGGCTTTCTACAATGGACACGACCTTGGGCAATACTCGTGCGGCGCGGCGCCCGCCCGTCGGCGGCGCGCGGCGTTACAATATGTCGCAGCGCGGTGCTCGCCGGAATATATGTCAATCCCGCGCGAATGAATACCGGGTATGCCCGTCGCCGGGCCAGGGATTACCGCTCGCGGTATGCCGAGGCGGCCATCGTCATCGACGTCGCACCACACGTTTGCGCGGCGTCGCCGCCTCATCGACAAGACGTCCGACCCGTGGTCGGCACGCGCACGAGCCGAATTGAAAACCATACGCCAACCGACCACCCGGGACATCCTCAAGCTGACGACGCTCGGCGCCATCTGGGCGTCCGCGTTCATGTGCATCGAGGTCGCCCTGACGGATTTTTCCCCGCTGGCCATCGCCGCCTGGCGAATCTCGATAGGCGCCCTCGCGCTTGCGCCGATGGTCCTGTTGCGCCGCGGGCAATGGCCGCGGGGATCGCGGACCTGGCTGCTGGTGTTCCTCGCCGGGGCGTTGTACAACGCGGTGCCGTTCTCGCTGATAAGCTGGGGTCAACAGTACGTTTCGAGCGGCATGACCGCGCTGTTGATGTCCTGCGGTCCGTTCGTCGCGCTGGCCCTGTCACACGTGTTGACCCCGGACGACCGCTTCACGCTTGGCAAGCTCGGCGGCGTCGTGCTGGGATTTTCCGGCGTCGTCGTGCTGGTCGGCGAGCAGGCGCTCGAAGGCAGCGGCGGCGCCGTCGTCGGCCAGTTGGCGATGGTCGCGGCCGTCAGCTGCTATGCCTTGTCGTCGCTTATCGTGCGGCGGATCGTCGGCGTGGGGCCGCTGACGCTCAGTTTCGTAACGCTCGCGTCGTCGGCGATCTACATGCTGCCGCTGCTGTTCGTGAGCGGCGAGCCTTTTCCGCCGATTACCAGTACCGGGTCGTTGACCGCCCTGCTGTTTCTCGGCTTCGTGCCGACCGCGGCGGCCTACGTGATTCGCGTACAGATCGTTCAGCAGGTCGGCGCCACGTTCCTGTCCCAGGTGAGCTTCTACATTCCGCCCTTCGGCTTGTTGTGGAGTTGGCTGTTTCTCGACCAGGTGCCGCGGGGCACCATCTGGGTGGCCCTGGCGCTCATTCTCTGCGGACTGCTGGTCAGCCGAATGGGCGCGCGCGGCGCGGCGCGATCCGCCCGCTGAACGAATACACCGCGAGCCCTCCCCAAATGAGGGCGAACATGACCAGGTGATGGCGGGTGAACGGCTCGTGGTAGAGCAACACGCCGATCAGGAAGCTCAAGGTCGGGCAGAAATAGAACAGGTTTCCGAGCGTGGCCATTTCGATGCGCCGCGCGGCGGCAACGTACCAGATGAGGGGCAGCGCGGTGGCGATTCCGGCAACCGCCAGCCACGCGACGTTCGACTCGCCCGTCGCCGGCGGCGCCATGTACAGCAGCACGACGCCGATCGGCAACAGCATGAGCGTTTCGGCGAGAACGCCGTTCAACGCCTCCACCTGGGCCAACTTGCGCGCCGCGCCGTACAACGCGAATGCGAGCCCGAGCACCAGCCCGAACCAGGGAACGTACCCGGTGGCGGCGGCCATGTAGACGACGCCCGCCGCCGCCATGCCAACCGCGAGCCACTGGCTACGGTCGAGTCGTTCGCGGAACATTGCCACCCCGACGAGCACGTTCAGCACGGGCGTAAGAAAGTAGCCGAGCGACGATTCCACGATGCGGTCGTTCTGCACGCACCAGACGTACAGTCCCCAACTCAGTCCCATCATGGCGGTAGAGATGATCAGGTAACGAAGCACGGCCGCGTTACGCCACAACTGCAGGAAGGCGTGATGCTGGCGCATCACCACCACCACGACGACCAGAAACGGCGTGCTGTAAAGAATCCGGTAACCGACGAACGCCCCGGGATCGAGCCCGTCGAGCTGCTTGAAGAGGATGGGATAGACGCCCCACAGGATATTCGCCGCCCACGCCAGCACCAACCCCTTGAAGTACTCGCGCTCCATTGTCATTGCCCAACGACAGGATGTACGAACATGCCGACGGCCAACCGGGCACGACGGCGCCGGCGCGAATTTTGCGCCGGCGCGCTTTACGGTCTATGAAAAAATGCGTCCGGAAAGTGTGATTTGCGACGCGTGTCGCGGGCGTGAAAGCGGATTTTCGAAATCGCGTCAGGACAACCCGACGGGCCCGCTAAACGGTCGCGACGAAAGTCAGCCGATCTTCCCGCCGCCCCGACGGGTGATCGCCACCAGGGCGGGTCGCGGCGGCAGTTGCGGATCGAAATCGGGCCAGCGGGTGGCCGGGTCTTCGTAGCTGGAGTCCCGCCCGAAGCCGGGGTAGTCCCTGGCGCCGTCGGCGGCGACGTGTTGCACGGCGACGAACAGCGTCGTGTCATCGTCGGAAAAGCACGGGCCGCACAACTCGGCGCCCACCGGCGCGCGAAAGAACATCTTGCCGGTGCCGCGTCGCGGGCCCTCGGTCTCGAGCGCCCACAGGCCGTCGGCGGTACCCGACACGGTTTTCCATTCCATGCCCTGGTCCGTGCTCACCCACAATCGCCCGCGATGATCCACCGCGCAGTTGTCGGGGCAGGAAAACCAGCCGTTCTCGCTGGTTGCCGGGTTCCAGGTCGCGTTCACCGACGCATCCTTCGGGTCGCCGCATTGCACCAGCACGCTCCAGCGGCAGGTATCGGCGGCGTGGTCGGCCCCCTCGACGTGCAGTTGGATGATCTGGCCCCAGCGGTTTCGCGCGCGGGCATTCACCGCATCGACCTGCGCCGCTTCGCGCGCCTTGTTGTAGGTCAACAGCACAAACACGTTGCCGAGCCCGTCGCCGTCGACATCCTCGGGCCGATCCAGCGGCGTGGCGCCGAGGATGTCGGCGGCACGGCGCGTTTCGATCAGTACGTCCGCCTGCCCGGTGAATCCGTTACGCTCGTCGAGGCCCCCCTGTCCGTACACCAGCGGCTTCCAGCTCACCGTGCCGTCCTCGTTGAACACCGCCACCGACAGCGTGCCGCTGTCGAGCAGGTCGCGGTTGGCCGAAGGATCGTCCGGATTCACTGGATCGTGGGAAACGAACTTGTAGAGATACTCGAAGCTTTGGTCGTCTCCCATGTAGATCGCCACGCGACCGTCCTTGCTGGCGAGGCATCGCGCGCCTTCGTGCTTCATGCGGCCGAGAGCGGTGCGCTTGACCGGCACCGACGCCGGATCGTGGGGATCGACCTCCACCACCCAGCCGAATCGGTTGGGCTCGTTGGGCTCCACCGAAATATCGAAACGGTCGTCGAAGTCGCCCCAGGCGTACCACTCGACGGGCACCCCGTAGCGCAAGTGATTTTCCTGCTCCGCGCCCGTCGCCTCAATGTCGCCGGAGAAATAGACGTTGAAGTTCTCCTCGGCGATAAGAAACGTGCCCCAGGGCGTGACCCCGCCGGCGCAGTTGTTCACGGTGCCGACGACCTTGCGACCGGCGGGGTCGGCGCGGGTCGCCATGCGCGCGCTGCCGGCGGCCGGTCCGCTGATCGCGAACCCGGTGTCGCCCACGGTCAGGCGCCGGTTGCGCGGCGCCGCCCGATCCACGCGCCAGCGGCCGTCGACTCGGACGATCTCGAACAGGCTGGCGCCGTGGGCCGCCATCTCGATCCCCACCAGTTCCGCCGTCATGTCGCGAAAGGGCGGCACCGTACGCTCCTGCGGGCCGAGACGCGGGATCATCAATTCCTCGTTCGTGTACTCGTGATTCACGCACAGGACCGCGCGCGTGACGGTATCGTCCGTGCGTTGCAGGGGAATGAACCCGATGAAGTCGTTGTTGTAGCCGAACTGGCGCGCCTGCGCGCGCGAAGACTGGTTGTCCGGATCGAAGGACGGCGCGTCCTCGAACAGCGGGTCGCCCCAGCGGATGAGCACCTCGGCTTCGTAGCCGGGCGGGACGTGATGCGTGCCGTCGATGCCGTGGCGGATTTCAGTGAACTCGAAGCGGTCGGTGCCGGACGTGGTCGCTCCGCGCACGGGCAGGGTCGGGATGGCGAACAGGCCAACGCCGAGCGCGGTCGAGCGCAGGGCACCCGCCAGAAGGTCGCGCCGGCCCAGCCGGCGTTCGAGGATCTGCTGCAGCTCGGGGCGACCCGGCGGACTCAGCCGGTCGTCGCCGGCATCGTCCAATGGTCCCGATCGGCGTCGATTACACCGGGTCACGACGCGGCCTCGCGATTCCGCGTCGAGGCCGCCTGCGGCGCGGCACGACGCGGCGGCCCGCCACGGGCCGGCGCAATGTCGAAAGGCAACCCATCGGACGGCCGGTACCGGTCGTCGGAAGCCCCGGCACAACCCCGCAAAACGCGCCCAAATTGTCGTTGACGACACAACATATTGGGTTTATTCTTCCTCGGACATCAAGATATTGTGTTCGGGAGACATTTCCCGGACTCTCTGGAAACCTGCCCTCGGCGGGCTCCGGAGCGCGTGTAGGGGGTGTGGGCGTACCGGTACCGGCGTGGCGAATCGACGTACCACCCAATTTTCCGTTGCGGCAGGCAATTCGACCGGAAGCCCCCACCACACGGTTTCGGACCAGGGGCTCGTTCGGGACCGGCCCCTGATCCGGGTGTTATACAACAAAACCAAGGTTCGTAGATCAAAGGAGCGCAACCCGCAGATGAAATCCGCCCAAGTGAAGGAACTCAAAACCGGCGTCGCCGACATCGCCATCCAGCCGGCGTCCCAGGACATCTGGGACAAGAAATACCGCCTGAAGACCAAGGGCGGCGAGCCGATCGACGAAAGTATCGACGGCACCTACCGGCGCGTCGCGAAGGCGCTTGCCGACGTCGAGAAAGACGCCGAGACACGGGAGCGCTGGTACGGGGAATTTCTCTGGGCATTGCGCCACGGGGCGATTCCGGCCGGCCGCATCATGTCCAATGCCGGGGCCCAGCAGCACAAACCCGCCACCAGCACCATCAACTGCACGGTCTCCGGCACGGTGCCGGACTCCATGGACGGCATTCTGAACTCGGTCCACGAGGCCGGCCTCACCCTCAAGGCCGGTTGCGGCATCGGCTACGAGTTCTCCACGTTGCGGCCCAAGGGAGCGTTCGTCAGCGGTGCCGGCGCCTACACCTCGGGCCCGATGTCGTTCATGGACATCTTCGATGCGATGTGCTTCACCGTGTCGTCCGCCGGTGGTCGCCGCGGCGCGCAGATGGGCACCTTCGACATCGCCCACCCGGACGTGCGCGACTTCATCCGCGCCAAGCGCGAGAACGGCCGGCTTCGCCAGTTCAACCTGTCCTGCCTGATTACCGACGAGTTCATGCAGGCGGTCAAGGACGACGCCGAATGGGAACTCGTGTTTCCGGCGACCCAGCACGAAATCGACGAAGCGCCCGAGACGATCAGGTGGCGCGAGTGGCCCACCCAGGAGGGCTACATCGTCAGCGAGGAAGGCCTAGTGGCGTGCCGCGTCTACCGCACCATCCGCGCGCGCCGGTTGTGGGATTTCATCATGACGTCCACCTACGACTACGCCGAGCCCGGGTTCATCCTCATCGATCGCATCAACGAGATGAACAACAACTGGTTCTGCGAGAACATCCGTGCCACCAATCCCTGCGGCGAACAACCGCTGCCTCCCTACGGCAGCTGCCTGCTGGGTTCGGTGAACTTGACCCGCTTCGTCACCAACCCGTTTACCGACAATGCCGGGTTCGACTGGGAGAGCTTCCGCCGCGTGGTGGCGATCTTCAGCCGCATGCTCGACAACGTCGTGGAGATCCATGGCCTGCCGCTGCCCGGACAGGCAGCGGAAATCGCCTACAAGCGCCGTCACGGCATGGGCTTTTTGGGCCTCGGTTCGACCATGACCATGCTGCGCATGCACTACGGCGACGAGAAGAGCCTCGAGTTCACCGAGCGCGTCGCGCGGGAGATGGCCGAAGTGGGCTGGGAAACGGGCGTTGAGCTCGCCATCGAGAAGGGCGCGGCGCCGATCATGGACGACATGTTCGAGATCACCGCGGAACTGATCCGCAAGCGGCCGAGGCTGGCCGAGGACGGCTACAAGGTGGGCGACAAGTTGCCTGGCCGCATTCTCATGGCGCGCTACAGCCACTACATGGAGCAGTTCCCCAAGGAACTCACCGAGCGCATCGCCGAGCATGGCGCACGCTACAGCCACCACACGTCGATCGCGCCGACCGGCACCATCAGCCTGTCGCTGGCCAACAACGCCAGCAACGGCATCGAGCCGTCCTTCGCGCACCGCTACAGCCGCAACGTGATCCGCGAGAAGCGCAAGACCAAGGAGAAGGTCGACGTGTTCTCCTACGAACTGCTCGCCTACCGCACGCTGGTGAATCCGAACGCGTCGCCCGACGGCGAGGGCGAGAACGCACTGCCCGACTACTTCGTCAGCGCCGACGACGTCACGCCGAAACAGCACGTCGACGTGCAGGCTGCGGCCCAGAAGTGGGTGGACTCGTCGATTTCCAAGACCGCCAACGTGCCGTCGGACTACCCCTTCGAGGATTTCAAGGACATCTACATGTATGCCTACGAAAAGGGTCTGAAGGGCTGCACCACGTTCCGCTTCAACCCCGAGGCCTTCCAGGGCGTGCTGGTGAAGGACGCCGACCTGGCCAACACGACCTATCGCTTCACGCTCGAAAACGGGGAAACGATCGAGGTGAAGGGCAACGAGGAAGTCGAGTACGACGGCGAGGTGCACACCGCCGCCAACCTGTTCGATGCCTTGAAGGAAGGCTACTACGGACGTTTCTGAGAGTTCAGGACAAGCGAATCATGGCAATCAAGATTTCCAGCAAGATCTCCGGCTACGAGGTCGTCAAACCCGACGCGCCGGAGAATGACAAGCCGCAGGAAGACGCGCAGGTGCAGAACCAGTCGTCGATCACCGAAGACGGCGCCTCGATGCCCAACGTCATCCAGATGCACGAGAAGGTCGAGCGGCCGGAGATGCTGCTGGGCAGCACCTACAAGATCAAGACGCCGCTGTCGGACCATGCGCTGTACGTCACCATCAACGATATCGTCCTCAATCCGGACACGCCCTACGAGAAGCGCCGTCCCTTCGAGATTTTCATCAACTCGAAGAACATGGATCACTTCCAGTGGATAGTGGCGCTCACGAGGATCATCTCGGCGGTGTTTCGCAAGGGAGGCGACGTGACGTTCCTGGTCGAGGAGCTGCGCAGCGTCTTCGACCCCCAGGGCGGCTACTTCAAGCGCGGCGGCCGCTATACGCCGTCGCTGGTGGCGGATATCGGCGATGCCATCGAGGCCCACATGCGGATGATCGGCATGATCCGCGACGAAGAACCCGATGCGCACCGCCAGCAGATCATGGACGAGAAACGCCGCGAGTTCGAGGACCGCAGCCGGCAGGTGACGGCGGCCGAGAACGATGCGACGAGTGACCGTGACTTCCCCGACGGGGCAAGCCTGTGTCGCAAGTGCCAGACCAAGGCGGTCGTGCTGCTCGACGGCTGCATGACCTGCCTGAACTGCGGCGACTCGAAGTGCGGCTGAGAAACGGGTTCTTCTCCTCCTCGAGACATTGACGCCCGGTTCCCCCACCGGGCTCTTTTTTGGTCGGCCGGGCCGCGCCCGGTCGACGCTAGAGCGACGCCGCCGAACGCCCGCTAATCGATCGTGCTCAGGCGACTGCCCTGGCCCACCGGAACGTCGCCGAACGAGAACGGATCGATGTCGTCGAAACATCCGACGTTGACGCCGTATTCGTTCGGATTGCTTCGCCGCTGGTGGTGCGTGTAAACACCGCAACGGCTGCAGAACCAGTGCTTCGCCGCCATGGTATTCCACTGGTAGAGCGTGAGCATGTCCTCGCCCCGGACGACGCGCAGGCGGTCGAGCGCAACGCCCGCCATGATCGCTCCCTTGCGGCGGCACAACGAGCAATCGCATCGAGCCACGTCAAGTTCGTCATCGACGTCGATCTCGAACTGGACCGCGCCGCAGTGGCATGTACCGGTGAGTGTCTTCACGTGGACTCCGCCATACGTCAGGCCAGTTTGTACCGGCCACAATCATAGCAGGCAGTCGTCGCGGATTTCCTGACGACGACTGACGCCAGCCACGCGGGACGAAGGGCGTCGGACATCGTCGATGTCGACAGTCTCTCGATCGCGAACCGGTCGCGGCGCGCGGCTACCGCTGCAAGGCCGAGATTTCCCGGTTCGCGAACTCCAGCCGGTTGGACAGCACGCGAATGACGAACTGCTGGAATCCCATGCATGCCACGGGATCCTCGCGGCGCATGCGATCGAACGAATCGCGATCGATGCCGTAGAGCACGGTCGGCACGTCGGCGACGACGGACGCGGTGCGAATCATACGGCGAAAAAAGCCCATCTCGCCGACCATGGTGCGCTTCGCCATGCTGCGCAATCGTATCGTGCCCCGGCCCGGCAATGACAGGATGATGCTGATGCGTCCCGAAACGGCAAGATAGATCTCGTCGGACGGCTCACCCTGTCGGCACACGTATTCACCAGGCCCCACGTCGATGCG
>JAUIEZ010000236.1 GCA_030429665.1 Gammaproteobacteria bacterium | reverse complement strand
GGAAACACGTGCAGGGAGACGTTGGGAGCCGCCGCCGGCGGCGGCTCAAGGGCGAATAACTCGGCGTCACAGCCTGCTTCCAGCAATGACTCTGCCAGGCGCGAGACACTGTAGGATGGGCCGCTCGACCGCGACGCGATACGAGGAACAACCTGGATTGCCTTCACCGGACAGTCGCCCGTATTCGTTCCGGCGATGCGGTCAAGCGCTTCAGATGTGCGACCGTTTCCTCGGCAAGTTGCGCGTAGGTCGATCGGCTAAATACCGGCTGCCAAGCCTCCAGAATGTTGTCAGGCTTGGATTTTCGATCACTCTGCCGCGCAATGGCCTCGGCCAACGCGGTCGTGTTTCCATTCGGTACAACTTCGCCAACCCTCGGATCGTTGAGCACGTCCGGCCAGCAGCCGACACTATCGGCCAATACGACGGGCAACCCCGAAGCCAACGCCTCCAGGGCGACAACGCCCCATGTCTCCACTGACGGTAACACGAACAGGTCGGCAGCCGCATACCATTTCAGCGTATCCGTGGGTTCGACGAATCCCGGAAAATGCACCCTGTTGCCCAACCCGGTTTCGACTGCCAGTCGCTCCAGCGAGCCACGTTCGGGGCCGTCTCCAACGACGACGACATCGGCGTCCAAACGGCCCTGCAACCGGGCGACCGCCTTGATTACGCGGTCGGCACCCTTGGTCGGTATCAACCGGCCGACAAACAGGATCGTGAACTTCGCCGACAGGCCGAGTTCGGCGCGAAGGATCGTGCGCTGCACCCGAAGTTCTCGCGTCTTGTCACGAATCCCGCAAATATCAGGCACATTCGGCAGCCGGGAAAGCGTGCGGTTATCTGCTCCGTAGTGGAGCAGATACTGTTCTGCCAATGACCCGGTCGGGAAGCCGCCGGCCATGTGCCCAACAACCCAGCGAACGACCGGCGCCTTGAGAAACTTGCGCGTCCTTGTCCTGCGTTTGTCCAGATGCGATTCGTTCATCAAGAAGTACGGCACACCGGATCCAATGCACTCCCTTATGGCCATTGCCATCGTCGGATGGTTGTATCCGCCGACCAGTACGGCGTCCGGCGACATCGACGACAACCGTGAGCCAACACCTGGATTGTTGTATAACGACGCGTTGGTACCGCGCCAGCGCAAGAGATTCGCACCCGGCAGAACTTCGTACGGATATTCTCTTTCCCAGTCCACGCGCCACGGTCGATCCTGTTTTCCCGCGCTGCAGTAGTATACGAAGAGTTCCACATCGTCCCGGGACGCAAGAACGTTCCAGAAACCATCCCGATAAGGCGTCGGGATGGGAGACAATACTGCGATACGAATCTGCTGCGTCATTGAGCTCGGCTGCAACCGCAAAGGTCGAGATAGACGTTTCGGGTAATCGCTGCATTCTCGGCCCAGGAGTAACGATCGCGGTAAAGGTCAAACCGAAAACGTGTTCCGCGGCGAATTCGTTCTGTAATCTCCCTTATACCGGATGCGATGTCCGTGTCGGAAAAACCCGGGCAAACGACCCCCAGGTCGATCTTCTCGAGCAATTCTCGCAAACTGGCACCTGGCGTGGCGAGAATCGGCTTTTCGTAGTACGCCGCGACGTTGACGACACCGCTCATTGACGTGAACGACTCTGCGTAGGTCGAAACGACCCAGTCGCAGATCGAGAACCAAAGCGGAAGTTCGTCGTCCCCGATGTAACGCGTCTCGAATGTTACCCGGTCGGCGAGATCCAATCGGTTCACCAGTTCGCGGCACTGCTCGGCATACCTGTCCTCGCGGGCCGCGGCCTGCCCGACGATTACGACGTGCAATCGCGGATCGTCGGCGAGCGATACGGCGCGCAAAAAGCCGTCGAGGTTCTTGTCCGGGCGTATGAAGCCGAAAAACAGGGCGACCTGTACATCATCCGCGATTCCAAGCGTGTGGCGCTTTTTCGTGCTCTCCTCGTTTTCTGCGGAGGGGTATTCGTTCGGCCCATGCGGCACGATGTGAATTCGCGTCGGCTCGACGTTAGCAAAATCGGCCAACTCGTCCCTCTGTGCATCACCGTGGACGAATATGGCATCGCACCGGCGGTAGAAAGCCTTGAGTTGCGCTGTTTCCCATTGCTTGTTCACGATCGCCGAACGCCTTCGAACATCGTGCGCCGTACAAACGACGCGCCCACCCCATGAATCAAGCAAATATTTCCACGTTGGATAGCTTAAATGATTGATGTTGCAGACATGCAGGATGTCCGCCCGCCGCTCAGTCGTTCGGCGAAGCATGCGGCGAGGATTGATAAACTGGCCCAGCAGAAAGCGGAACTTTCTTACAACCGGGAATTCGTGGCTGATTCCGAACAGATACGGCCACGCACGATACGCTTCGCTGTCGCGCCATTGAAAGTTAGGCAGACAAGCTACCTCGATTTCCAGGTCGTCGTATTTATCGAGGGCTGTTACCAGTTCGTGGGTGTATTTTCCGATCCCGCCCGCTGGAAAAAACAGGTAGAACTCAATCTTGATGCTACAGAACGAGTCAGGCAATACGCTTCGCGCCGTGCTCAACGCCGTTTTCGTACAACGACTTCAACTCGTCGATGTGACGAGCCAATGAAAACTTGTCTCGTACCAACTCGATCCCGTTCTCACCCATCGCCCGATTCAGCGGTTCATCGAAAAGCAACCGCTCCATGGCAGAGGCCGTGGCATCAACGGACTTCGGCGGAACCAGTATTCCAGTGCGCTCGGGTAGCAGCCACTCTCGAACGCCGCCGACGTCCGACGCCACCACTGGTACACCGCACGCGAGGGCCTCGATGCCGACTATTCCCAGCGTTTCGGGCCAGATCGAAGGAAACACGAACACGCTTGCCTGTCGGAAGATCTCGGCAATCTTGTCCCGGCCGGCCCAGGAGCGCATATCAAGTCTCTCCCGGCAGCCGAGAGTCGAGACGCGCCGTTCCAGTCGGCCTCGGGATTCTGCCGTGAAATCACCGACCATTGTCGCCTTGACACTGTCCGGCAGTTTCGAAAACGCATCCACGAACACGTCCACGCCCTTGGTGGGCCTGATGCGTCCAATGAACAGAATACTCGTATCGGACGGCAACCTTCGCGGTCGATCCAACGGAACGACCGGGCAGAAATAAGGCAACGTTACGACGTTGCTTTCCGGAAAGCCGGCTTCCAGGAAGCGATTTCGCGCGGCATCGCTCGGCGCCACCACGTACGCGAATCGGCTCGCTCTTTTCTCTATCCATTTCACCCGCCGGTAGTAGTTCCACGCATAGGCCGGACGCGGGCTCAAGCAATGCTTTCGCAACGTGGTCGGGAAACATCCTGGACCCGCGGTTCTCGTACAGATCTCCTGCGTCCGCCGGTAGTAAAACGACGAAGAAGGACACAGATACCGGTAATCATGCCCGTGCATGATCACCGGAACACGACCCAGGCACGCTTCCATGACGCCGACGTTGTGCACCGAGTGGATGTGAACGATATCCGGCTGGAATTCGTCCAGTAGTATCGCGATCTCCTCGCCGACCTGGGTCACCTGGGAGCGGGTCGC
>JAUIEZ010000235.1 GCA_030429665.1 Gammaproteobacteria bacterium | reverse complement strand
ATCGTCGGCTTCGTTGCCATTGCCAAGAGCCGCGTGGAGCCGGTCGACGAGATCGCCGGGCGAATTCGCGAGGTGCTCGCGCATGTCGAAGCAGAGAGGTTGATTGCCGCGCCGGACTGTGGATTGGGACTTCTCGGCCGCGAGCTCGCGCGGGCAAAGCTCGAGAATCTTTGCCGCGCGGCGCAGGCGGTGTAACGCCAGTGATCACCATCAAGGGTCTGGACCACGTCGTGCTGCGCACGGCCCATCCCCGCCGACTGATCTCGTTCTACCGGGACGTGCTCGGCTGCCCTGTCGAGCGGGAAACCGAACCGGCCACCGGTCTTGTGCAACTTCGCGCGGGAAACAGCCTGATCGACATCGTTTCGGTGGACGGCAGATTGGGCAGGGTTGGCGGTCGGGCGCCGGGTCGCGAGGGGCGAAACATGGATCACTTTTGCGTACGGGTCGCGGACTTCGACGAGCAAGCCATTCGCGAGCATCTTGCCCTTCACAACGTTCACGCGGGCGAGACCCAGCATCGCTACGGCGCCGAGGGCGATGGCCCGTCCATCTATATCGAGGATCCGGACGGGAACGTCGTCGAGCTCAAGGGTCCGCCGGACGACAACCCGGTCTCATCGTAGCGATCGTATCCCGTTTTCGCCGAGCGTCCGGCCCGATCGTGCACTCGCATGGGCCGCGGGCGGTTTGGCGACGCGTGGACGAGGATGCGCCAAGTCGTTGCCGGTCTCCGGGCGGCGCCTTTCATACTACGATCCGTGGCGCTCGCGACTGTCCACCGGCGCCTGATCGCGTTCGTGCATTCCGTAATCGCGAATGACGCCGGCGATCCGCAGTCGATAGTCGGAAAAATAGCTCGAACGCCCGAGCGCCTGCGCCCTTCGATGCTCCGGAATGTTTCGCCATCGCTCGAGCGCCGCCTCGTCTTCAAAAAAGCTCAGCGAAAGAATCTTGCCCGGTGTCGTCAAGCTCTGAAAGCGCTCGACGGAAATGAAGCCGTCGATCGACGCCAGGATGGGTTTCAAGGCGGCCGCGGCGTCGAGATAGTGTTGGCGATGTTGGTCGTGCGGTTGGACTTCGAATATCACGGCGATCATGGCGTCGACTCCTCGTGGCGGTTTCCCGGGGCATGGGGCGCCGAGACCAGGCGCAGGAACAAACGGTCCTCGCGTCGAAGAAATCGCTCGGCCTGGGCGAAGCGGTAATTCTCGCGCCCCAGCGGGTCGGCGGTCAGCCGATCGCGGTATGCCTCGTAGGCCGCCAGGTTTTCCACGTGGTAGATGCCGTAGGCAGTCGTGGACGATCCCTCGTGAGGGGCGAAGTAACCAACCAGGTCGGCGCCGCAACGGGGAATTACCTGCCCCCAGTTTCTCGCGTAGGTTTCGAACGCCTTGTGGTTGAATGGATCTATCTCGTAGCGAATGACGCAGGTAATTGTCATGGGGACTCTCCGGTGATTGCCTTGAGGTCCCATGGTATTCTCACGGCCACGAAAATACTTCGACGAGGATCGAATCATGGATGCACCCCCGATCGCCGCCGTCGGAAAGCTGATCGGTGATCCGACGCGGGCCCTGATGCTCGCGGCACTGATGGATGGACGTGCGCGAACCGCTACCGAGCTCGCGGTCGAGGCGGGTGTCGGTCGCGCCACCGCGAGCTCGCACCTTGCACGCCTCACGGAGCGCGGACTATTGTGCGTGGCCAGCCAGGGCAGGCACCGCTATTTCCGGCTCGCCTCCGACGAGGTGGCGTCGATGCTGGAATCGTTGATGGTGTTCGGCGCTGCGACGCCTGTCGCCGCGCGCGTAAGGCGGACGACGCCGGAACGGGAAGCGCGCACGTGCTATGACCACCTTGCCGGCCGACTCGGCGTCGGACTCCTCGACGGGTTGCAACGGAAAGGCTGCCTGGTGCTGTCGACGTCGGGCGTGACGCTTTCCACCGCGGGTCGTGACCTCCTGTGCCACCATGGCATCGAGGTCGATACCCTGGCGCGTCGGCGTAGGCCCCTCGCGCGCCTGTGCCTGGACTGGAGCGAGCGACGCAATCATCTCGCCGGCGGGTTGGGCGCGGCACTGCTGGACTTGTTGCTCACGAGGGGCTGGGTTCGTGGTCGGGACTGTACGCGCGCGGTGACGGTTACGCGGGCCGGCCGACGGGCATTGAACGTCGAGTTTGGAGTCGACGTGTAGGAATCGGCCGTCACGGTACGGCGTCATTCGCCGTCCGCGGCGATGGCACGGAATCCTTCCGCCGCTTCCAGTCCCTCGGTGCGACACCAGTTGCGAAATCCGCCAAGCCCGCGGTTTTGCCATTCGGCGTGCGCGAGTTTCCAGCCTTCGGCGCGCGCGCGCATGATGTCCTCCTCCTCGAGTCCGCCCGAGTCCACGATCCGGTCGCGAGCGCGTCGAAATCCGGTCGCCACGCGCGCGTCGGCCAGGGAGCAGTAGCCGACCACTTCGGCCAGGTAGACGATACGCACCAAATCTTCGAAGGACTGCTCGTCTGCGCGGGCGGACGAAATGCCCAGCAAAATAGCGGCCAGGCAGGCCGGCACGATCGCGATTGGATCCTGTCGCCGGCTCATATTGGCCCTACGCGCGATTCGCGCCTTGCAGCAGACTGACATGCCACGCAGAATCCCACTAGCGACCGTTTCCTGTCGTCGTGAGTCGCGACGTAAGGGGACAGGCGGCAAGCGACGCCGCTAATTTCAGAAATCACGAATCGTCGAGGATCTATCGATGGACGCCAAGGTTACCCAATCTTTATATCACTACATTAACGGAAAAAAGGTCGAGGGCGCCAGCGGCCGTTACAGTCCGATCTACAACCCGGCGCTGGGCGAAGTCACGAGCCAGGCACCGCTGGCCAGCGCCGACGAAGTGCGCGCGGCGATCGCCGCCGCCGAGGCGGCATTCCCGGCCTGGGCCGACACCCCGTCCCCGCGGCGTGCGCAGATCCTGTTCAATTTCCGCTCGCTCGTCCGTGAGCACATCGATGAGCTGGCCGAGCTGCTTTCCTCCGAACACGGCAAGACACTGGACGATGCAAAGGGCTCGATTACCCGGGGCATGGAGGTCGTCGAGTTCGCTTGCGGCATTCCCCAGCTTCTCAAGGGGGAATACACCGAGAACGTCGCCGGCGGCGTCGACAGCTGGAGCATGCGCCAGCCGCTTGGCGTGTGTGCGGGCATTACGCCGTTCAATTTTCCCGCCATGGTGCCCATGTGGATGTTTCCAATCGCGATCGCTTGTGGGAATACCTTCGTCCTCAAGCCCTCTGAAAAAGATCCGTCGTGCGGGCTGCGCCTTGCCGAACTGTTCACCGAGGCCGGATTGCCCGACGGCGTGCTCAATGTCGTCAATGGCGACAAGGAAGCCGTCGATACGCTGCTGACCGACCCGGTGGTTCAGGCCGTCAGTTTCGTAGGATCGACGAAGATCGGAGAGTACATCTACCATACAGGCTGCGCGCACAATAAGCGCGTACAAGCGCTTTGCGGCGCCAAGAACCACATGGTCGTCATGGCCGATGCCGACATGGGCCAAGTTACGGATGCGGTCATGGGCGCCGCCT
>JAUIEZ010000073.1 GCA_030429665.1 Gammaproteobacteria bacterium | reverse complement strand
AGAGCGTGGTGAAGATGAAGTCGGTGTGCTTCTCGGGCAGGAAGTTGAGCCGGCTCTGGGTGCCCTGCATGAAGCCGCGCCCGGTGAGCCCGCCGCTTCCCATGGCGATCTTCGACTGGGTGATGTGGTAGCCGGCGCCGAGCGGATCGGAGTAGGGATCGAACAACGTGATGATTCGACGCTGCTGGTAGGCGTGAAGATTGAACCACATCAGCGGCGCCGCCGCCGTCACCAGGCCAACGGTCGCGACGATGTACTGCCACTTCAACCCCGCCACGAAGATGACCAGTAACCCGGAAACGGCAATGAGGATGGCGGTGCCCAGGTCGGGCTGCAACACCACCAGCGCGGTTGGAACGATGACGCACGTCGTCGCCATGAGCACCGACAGCGGGCTCGGCGGCAAGGTTCGTCGCGACAGGATCCACGCCACCATCATTGGCATCGCCATCTTCATGATCTCGGCCGGCTGAAAACGAAACAGGCCGATGTCCAGCCATCGCTGCGCCCCCTTGCCGATGTAACCGACGGTGAGCACCATGGCGAGCAGCACGGTACCGACGAAGAACACGTGCGGCGACCATCGCCTGAGCGCATCGGGCGAGATCATCGCGAACACCATCAGCGTCAGCAGCGCAATGAACAGTCGCACGAACTGGCGCCATATCAGCGCCAGGTCGCCGCCGCCGGCGCTGTACAGAATGACCAGGCTCATTCCCGACAACAGGATCAATGCCGTGATCAACGGTCCGTCGACGCGGCCGCGCCGCTGGCTAGCCGAATCCATGTCCAACCTTGCGCGCGTCGGCGCGTCGCAGCCGTTCGATCAGGTAGAAGTCGAGCACCTTCTTGGCCATGGGCGCGGCGGTGCGGCTACCGCTGCCGCCGTTCTCGACCACCACGGCCACGGCGATCAAGGGGTTGTCCACCGGCGCGAAGGCGATAAACAGGGAATGGTCGCGGAACCGCTCCTCGATGTTCTCCTCGTCGTATTCCTCGTTCTGCGCGATGCCGATAACCTGCGCCGTGCCGGTCTTGCCGGCGATGCGATAGGACGACTGGGCGCCGAGTCGCCGCGCGGTACCGCGGGCGCCGTGGACCACGTGCTCCATGCCGGCAATCACCAGGTCGTAATAGGAAGAATCCTCGAGTTCGACCATGCGCGCGTCGGCGCCCTCCACCGGCTCGATGAAACGCGTTTGCGGGTCTTCCCGCGAGTGCAACAGTCTCGGCGCGACGTACAGCCCGCGATTGGCCAGCGTGGCCGTCGCCACCGCGAGTTGCAGCGGCGTCACCAGCATGTAGCCCTGCCCGATGCCGGCGATCACCGTCTCGCCGGGATACCAGGGCTGATTGCGCACGCGACGCTTCCAC
Source organism: Gammaproteobacteria bacterium (assembly GCA_030429665.1). Classification (GTDB taxonomy): domain Bacteria; phylum Pseudomonadota; class Gammaproteobacteria; order Arenicellales; family CAJQKF01; genus BQJD01. The sequence goes on along the minus strand of JAUIEZ010000073.1, from coordinate 21,731 downwards.
TCCGGCGACGGCACCAGGCCGCTCGGCTCGAGGCCCATGTCGATACCCGTCTGCCGGCCCAGCCCGAATCGCGTCAGCGTGTCGTGAATCCGCTGGATGCCGATGCGGCTCGCCAGCCGGTAGAAATAAACGTCGCAGGATTGGGTGATGGCGGCGTCGAGATCCATCCGGCCATGTCCTTCCTTCTTCCAGTCGCGGTAGCGATGCCGGCTGCCGGGCAGCGAGAACCAGCCGTAGCACGACACCGTCTGTGTCGGGTCGATGCCGGACTGCAGACCGGCCAGCGCGACGAATCCCTTGATCGTCGATCCCGGGGCATAGCGTCCGTGCAGCGCGCGATTGAGCAGCGGCCGGTCGGTCGACTCGTTGAGCGCGCGGAAACTCTTGAAGTCGATGCCGTTGACGAAGCGATTGGCATCGAAGCTCGGCTGGCTGACGAATGCCAGCACACCGCCGGTGGACGGCTCGATCGCGACGATGGACCCGCGCCGGCCGTCCAACGCCTTGGCGGCCACTTCCTGCAGGGCGATATCGAGATTCAGATGCAGGTTCACGCCGGCGACCGCGGGCGTGCGATTGAGCCGGCGCACCACGCGGCCATGGGCATTGGTCTCCGCCTGCTCGAAACCCACCTGCCCGAGAAGGTCCTTCTCGTAGAAGGCCTCGATGCCTAGCTTGCCGATATAGTCGGTGCCCTTGTAGGCGGCGCTGTCGATCTGCTCCAGATCCCGCGGACCGATGCGACCGACATACCCCACCGCGTGGGCGGTGAGCTCGCCATGGGGATAATAGCGCTGCAGGCGCGCCACGAGTTTCACCCCCCTGAACCGGTACTGGTTGACGGCGAAACGCGATGCCTCGTCGTAGGTGAGCTCGCTCTTGAGGTGACGGCGTTCGAAGCCGGGCCTCTGTTCGAGACTGCGCCGGAACAACGTGAGATCGCGCGATGTCAGGGCGACCAGCTTGCCGATCTCGTCGAGCGTACGGTCCATGTCCTCGACCTGGTCGGGGATGACTTCCAGCGTGTAGACCGGGTAATTCTGCGCCAGCACCTCGCCGCTGCGATCGAAGATCAGGCCGCGCACGGGCGGCACCGGGACGAGATCGATACGGTTGTTGTCGGACAGCGTCTTGTAATGCGCATGCCCGACGATCTGCAGGAAGTAGAGTCGGGCAACCAGTATGACGACCAGCAGCAGCACGCCAATGAACGCTACCAGTATTCTCGACTGGACGAGACGCGTCTCGCGCTTGACGTCTTTGATCTGCTCTCGTACCACCTTTTACCGGTACCGGTGCTGCCGCGATCGCGGGCTCAATAGTACCACCACGAGCGGCCACATGATCATGCTCGCGGCGGGCGTCAGCCAACGTGCCAGTGGCATCGGTCCTTCCTCGAGGAGAAGGTGAACCACGGCGTGGGTGAGGGTATCGAGGGCGATGATCGCGGCGACGCCCACGCACTGTTGCCATACCGGGTACACGCGCAGGCGCAGCGATATCTTGTTGGCAGCGAACCCGACGATGGTCTTGCCGAGCGCGAAGCGCCCGAGAATACCGCCGGTGAGAAGATCGAGCATCAGCCCCGCGCACCAACCCGCGACGGCGCCCACCCGCTCGGGCTCCCAGAAGCACCAGTAGATCAATACCAGCGCCACCCAGTCCGGCTGGAAATACCCGCCCAACCAACCCAGGGGCAGGACGTTCAGGCAGCCCGCGGCCGCGAAGCTGGCCACGATGAACCACGCCGGGCGCTGTGTATTACTGCCGATCAGCATCCGCGCCCTCCCCTGCCGCCGCGCCGGCGGCCTCGTCGCCGCCCGCGGGCGCGACCGTCGTCTCCGAACCCGCTGCGTCGCCCGTTTCGGCCGGTTTGGCGCCCGCGGTTCCATGGTCCTCCGGCGGTGCCGGCAAATCGACCGGCTCGGGAGGCTCGCCCGGCCATACCAGCAGCACTTCCCGCGAGTAGCCGAGGCGCGCGACGGGCTCGGCGACGATACGCAGGAACGGCTCGTTCACGTCAACCGTCACCTCGAGCACCCGGGCCACCGGGTAGCCGTAGGGGAAGCGTCCACCCATTCCCGACGTCACCAGTACGTCGCCGCGACGGATGTCGGTGTTTCGATCCAGGTAGGGCACGTCGAGCCGGTCGAGGGAGCCGCCGCCGGTCGTGAGCGCGCGCAAGCCGTTGCGCTCGACCATCACCGGTACGGTCTGCCCGGGGTCGGTGACCAGCGACACGGCGCTTTTCAGGTAGGAAGTGCGCACCACCTGCCCCATGACGCCGTGGGCGTCGAGTACCGGCTGGCCTTCGTAAACCTGGTGGGCGATACCCTTGTTGATCAACACGCTCTGGACGGACGGTTCGAAGCTGATGTCCTCGATCTCCGCCAGCATCACCCGGTCCAGGCCGCGTCGCGAGGCCGACAGAAGCTCGCGCAGACGGCGGTTCTCCGCCTCGAGGGATTCGGCCCGTTGAAGCTCGGCCGAAAGCCGCAGCCGCTCATCCTCCAGCTCGTCGAGCCGGTCGAGCAGTTCGGGCTCGGACATGGCGCGCAGCGAAACCCACTCTCCCGCCCGGCGCGGCAGCAACGCCAGGGACTGCAAGGGCGCGACAGCGATGCCGAGCACCGCGCGGACCGGCGCCAGCGCGCGCGTGTGCGTGTCCACGTTGATCAGCAACACGGACACGAACAACAACACCAGGAACCTCAGGTTTGCGCCGGAGTGTTGCACGATCGGACGGGCCCGGAAATGAAAGCGGCGATCGGATCAGCTTCCCGACCGGTGATCAAGAAACGATATGTTCACTCGTGGGCGAAGACGTCGCCGAGGACGTGCATCTCTTCCAGCGCCCGACCGCAACCTCGCGCCACGCAGGTCAGCGGATCGTCGGCGATGACCACCGGCAGCGCCGTGTCCTGCATCAGGCGCCGGTCCATGTCGCGCAGCAACGCGCCGCCGCCGGCAATGACCATGCCCCGATCGCCGATGTCCGCCGACAGTTCAGGCGGCGTGTGTTCCAGGGCCTCGCGAATCGCGTGAACGATCTGGTCCAGGGCGTCGCTGATGGCTTCGTAGATTTCCTCGCTGGTGATCACCAGGCTGCGCGACATGCCCTCGGCGATGTCCCGCCCCTTTATCTCCATCTCCTTGTGGTCGGATTCCGCCCACGCCGTACCGATGGTGTTCTTCACCCGCTCGGCGGTCGATTCCCCGATCAACACGCCGTGACGCCGGCGCACGTAGTTGATGATCGCCTCGTCGAAGGAGTCGCCGGCAACGCGGAGCGACTGCGAGAACACCATTCCGCCCAGCGACATGACGCCTACCTCGGTGGTGCCGCCGCCGATGTCCACCACCATCGAACCGGTCGGCTCGGCCACCGGCAGGTTGGCGCCGATGGCCACCGCCATGGGCTCCTCGATCAGGTAGACTTCCCGCGCCCCGGCGCCGAGCGCGGACTCTCGGATCGCGCGGCGCTCCACCTGGGTCGACCCGCAGGGCACGCAGATCACGATGCGCGGACTGGAGAAGAAACGGTTTTCCTGGACCTTGCGGATGAAGTACTTGAGCATCACCTCGGTGATGGTGAAATCGGCGATCACGCCGTCCTTCATCGGCCGGATCGCCTGGATGCTGCCGGGCGTGCGGCCGAGCATGAGCTTGGCGTCGGCACCTACCGCCAGCACTGTCTTGTTGCCGCCGCCGTGGCTGACGTGACGGATGGCAACCACCGAGGGCTCGTTGAGGATGATCCCCCGGTCCCGGACGTAGATCAGCGTGTTGGCGGTGCCGAGATCGATGGCGAGGTCGTTGGAGAAAAGACCTAGGAGGCGCTTGAGAAACATGTTTTGCCGGGGGTGTGAAAAACCTAAAATCGGAGTAATTTAGCAAGCCGGTGCAGGCGGTTCAACGAATAAACCGCGACCCGATGGGTCGCCGTTACCGGCGCGACGGGGATGCTGAACCTGAATCGAGGCAGGTAACGCTACGCGAGATTGGCGTAAAATATCATATTCGCCTGCCCGCCGTCGCAATGATTGTGCGTCGCGGCGCCGCTTCGTCCCCGTTCCGCCGCCGGTCCGGGGCACGCGACGCGGTACACGATCGATGAGTTTCCAAGCATGAGCATCACGAAAGAAGACGTCCACCGAATCGCCACGCTGGCGCGGCTGCGCATCGGCGACGAAGAGGTCGACGGATACGCGGATAACCTCTCGCGCATCCTCGATCTCGTCGAGCAGATGAACGCCGTGGACACCGACGCCATCGAACCCATGGCGCATCCGCTGGACGTCGCGCTGCGCCTGCGGCCCGACGAGGTTACCGAGACCGACCGGCGTGACGCCTTTCTGGAAATCGCGCCCGCCGCCGACCGGGGACTCTACCTGGTTCCGCGGGTGATCGAATAAGCCACTGCCCACACGACTTTTTCTCCCCTTCTCGCACCGACATGCCCCATCGACACAGTCTGACCGAGCTGGCCGCGATGCTGCGCGCTCGCGAAATCTCGGCCGTGGAATTGCTCGACCACTTCCTCGCACGCATCGAGGCGGCGGGCGAGCTCAACGCGTTCATCACCGTGGACGCCGAGGGCGCCCGCGCCCAGGCGCGGGCCGCCGACGACATGCTCGCCGGCGACGATCCGCCGCCGTTGGCCGGCGTGCCCATCGCGCACAAGGACATCTTCTGCACCCGTGGCCTGAAGACGAGCTGCGGCTCGCGCATACTGGACAACTTCATCGCCCCCTACGACGCCACGGTAGTCGAACGCCTCGCCGCGGCGGGCGCGGTCACGCTCGGCAAGACCAACATGGACGAGTTCGCCATGGGCTCGTCGAACGAAACGTCGTGGTACGGTCCGGTGAAGAACCCCTGGGACGCCGCCCGCGTGCCGGGCGGCAGCTCCGGCGGCTCGGCGGCGGCGGTCGCGGCGCGGCTCGTGCCGGGCGCCACCGGCACCGACACCGGGGGTTCCATCCGCCAGCCCGCCGCGTTTTGCGCCCTGACGGGACTTAAGCCGAGCTATGGCCGCGTGTCGCGTTACGGTATCGTGGCCTTCGCTTCCTCCCTGGACCAGGCGGGTCCGCTGGCGCAAAGCGCCGCCGACGCGGCGTTGCTTCTAGACGCCATGGCCGGCTTCGATTCGCGCGACTCGACCTCCCTGGAGAACCAGTTGCCGCCGACGCGGGCGTCGCTCGAGGACGGCCTGCGCGGCCTGAGGATCGGCCTGCCGAAGGAGTTCTTCGACGCCGGAGTGGATGCCACGGTGGCGGCGGCCGTCGAAGCCGCGGTCGCCGCGCTGTGCAAGCTGGGCGCCACCACCGTGGAGGTCAGCCTGCCCAACATGGCGGCGGGCATTCCCTGCTACTACGTCATCGCGCCGGCCGAGGCCTCGTCCAACCTGGCGCGCTTCGACGGCGTACGCTACGGCTATCGCTGCGACGACCCCGTCGATCTTGCCGACCTCTACGAGCGCAGCCGGGCCGAGGGATTCGGCGCCGAGGTCAAGCGGCGCATCATGATCGGCACCTACGCGCTGTCCTCGGGCTATTACGACGCCTACTACCTCAAGGCGCAGAAAATCCGCCGCCTCATCGCGTCCGACTTCGACACCGCCTTCGAGCAATGCGACATCGTGCTCGGCCCGACCACGCCGACCACCGCTTTCGCGCTCGGCGAAAAAACCGACGACCCGGTATCCATGTACCTCAACGATATCTATACGAACACGGTGAACCTCGCCGGCCTGCCGGGCGTATCCCTGCCGGTCGGCTTCGACGCCGCCGGTTTGCCGATCGGCATGCAGCTGATCGGGCCGTACCTCGGCGAGGCGCGTCTTCTGAACGTCGCCCACCGCTACCAGGGCGTGACGGATTACCACCGCCAGCTGCCGGGGATGTTCGCATGAGCTGGGAAAGCGTCATCGGGCTGGAAGTGCACGTGCAACTGTCCACGCGCAGCAAGATCTTCTCGGGCAGCGCCACCGCGTTCGGCGCCGAACCCAACACCCAGGCGAACGCCGTGGACATTGCGCTGCCCGGCGTACTCCCGGTCATGAACCGCGAGGCGGCGGTGATGGCGGTCAAGTTCGGTCTCGCCGTCAACGCGACGGTCAATCAACGGTCGGTGTTCGCGCGCAAGAACTATTTCTATCCGGATCTGCCCAAGGGCTACCAGATCAGCCAGTACGAGATCCCCATCGTCGGCCCCGGTTACCTCGACATCGAGGTCGACGGGGAAATACTGCGCGTGGGCATCACCCGCGCCCACCTTGAGGAGGACGCGGGCAAGTCGCTTCACGAGGATTTTCACGGCATGACCGGCATCGACCTCAACCGGGCCGGCACGCCGCTGCTCGAGGTGGTGTCCGAACCCGACATGCGAAGCGCCGCGCAGGCGGTGGCGTACCTGCGCAAGATGCATACGCTGGTGCGCTACCTCGGCATTTGCGACGGCAACATGCAGGAGGGCTCGTTCCGATGCGACGCCAACGTCTCCGTGCGTCGCGCCGGCGACGACCGGCTGGGCACGCGCACCGAGCTGAAGAACATCAACTCGTTTCGCTTCGTTGAAAAGGCCATCAATTTCGAGATCGAGCGCCAGGTCGAGGTCATCGAGGGCGGCGGCTCGGTCGTCCAGGAAACGCGCCTGTACGATCCGGACCGAGACGAGACCCGCTCAATGCGCGGCAAGGAGCAGGCTCACGACTATCGCTATTTTCCCGACCCCGACCTGCCCCCACTGGTGATCGACGACGACTTCGTCGAGGCCTCGCGCCGGGCCATGCCGGAACTGCCGGACGCCAAGCGCCGGCGTTTCGTCGAGTCCTACGGCCTGCGCGAAGCGGACGCGGACATGCTGGTCACCGACCGCCCGGTGGCGGACTACTTCGAGGCCGTCTGCGCCGCCACGGCCGCCGACGCGCGCACCGCGGCCAACTGGGTGAACGGCGACGTTGCCGCCGCGCTCAATCGCGACGGCATCGACATGACCGCGATCCCGGTTCCCGCCGAACACGTGGGTCGCCTGCTGGACCGGATCGCCGACGGCACCATCTCGGGAAAGATCGCCAAGGACGTGTTCTCGACGATGTGGTCGTCCGGGGACGATCCGGACAGCATCATCGAATCGCGCGGCCTGAAGCAGATCAGCGACGCCGGCGCCATCGAACAAATCGTCGACGCGGTGCTCGCCGATTCCGCCGCCCAGGTGGAGCAATATCGCGCCGGCAACCAGAAGGTCGTCGGCTTCCTGGTCGGCCAGGTCATGAAACGCAGCGAAGGAAAGGCCAATCCGAAGCAGGTCAACGAGATCCTGCGCCGCAAGCTCGATGCATAATCAAGCAACGGAAACACCCGGTGGAGTCAGGGTGAGCGGATCGGAAGCGGTGAAGATGCCGAACGCGGGCAGCGCGGACGGCGAGGTGGAACCGGAACCTTCGGGGGGACGCCCCGCGCCCGTCCCGGCCAGCCGGCGGCGATCCGCCGCGGACTGACACGCCATGGATGAGGTCTCCGTTCTCAGCCTTTCCCTGCTGCTGGTCGTATTGATCGTCCTGTCGGCGTTCTTCTCGGCGTCGGAAACGGCGATGATGTCCCTCAACCGCTACCGGTTGAACCATCTTGCCGAGGACGGCCACAAGGCCGCCCGGCACGCCCTGGCGCTTCTCGAGCACACCGACCGGCTGCTCGGCACCATCCTGCTGGGCAACAACCTGGTCAACAACGCCGCCGCCGCGGTGGCGACGGTGATCGCCATCAAGGTGGCCGGCGAGGTCGCCATCGCGTTCGCCACCGGCGCCATCACGCTCGTCATCCTGATCTTCGCGGAGATCCCACCCAAGACCGTCGCGGCCCTGTACCCGGAGCTGATCGCCTTTCGCGCGGTCTACGTGCTGATGTTCCTGCAGCGCATCGCCCACCCGGTCGTACTGCTGGTGAACAAGGTCGGTGCGCTGCTGCCGCGCCTGTTCGGGCTGTCTCTGACGAAGCGCGACGACGCCCTCGGTCCCGACGAACTGCGTACGCTGGTGAAGCAGTCCACCTCGCTGATACCGAAAAGCCACCAGGAAATGCTGCTGCGCATACTGGAGCTGGAGCAGATCACGGTGGAGGACGTCATGGTGCCGCGCAGCACCATCGAGGGCATCGATCTCGAGGACGAGTGGGACGACATTCTCGAGCAACTCGCCACCAGCCACCATACCCGTCTGCCGGTGTACCGAGGCAATCTCGACAACATCGTGGGCGAGGTGCACATACGCAACGTGCTGCACCAGTTCCAGGAAGGCGAGCTCACCCGGGAACAGTTCCTGGAGGTCATTCGCGAACCGTTGTTCCTGCCCGAGGGCGCGCGGTTGACCGAGCAGCTGCTTCGCATGCAGGAAAAACGCCGCCAGTGCGCGCTGGTGGTCAACGAGTTCGGCGATATCCGGGGACTGGTGACGCTGGACGAGATCCTCGAGGAAATCGTCGGCGAGTTCACCAGCCAGGTTCCCGGCGTGTCCGAGGACGTGCACGTGGAGCCGGGCGGCTCCTACCTGGTCGATGCGCGCGCGACGATTCGTGACCTGAATCGCAAGATGGGCTGGGACCTGCCCACTGACGGTCCCAAGACGCTGAACGGTCTCCTGCTGGAGGTGCTCGAGGACGTGCCCAATCCCGGCACGTCGATCAAGCTGGAAGACATCGTCATCGAGATCGTCAAGTCCGGCACGTCGGCCGTCGAGATCGCCCGCATCACGCGACTTCAGCCCGAGACGAACGGCGACGGGGAGGACCCGGTAGCCACTCCCGGCGACAACGGCTAGGCCAGTCGCGCGTCGGCATCCGGGTCCGGCTGTCGTCGATGATGCCGGGCGTCGCGCTCCCCGGTATTAATCAGCGTCGCAGAAATCGCCGATTTCAATGGGCGCCCGGGCGCTGACACTGACGCTCTGGCCGGTATCGATGCGGCTGCCGCGCAGGGTGACCGTTACGCTGTAGGTATACGTCACGCCGGTCGGGTTCTTGGCACGAAACTCCGCCTTGGTGGTATCCAGTTCCACCAGGATGACCTCGGCTTCCGCCGATGCTTCGTCACTGGTGCCGAGAATAACCGGGATGCTCTGCCCGTGAGTGCGGGAGGCCAGCGCCGGCGCCCCGGCCGAAACCGGCGAGAAGCTGACCGTGTAACTCGAGAAAACGATGCCCTTGTTGGCGGTGGTCGTCACGATCGACGTATCGCGGACCGTCACGGTGATGGTGCCGGTATCGGTGCTGATACGCTGCTCGATGACGTCATCGGGCGGCTCGTCACAGTCGCTCGGGAAGGCGTCGGAACTGAAGTTTTCGGGGGTCAGTACCGCGACGATGAACAGCCCGGTCGTGCCCGTATTGAATCCGGCGACACCGCTCCCGCTGTCGGAGGTACCGCCACCACTGCTGCAGGCAGCCAGCACGAGCGGCGCGGCGAGCGCCAGGATCAATCGTCGCATGAAAGGCATCCTCCCAATCTTTTCGCTCATGATGACCATTGGTTAACGGACAAATTCCCGTTAATTTAATCGATTATTATAGAGTTTTCGAGCATCTTCTCAACGATTTCGGGCACCGATCGGGCGCCGGGCATTGTCGCGGCCGAAATTCCCTATCCATTTGCGGGCCAATGATATCCCCTTGCAACGATCCGAGACAGCCCCAATTGTCTGGTTGGCGGGTACGCACGCCGACGATCTCGCCGATGATCTACGCCGCGAAACCGCGGGCAATCAGGTACTTGCCGAGAAAATGATTCACCGATAACGTAATCCGGTCGATACCGACCCGTTTCCATGATGCCATCTTTTCCTACGAAACGCCCTGGGCGACCCGCCCTTCGAGGCGGACGGGCCATGCTCCTGGCCATGCTGCTGCTTTGCGGTGCGGCGCACGCGATCGAAGTCACCACGTCCTTCAGTTCGCGCACGAGCGGCGACGTGCCGCAGCGAACCGGGGAAACCGAGTTCACCTGCTCGGATACCATCTACGCATTGATCGATACCAGGGGCCTCGCCGAAGGCCTGCACGATATCGAGATCCACTGGTTTGACCCGCGCGGCGACCGCCAGGAACTGACCGAGTTTTCCGCCCACGCGTCCAGCGCAGACACCATGATCTGGGGATGGATGCGGCTGCATCCCCCCGAGGACTCCGGCCTGGTGAGAACGTTCGATCCCGCGCACGGCATGCGGATCTTCATCGGTGAGTGGACGGTGAAGATCTATATCGACGGCAAACAGGTGGCGACCGCTCACTTCGACGTGCTCTGCTGACCCGCCGCGATTCGTCGAGCCCTACCCGGTGACCTTGTTGCGAATGTAGACCGGCACCGCGTGCTCGGGCGCGACGGCGGCGCACGCGTGACGCGTGGCGGCAAGGCGGGCGACATCCTCCGCCATCGGGTATCGCCCCGGCGTGAATGCCAAAACGTGGTCGCCGGCCGCATGTCGCAGGATGCCGGCATGGGCATCCCAGCCGCTGCCCACGCCGTGAATGCCGCCGCCCGCCACGCGGACCCGATCGGGATCGTCGAGACGTTCTTCCGGCTCGTCCCCGCCCGCCTCGTACAAGGCCCAGTAGACCTGCCCCATGCGCGCATCGATCGCCGCCAGCACGCGGTCGTGTGCGCAGCCCGCCGCCAGCGTCTCGAGCGAGGAGACAGCGCAAACCGGCAGCGAGGCGGCGAACGCCAGGCCTTGGGCGACACCGGCGCCGATGCGAAGACCGGTGAACGAACCGGGACCGCGGTCGAAGGCGATGGCGTCGAGCGACGCCAGCGTGGCGCCGGCCTCGGCCAGCAGCGACTCCACCATGGGCAGGATAAGCGACGAGTGCCGGTTCGCCTGCTGCTCGACCCGCGCGAGGCACTGCCCGTCGAGAAAGAGGGCCGCGGAACAAGCCTCCGTGACGGTATCGATGGCGAGAATTCTCATGGCGTGTCCGGTCCTGAACCGAAATGCGCGAAGAAGCGCTCGACCCGTTCGGCCTTGCGCGTGCGACGCATGGGCGGCAGGGCATCGAGAAATACGCGCCCGTAACCCCGCGAGACGATACGCGGATCGCAGATCATCAGAACGCCAAAGTCGTCCTCGTCGCGGATCAGTCGCCCGGCCCCCTGCTTGAGGGCGAGCACCGCACGCGGCAGCAGGTAATCGACGAACGAATTGCCGCCATGGGACTCGATGTGGCGCAGCCGCGCCTGGTTGACGGGATCGAACGGCGACGAAAACGGGAGTTTGTCGATGATCACGCACACCAGGTCGTCACCCTTGACGTCGACACCCTCCCAGAAGCTTGTCGTGCCCAGCAGCACCGCGCGATCGACGGCGCGAAACGATTCCACCAGCGCCTGTTTCGACTTCTCGCCCTGCACCAGCAACGGAAACTCGCCGCGCTCGGCCAGCAACTCGCGCATCCGGTTCATGACGCGGTAACTGGTGAACAGGACGAAGGCGCGGCCGCGCGAGGCGCGCAGCACCGGCAGGATGCGATCCAGCATCGCGTCGGCGAACCCGTCGACGCCCGGGTCCGGCATGCCTTCGGGGACGTACAGCAACGAACGCCCCGGGTAATCGTAGGGACTGTGCCAGATCTTCACCTCCGCTTCGTCGATGCCGACCGCGCGACGAAAATGCGCGCCGCTGCCCTCGGCGCAAAGCGTGGCGGAGGTGAACACGACCGCCAGCGGATGAGAGAAAAGCCGTTCCTCCAGGTACGAGGCCACCGAGATCGGCGTTGCCTGCAGTCTCAGCGAGCGCCGGGTGCTTTCGAACCAGAACACCATGGACTCGTCGGCGGCCCCGTCGAAGCGCCCCAGCGCCTCGGTGACCGCACCGAGCCGCTCTCGCGCCTGGGCCAGGTTCTCCCCGGCCGTCGCGCCCTGGACGAGCACCTCGTCCAGTTCGGCGAGACGGGCGACCAACGATTCCCGCGCGGCCTCGAATCCGGGCAGCGCGGTCAGTTCGCCCAGCTCGCCGCGACGCTCGGCGCCCACCGCCAACACCAGCTCGTTCAACGCCTTCTCGACCGCGTGAATTGCCTCGTCGAAGTCCACGCCGCTGGCGTCGCTGGCCTCGGCGACCACGATGTCGCGGCACAACGTGCGCAGCTGGCTGGTGCTGAAGCCGGTTCCGAAAAACTGCGAGGCGATCTCGGGAACCAGGTGGGCTTCGTCGAAAATGACGCAGTCGTAGGCCGGCAGCACCTCGCCGAACCCCTCGTCCTTGAGGGCGATGTCGGCAAAGAACAGGTGATGGTTGACCACCACGATATCCGCGGCCATGGCGCGACGGCGGGCCTTGTAAACGAAGCACTCCTGCAGGAACTCGCAGCGAGACCCGAGGCAGGCATCGGCGCCGGTGGTCAATGCGCTCCAAATGGACGCGTCGTCTCCGATACCCGGCACCTCCGCGATGTCGCCGCTCGTCGTTCGCTTCGACCAATCGCGCACCCGCGCTAGGTGCGCGGCATCCTCGGCCTCGCGAAACAGCATGTTGTCGGCCTGCTCGAGACGATGCAGGCACAGGTAGTTGGCGCGACCTTTGAGGCGCTCCACTCGCGCCGGTGCGCCGACGATACGACGCACCGCGGGCAAATCCTTGTGATAGAGCTGGTCCTGCAGGTGACGCGTGCCGGTGGAAACGATCACCTTCGCACCGCTCAGCAGCACCGGCACCAGGTAGGCGAACGTCTTGCCCGTACCGGTACCCGACTCGGCAATCAGGACGCGCTTGTCGCGAATCGCGCCTTCCACCGCGCCGGCCATGGCCTGTTGCGCGAAACGCGCCCGGAACCCCTCGAACCCGGAGGCAAACGGCCCCGCGGCAGACAGGGCGCGCGCGCTTTCGCTTGCGGCCAGGATCGATTCGAGCGCCGGTTCGGCGGCGTTTTCCACGCCGCCGGATTCGTCAGGCAACGTCACGAGCGCGTCGCGCGAAGCAGCGATCGAGGCCGTCGCGCCAGTCGGGTATCTCCAGGTCGAAAACGTCCCGCGCGCGCCCCTTGTCGAGCACCGAGTAAGGCGGGCGGCGCGCCGGCGTCGGATAATCGGCGGTCTCGATGGCCCGCACCACGACATGGCCGTTGCCGCTGCGGCGCATGATCTCGGTGGCGAAGCCGTGCCACGTGGTCTCGCCCGCGTTGCCCAGGTGAAAAATGCCCCGCATCGCCTCGCTGCGGGATCGAAGCAGCCGCTCGAGGACTCGGTGCGTCATGCTCGCCAGGTCCGGCGCATACGTGGGTGTGCCATGCTGGTCCGCGACCACGTCCAGCGCGTCGCGCTCGGCGGCCAGGCGCAGCATGGTCAACAGGAAGTTCGCGCCGCGATGGGAGTACACCCAGCTGGTGCGCAGGATGAGGTGGTCGCAACCGGCGTTGCCGATGGCGTTTTCGCCGGCGAGCTTGGAGGCGCCGTAGACACCGGTCGGCGCGGTGGGGTCCGTTTCCCGGTAGGGACGCGAGGCATGACCGTCGAAGACGTAGTCGGTCGAGTAATGAACCAGGAGCGCCCCGCGGCGCGCGAGTTCCTCCGCCATCACGCCCGGCGCTCCGGCGTTGATGCGGAAAGCCAACTCGGGTTCGGACTCGGCGCGGTCCACCGCGGTGTAGGCCGCGGCGTTGATGACCACGTCCGGTCGCTCTCGCCGCAGCACGCCGCGTACCGCGTCGAGATCCGCCAGGTCGAGATCCGATCGCGCAAGCCCCGCGACACGCGCCTCGCCCCAGTCGAGGGCGGCCAGGGCATTGCCGACCTGGCCGTTGCAACCGGTGATCAACAGTCGAAGTGGTGGGAGTGACATGAGTGATACGGCCAGGGAATCGTCGCCTTCGCGTTGCAGGGAACCCCGCTGCCGGCTTGCGGCGGGCCCTCGTCGCGTGGAGATTCTACGACACGATGTCGTCGAGGAACGACTTGATCTTGTCGGCCCAGCCGCGCTCCTGGGGACGGTGCTTGCCTTCTCCGCCCCGGGTCGACTCGTCGAACTCGCGCAACAGCTCCTTCTGGCGCCGGGTGAGGTGAACCGGCGTTTCAACGCGCAGGCGGCAATATAGATCCCCCTGGGCGCCGCTTCGCACGTTCTTCACACCCTTGCCGCGCAGCCGGAAAACCCGCTCGGTCTGGGTCTCGGCCGGCACCTTGAGCGTCGCGCGGCCTTCCAGAGTCGGAATTTCCAATTCGCCGCCAAGCGCCGCGGTGGCGATACTCACCGGCATTTCGCAATAGAGATTGTCACCGTCACGGGTGAAGATCGGGTGCGGCGTGAGAACGATCTGCACGTAGAGATCGCCGTTGCCGGTGCCGTTCGGCCCCGCCTCCCCTTCTCCGGACAGTCGGATCTGGTCGCCCTCGTCGACGCCGGCCGGAACCTTGACGGACAAGGTGCGTGTCTTGCGTACGCGCCCCTGCCCCTGGCAGTCACCGCACGGGTCGCTGATCACCGTACCGCGTCCGCGGCATTGCGGGCAGGTCTGCTGAATGGAGAAAAAACCTTGCTGCATGCGGACCTGGCCCTGTCCGCGGCAGGTCGGACAGCTGGTGGGCGAGCTGCCCGGCTTGGCCCCGGAGCCGTCGCAGGTCTCGCAGCGCACCACGGTGGGCACGGATATCTCTGCCTCGGTGCCGCGCACGGCCTCCTCGAGGGACAGCTCCAGGGAGACGCGCAGGTCCGCGCCACGAGCCGCGCCCCGGCGTCCGCCGCCGCCGAAGATATCGCCGAAGATGTCGCCGAAAATATCCCCGAAACCGCCGGCGCCGTGAAATCCGCCGCCGCCACCGGAGGGGTCCAGGCCGGCGTGGCCGAACTGGTCGTACGCCGAACGTTTTCGTGAATCGGAGAGAACCTCGAAGGCCTCCTTGGCCTCGGTGAACCGGTGCTGGGCGTCTTCGTCACCCGGATTGCGATCCGGATGGAACTTCATTGCCAGGCGCCGATACGCTTTCTTGATTTCGACGTCGGAGGCGTCCCTGGATACGCCCAACACCTCGTAGTAGTCGCGCTTGGACATGAATCGGTTCTTGTGATCGGTCGCTTGGTCGGATTGGCGGTGCGGATACAAACAGGCAGGCCGCCATTGCCGGCGGCCTGCCCAGCCTCTATCGAATCGGCTTCACGACGAAGACCCGGTTCGACGAGTCATGCGACGAGAAAGCTCAGGAATTATCCTTCTTATCCTTCACTTCTTCAAACTCGGCATCGACCACGTCGTCATCGGTCTTGCCGCCGGCATCGGAGCTGCCCGACGCGCCCGCATCCGTGTCGGCCGCCGACTGGTACATCTTCTCGGCAAGCTTGTGGCTGGCTTCCGCGAGGGCGTTGCTCTTGGCATCGATCGCCTCGACGTCGTCGCCGCCGATCGCCTCTTCCAGCGCCTTGACCGCCGACTCGATCTGCTCGCGCTCGGAAGCATCGACCTTGTCGCCGACTTCCTTGAGCGTCTTGTTGACGCTGTGCACGAGCGCCTCGCCCTTGTTCCTGGCCTCGACCAGTTCCTTGGCCTTGCGGTCCTCGTCGGCGTGGGCCTCGGCGTCCTTGACCATGCGCTCGATCTCGTCCTCCGACAGGCCCGAACTGGACTTGATGACGATCTTGTTCTCCTTGCCGGTGGCCTTGTCCTTGGCCGAAACGTGGAGGATGCCGTTGGCGTCGATGTCGAACGCGACCTCGATCTGCGGCACACCGCGCGGCGCCGGCGGAATGTCGGAGAGGTCGAAGCGGCCCAGCGACTTGTTGTGCTGTGCCATTTCGCGCTCGCCCTGCAGCACGTGCACGGTCACCGCGGTCTGGTTGTCGTCAGCCGTGGAAAACACCTGCTGCGCCTTGGTCGGGATCGTGGTGTTCTTCTCGATCAGCTTGGTCATCACGCCGCCCAGGGTTTCGATACCCAGCGACAGCGGCGTCACGTCGAGCAGCAGCACGTCCTTGACCTCGCCGCCGAGAACGCCGCCCTGGATCGCCGCGCCGAGCGCTACCGCCTCGTCCGGGTTGATGTCGCGGCGCGGTTCCTTGCCGAAGAAGTCCTTTACGACCTCCTGCACCTTGGGCATGCGGGTCTGGCCGCCCACCAGGATGACGTCGGACACCTGCGAAGCGGAAAGCCCCGCATCCTTCAACGCGGTCTTGCAAGGGCCCAGGGTACGCTGGACGAGGTCGTCGACCAGCGACTCGAGCTTGGCCCGGGTGAGCTTCATGTTCAGGTGCTTGGGACCGGTGTTGTCCGCCGTGATGTACGGCAGGTTGATCTCGGTCTGGCTGTTCGACGACAGCTCGATCTTGGCCTTCTCCGCCGCCTCCTTCAGGCGCTGGATGGCCAGCGGATCACCCTTCAGGTCCATGCCGTTCTGCTTCTTGAACTCGTCGACCAGGTAGTCTATCAGGCGACGGTCGAAGTCCTCGCCGCCGAGAAACGTATCGCCGTTGGTCGACAGCACCTCGAACTGGTGCTCGCCGTCGACTTCCGCAATCTCGATGATGGAGATGTCGAAGGTGCCGCCGCCGAGGTCGAACACGGCGATGATGCGGTCGCCGCCGCGCTTCTCCAGGCCGTAGGCCAGCGCCGCCGCGGTCGGCTCGTTGATGATGCGCTTGACCTCGAGCCCGGCGATCTTGCCGGCGTCCTTGGTCGCCTGGCGCTGGGAATCGTTGAAGTACGCCGGTACGGTGATCACCGCCTCGGTGACTTCCTCGCCCAGGTAGTCCTCGGCGGTCTTCTTCATCTTCTGAAGGACGCGCGCCGACACCTCGGGCGGGGCCATCTGCTTGCCGCCGGCCTCGACCCAGGCGTCGCCGTTGCCGGCCTTGACGATCTTGTAGGGCATCAGGGGGATGTCGCGCTGAACGACGTCTTCCTCGAATCGCCGGCCGATCAGCCGCTTGACCGCGAACAGGGTGTTGTGCGGGTTGGTCACCGCCTGCCGCTTGGCCGACTGGCCCACCAGCGCCTCGCCGTCCTCGGTGAAGGCGACGATCGACGGCGTGGTCCGGTCGCCCTCGCTGTTCTCGATGATCTTGGCGTTCTTGCCCTCCATCACGGCCACACAGCTGTTCGTGGTGCCGAGATCAATACCAATGATGCGTCCCATTACCGCAGTCCTCTGTTGAATTCGTGGGTGTAAAACAAAACTGCAATCTAAATGAGGTTTCGTGGAGAAAAATCAATTGACGAAACCGTCGTTCGGGCGTCCTCAGGCGGCGGGCGCCTTGGCGACAATCACCATCGCCGGTCGCAGCAGCCGGTCGTTGAGGGTGAATCCCTTCTGGATGACCTGCAGGATATGGCCGGGCGGCACGTCGGCGGATTCCTGCACGGACATGGCCTGGTGCAGGTCGGGATTGAGCTTTTCGCCGGCGTCCGGATCGACCGTGGCGATGCCGAATTTCTCGAAAACGCTGTCGAGCTGGCGCCGCGTCAGGGCGAGGCCCTCGTGCATGTTCTGCACCACCGCCGACTCCACGCCCTCCAGGCTCACGTTGGCCGCCAGGTCGAGACTGTCCTTGACCTGCAGCATCTCGCTGGCGAAACCCTCGACGGCGAACTTGCGCGCCTTGGCGATTTCCTGCTCGGCGCGCCGCCGCACGTTCTCCATCTCCGCCCGGGCGCGCAGCGCCTCGTCGCGAGCCTCGGCCAGCGCTTCCTGCGCGGATTCAAGCTCGGCCAGCACCTCGGCCGGGTCGCGCTCCTCGGCGTTCGCCGGTTCGCCTTGTGCAGTGGCCGTTTCGGCGGGGTCGGCCGCCCGGTTCCCGGCGGCCTGCCCGGGCTGTTCGACGGCGGCCGTCTCGGCCGGATCGGCGTCTCGGGAAGATTGGGTATTTCCGGGCGCAGTCATGGATCGGGCGTCTCCATCGGATGAAAGTGATTGAACTCGAACGTGCGCGGATTGTGGGGATGTGGACAAGCAATATCAACCACGTCAGTGTGGTTGTACGCGCCGGCGGCGCGGCCCGGCGGCGGGCGCTAGGCGTCGCGGTAACTCAGCGCGCTGCTCAGCAGGCGGGCGGTGATGTCGACGACCGGCACCACGGTCTCGTAGGACATGCGGGTCGGTCCGATCACCCCGATCACCCCGATGGCGCGATCGTCGGCATGGTACGGCGCGGTGACCACGCTGCAGTCGGTCAGCGCCTCGAAACCGGACTCGTCGCCGATAAAGATGTTGATCCCGTCGCTGTTGACGCTGCGGTCGAGCAGGTCGAGAAGGTTGTGCTTGGCCTTGAACGCGTCGAAAATACCGCGCAGCTTCTCCATCTCGTGGAATTCGGGCAGGCCGATCAGGTTGGTCTCCCCGCTGACCAGCACGTCGTCGCCGACGAGATCGTCGCCGTCGAAGAGGTGTTGCGCCACCTCGACGGTGTTTCGCATGATGCGATCGGCCTCGAGATTGTCGCGCTTCATGCTGTTCACCAGCGCCGAGCGCACCTCGGTGATCGAGCGCCCGGAGAAGGTCTCGTTGAAGTAGTTCGCGGCCTCCACCAACTCGCTCTCGGTGTACGGACGATCGGTGTTGAGCACCCGGTTCTCGACCTCGGCGTCGCTCGTCACCAGGATCGCAAGGACGCGGGTACCCGACAGCGGCAGGAACTCCACCTGCCGCAGGCGGCCCTGGGGCCGCTTGGACAACTTGACCACACCGGCATAGTGCGTGAGCTGGGAAAGCATCTCCGAGGCGTTGCCGATGACGATATCGCGGCTCCCGGCACGGGTGAGGTGCTCCCGGATCTCGGAGAACGCCTGAGGCTGCAAGGGCTGCACCTTCATGATGGCGTCGACGAAGAACCGGTAACCGAGCTGGGTGGGAATGCGACCCGCCGACGTGTGCGGCGAAGTCACCAGCCCCAGGTCCTCCAGGTCGGCCATTACGTTGCGAATCGTCGCCGGCGAAAGATCGAGATCCGACTCTCGCGACAACGTGCGTGAGCCGACCGGTTGGCCGTCGAGCACGTAACGGCGAATCAGCGCATAAAGCAGCGATTCGGCGCGCTCGCTCAGCGACACCGGGTTGACATCGGACGCGGTCAGGTTCGACTCCCCTATTGTCATGAACTCGTCACCAATCATACCACCAAGGCGCCGACCAAGAACCGGCGGTGCATGGAATAACCACCTGTCCTGGCGACGTTCATTGCTACACGCATTTTATTATGACGTCGCCCGAACCGCATACAAGGGTTGCACGTGCTTGCACGGCGCATGGCCCGCTTGCGACAATGAAACGCTTGGGTTTTCAACGGGCAGGCAGGCTCCAGCGATTTCATGGCTTTCCGAACGATCGGGTTGTTTGCGCGACAGGGCGATGCGCGCATCATGGGCACGGTACGCGCGCTGCGCGAGCATTTGCTCGCCAGGGACATTGAACTCCTGCCGGGCGACGCGCCGTTTTTCGATCTGTTCGACGACGGAATCGGCGACGTCGCGGAATCGGTTCACGATCGACTGGATCTCGGCGTCGCCATCGGCGGTGACGGCACCATGCTGCACCTTGCCCGGCATTTCTCCTGGACCAGGGTGCCGCTGATCGGGGTAAACCTCGGCCGCCTCGGGTTTCTCACCGATCTCAGCGCCGAGCGCATGATCGAGGAAGTCGACGAGATCCTCGCGGGAAACTACTACAGCGAAACGCGCATCCTGATCGCCGCCGAAATCCATCGTGCCGGCGCGCGTATCGCCGAGGGCGTGGCGCTCAACGACGCGGTCATCGCCAAGGGCGAGACCGGGCGCATGATCGAGTATTCCTGGTGGGTCGACGACGAGCCGGTGGGCACCACGCGAGGCGACGGCGTCATCGTCACCACGCCAACCGGTTCCACCGCCTATGCCCTCTCGGCGGGCGGGCCGATCCTGCACCCGGTGCTGCCCGCATTGAGCGTGGTGCCCATCTGCCCGCACACGGTCAGTCACCGGCCGATCGTCCTGGACGACTCCAGCACCATTCGGTTCCAGGTCAACGACCTCGCCGGCGCCGGCGGCCACCTGTTCCTGGACGGCCTCGACATGGCGCTGCTGGAGGACGACGACACCATACTGATTCGCAAGAGCGAAGGTCAGTCGATGCTGGTCCGCGCGGCCAGCCACAACCACTTCGAGGCGCTGCGCTCCAAGCTCGGTTGGGCCGGGTGAGGCGCTGGTTTCCGATGCGTGCACAGCGGGTAATCGGTACGTGATCAACTTCCTCAGCGTGCGCAATTTCAAGCTCGCCGACGCCGTGGAGGTGGAATTCGCCAACGGATTCACCGTCCTGACGGGCGAAACCGGCGCCGGCAAGTCGCTGCTCGTCGATGCGCTCGGCCTGCTGCTGGGCGATCGCGCCTCGCTCGACGACATTGCCGCCGGCGCCGAGCGCGCCGAGATCCAGGCGAGCATCGAGCTGCCCGCGGGGCACCCTGCCCTTGGCTGGCTGGCCGAGCGCGAGATCGAGGCCGGCGATGAGTGCCTGATCCGCCGCACGATATCCCGCAAGTCGGCGTCACGCGCCTTCGTCAACGGCACGGCGGTCGCCGTCGCCGACCTGCGCGACCTCGGCGCGCTGCTGGTCGACGTGCACGGCCAGCACGAACACCAGCACCTTCTCTCGCGGGAGCGGCAGCGACAAACCCTCGATGCGTTCGCCGGCCTCGTCGACGACGTCGAGGCGCTGGCGGACGTGTTCGGCCGTTGGAACGCCGCCGCCGAACGGCTCGAGAAGCTGAAAAACCGCGGCGCCGCCGAGCGCGAACGCGCCCGCCTGCTGGAGTTCCAGGTGCGGGAGCTGGAGGCGCTCGAGATGACGCCCGGAGAGGAGGAGACCCTCGAGGCCGACCACCGTCGCCTCGCCCACGCCCAGGATCTCATGGCGGGCGTCTCGGGGGTCCTCGACAGTCTGGCCGAATCCGACGAAGACAGCATCAGCGAACGACTCGGCCGCGCGCGCCACACGATCGATTCACTGGTCCGGCATGACGACACGCTGGCCCCGGTCGCCGCGCAGCTCGACACGCTGACGATCGAGGTCGCCGAGTTGGCGGCCGACCTGCGCCAGCGCCTCGCCGCCTACGAGTTCGATCCGGCCGAATTCGACCGCCTGCAAACCCGTCTCGACCTGCTGCACGCCGCAAGCCGCAAGTACCAGGTGTCAATGGGCGAGCTGCCGCGGTTGCTCGAGGACTGCCGGCGCGAGCTGGAAGACGTGGCCGGCGACGACGAGGCCATAGCCCGCGTCGAAGCCGAGGCCGCCGAACTGGCCCGCGACTACGAGCGCCGCGCGGCGAAAATCAGCGAACGGCGCACCGTCGCCGCCAGCGCCCTCGCCGAGGGCGTCGAGCGCCAGCTCGCGGAACTGGGGATGGGCGGGGCGCGGTTCGAGGTTCGGCTCGCTACGCGCGACGCGCCTCGCGCCTCGGGCACCGAATCGGTGGAGTTTCTCATCGCCGCCAACCCGGGCCAGGCGCCGGGGCCCCTGGCCAAGGTGGCGTCCGGCGGCGAGTTGTCCCGCGTGGCGCTGGCCATCAACATGGTCTCGGGCAGCGGCAGCGCCGCGCTGACCCAGGTGTACGATGAAGTGGACGTGGGAATCGGCGGCCGCGTGGCCGAGATGGTCGGCCAGAAATTGCGCTCGCTGGCGGCCCGGCGGCAGGTTCTGTGCGTCACCCACCTGCCCCAGGTGGCCAGCCAGGCGCAGCATCAGTTGCGGGTCGCGAAGTCCGGAGACAAGGCTGCCCGGGTCGACGTGGAGCCGCT
>JAUIEZ010000072.1 GCA_030429665.1 Gammaproteobacteria bacterium | reverse complement strand
TGCTGTCCGCCGCCAAGCTTGGCGCGTTCGCGTTTCTTCTTGAGTTCCTCGACGATCTGGTGCATGACGTGGTTGGTTATTATGTTGAAGTGGCGAGTATCGGCGAGGGTGCGCTAATCGTCCGACTTGCGGATCAGCTTGAGCACTTCGCTCGCCGCCACCGGGATGTTGGTGCCCGGGCCGTAAACCGCCGAGACGCCGAGATCGAACAGCATGTCATAGTCCTGCGGCGGAATGACGCCGCCGCAGACGACGATGATGTCGTCCGCGCCGGCCGATTTCAGACCCTCCATCACCGCCGGCACCAGGGTCTTGTGCCCCGCCGCCTGGGATGAAATGCCGATTACGTGCACGTCGTTCTCCACGGCCTGCTGCACGGCCTCCTCGGGCGTCTGGAACAGGGGTCCGATGTCGACGTCGAAGCCCAGGTCGGCGAACGCGGTGGCGATGATCTTCGCGCCGCGGTCATGTCCGTCCTGGCCCAACTTGACCACCAGCATACGCGGGCGCCGACCGTGCTCGCGTTCGAATTCGAGCACCTCGGACTTGATCTTCGCGAAGCCCTCGTCGCCGTCGAAGGCCGATCCGTAGACGCCGGCGATGGAACGGATGACCGCGCGGTGACGGCTGAACACCTTCTCCAGCGCATCGGAAATCTCGCCCACCGTGGCACGCTCGCGCGCGGCGTTCACGGCCAGCTCCAGCAGGTTGGCATCGCCTTTCGCGCCCTCGGTGAGCGCGTCGAGCGCGTCGCGGCAGCGCGCCGCGTCGCGGCTCGCGCGCACGGACTCGAGCCGCTTGACCTGGGACGCCAATACCTTCGCGTTGTCGATATCGAGAATGTCGACTGTTTCCTCTTTCTCGGCGACGAAACGGTTCACGCCCACCACCACTTCCTCCGCGCGGTCGATTCGCGCCTGGCGCTCGGCCGCGGACTGCTCGATGCGCAGCTTGGGCATGCCGGAGGTAACCGCCTCGGTCATGCCGCCCATCTCCTCGACCTCGTCGATGAGCTTGCGCGCCTCCACGACCAGGCTGTTGGTGAGACTCTCGACGTAGTACGACCCTCCCAGCGGGTCGGCGACGTGACAAATGCCGCTCTCGTGCTGAAGGATCAGCTGGGTGTTGCGGGCAATGCGCGCAGAGAAATCGGTCGGCAACGCAAGCGCCTCGTCGAAACTGTTGGTATGCAGCGACTGGGTGCCGCCGAGCGCCGCGGCGAGCGCTTCCAGCGCCGTGCGCACCACGTTGTTATACGGATCCTTGCCGGTCAGGCTGACGCCCGACGTCTGGCAGTGCGTGCGCAACATGAGTGATCGGGGATCCTTGGGCGCGAATTTCTCCGACATCAACGTCGACCACAGCACGCGCGCGGCGCGCAGCTTGGCGACCTCCATGAAGAAATTCATGCCGACGGCGAAAAAGAACGACAGTCGCGGCGCGAACCGGTCCACGTCGAGGCCGCTGGCGATGGCGGCGCGCACGTACTCGATGCCGTCGGCAATGGTGAAGGCCAGTTCCTGAACGCAGGTCGCCCCGGCCTCCTGCATGTGGTAGCCGGAGATCGACACCGGGTTGAAGCGCGGCATGTGCTCGGAGGTATACCCGATGATGTCCGAGACGATGCGCATCGACGGTGCGGGGGGATAGATGTAGGTGTTGCGCACCATGAATTCCTTCAGGATGTCGTTCTGAAGAGTGCCCGACAACGCCGAGTGGTTCACGCCCTGCTCCTCGCCGGCGACGATGTACATGGCCATGACCGGCAGCACCGCGCCGTTCATGGTCATGGACACGGACATGTGGTCGAGCGGAATGCCGTCGAACAGGATCTTCATGTCCTCGACGCTGTCGATCGCCACGCCCGCCTTACCGACGTCACCGACGACGCGCGGATGATCGGAGTCGTAGCCGCGGTGAGTGGCGAGATCGAAGGCCACCGACAGGCCGGCCTGTCCCGCCGCCAGGTTGCGGCGGTAGAAGGCGTTGGACTCCTCGGCAGTCGAGTAGCCGGCATACTGGCGGATGGTCCACGGCCGACCGGCATACATGGTGGCGCGCGGGCCGCGCGCGAAAGGCGGCAGCCCCGGCAACGAATCGACGTGGGCGATGGCGTCGAGGTCCGCGGCGGTGTATAGCGGCTTGACCTCGATGCCCTCGGGCGTTCGCCAGTTCAGGCTCTCGGGGGAATCGCCCTTGAGATCCTTCGACGCCAATGCTCGCCACGCGTCGAGGTCGCGCTTGTCGTGCTTGGTCACGCCGCGTCCTCCGTCATTTTCTTGGAAATCCCGCCGTCGACAGCGCTTCGCCGATCTCGTCGAGTATGGCCGGATCGTCGATGGTGGCCGGCATCTTCCATTCCTCGCCGTCGGCAATCCGGCGGATGGTGCCGCGCAGGATCTTGCCCGAACGCGTCTTGGGCAACCGCTTGACGATGAGCGCCTCCTTGAATGCGGCCACCGGGCCGATGCGCTCGCGCACCATGGCCACTACCTCGTCGACAACCTGCCCGGGATCGACGCTGCTGCCCGCGTTGAGCACCAGGAATCCCAACGGCAACTGCCCCTTCAGCGGATCCGCCACACCGGTCACCGCGCACTCGGCGACTTCGGGGTGGTCGGCGAGCACTTCCTCCATGGCGCCAGTGGACAGTCGGTGGCCGGCGACGTTGATGATGTCGTCGGTGCGCGACATGATGAATGCGTATCCGTCTTCGTCGATGATGCCGGCGTCGGACGTGTTGTAGTAGCCCGGGTAGTCGCGCAGGTAGGCATCGAAGTGGCGCTGCCGCGCGTTCCACAGGGTCGGAAAGCTCCCCGGCGGCAACGGCAGCTTCAGCGCCAGCGCGCCGATCTGACCCGGCTCCACCTCGTGACCGCCCTCGTCGAGCACCTTCAGATCCCAACCGGGCGCCGCCTTGGTGGGCGACCCGTCTTTCACCGGTAGTTCCTCGATGCCCATGCAGTTGGCGCAAATCGACCACCCGGTCTCGGTCTGCCACCAGTGGTCGATGACCGGCACGCCCAGCTTGTCGCGGGCCCAGTGCAAGGTGTCGGGGTCGGTGCGCTCGCCGGCCAGGAACAAAGTCTGCAGGCTGGAAAGGTCGTACTTCGCCAGCAATTCGCCCTTTGGATCCTCTTTTTTAATGGCGCGAAATGCGGTCGGCGCGGTGAAAAGCACCCTCACGCCGTGGTCGGCAATGACGCGCCAGAACGCCCCGGCGTCGGGCGTGCCGACCGGCTTTCCCTCGTACATCACCGTGGTGCAGCCGGCCAGCAGCGGGGCGTACACGATGTAGGAGTGCCCGACGACCCAGCCGACGTCCGAGGCCGCCCAGTACACGTCCCCCGCCTCGGCGTTGTAGATGTTCTTCATGCTCCAGTGCAGCGCCACCGCGTGTCCGCCGTTGTCGCGTACCACGCCCTTCGGCTGGCCGGTGGTGCCGGAGGTATAGAGAATGTAGAGCGGGTCGAGGGCGTCCACCGGCACGCAGTCGGCGGGCGTCGCCCGGGCCATCTGCTCGACCCAGTCGAGGTCGCGTCCGGCCAGCATCGGCGCGGGACGCTCCGGGCGCTGCAGGATGATCGTATGGTCGGGCTTGTGGTGCGCCAGGTCGATGGCCTTGTCGATCAGCGGCTTGTATTCGACGATGCGGCCCGGCTCGATACCGCACGACGCGGAGACCACCACCTTGGGCGCAGCGTCGTCTATTCGCACCGCGAGCTCGTTGGAGGCAAACCCGCCGAACACCACCGAGTGCACCGCGCCGAGCCGGGCGCAGGCCAGCATGGCGATGGCCGCCTCGGGCACCATGGGCATGTAGATCACCACCCGGTCGCCCTTGACCACGCCGGCGCCCGCCAGCACGCCGGCGAATTTCGCCACCAGGTCGCGCAGGCGCCGGTAGCTGTAGCGCTCGACCTTGCCGGTGACCGGGCTGTCGTAGATCAGGGCGTCCTGGTCACCGCGGCCGGCATCGACGTGGCGGTCGAGGGCGTTGTGGCAGGTATTGAGGCGCCCGCCGGTAAACCAGCGGTAAAACGGCGCATCGCCGTCGTCGAGCACCTTGTCCCATTTCTTGATCCAGTCGATGGCCTCGGCGGCTTCCGCCCAGAATGCATCCGGCTCCCGGATCGATCGCGCGTGAACGGATTCGTATGTCTCGTTCATTGTGCCCTCGTGTGGTTTTTTTCCTGGCTGGGCCATGCGCCGGCCGATACCCGGCCAGCGTACGGTGCGGCCATCATAGATCTTGAAGGAACCCGAGACGTTGATTCATGTCAACCATGGAACTGGGTCCTCGAATTCGCGCCCGTGCCTCGTTGCGGGACGACATCAGCCACGCTAACATGCATTGCAACGCAACATACTAATCCAAAATACCCACATTCACCAAGGTTCCCCCGACGTGACCTATCACAATCTCAAGTTCGAAATTCGCGACAACGTGGCCCTGATTACCCTGGACCGGCCGAAGGCGCTCAACGCGCTCAGCTCGGACTTGATGGACGAGTTGACAGCGGCCATCCGCGCCTGCGAAGCCGACGACGCCGTGGGCGCGGTGGTGATCACCGGCAGCGAAAAGGCCTTCGCCGCGGGTGCCGACATCGGCGAACTGAAGGCACACGATTTCTCCCGCGCCTACCTGGAGGATCTCATCACGCGAAACTGGGAAGAGCCCGCCCGCGCCCGCAAGCCGGTAATCGCCGCGGTGGCGGGCTACGCGCTGGGCGGCGGCTGCGAGTTGGCCATGATGTGCGACTTCATCATCGCCGCCGACAATGCCAGGTTCGGCCAGCCCGAGATCAGGATCGGCGTGGTACCTGGCGCCGGCGGCTCCCAGCGGCTGACGCGCTTCGTCGGCAAGTCCAAGGCCATGGAGATGTGCCTTACCGGCCGCATGATGGACGCGGACGAGGCCGAGCGAGCCGGACTGGTGAGCCGCGTGGTGCCGGTCGCGGAGCTGGTCGAGGAGGCGGTAAAGACTGCCCAGGGCATCGCCGAGCTGTCGCGCCCGGCGGTGCTGGCCGCCAAGGAACTGGTCAACACGGCCTACGAAACGACGCTGTCGGAGGGCATCCGCGCGGAACGGCGCCTGTTCCACGCCATGTTCGCGACCGAGGACAAGGACGAAGGCATGGCGGCCTTCCTCGAAAAGCGAAAACCAAAGTGGAAGCACCGGTAGCTGCGCGGAGACACTCATGAGGGTCGGCGACGCCTGGTACCGGTCGATCTGGCGCGAACGCGACGCCGCGCGGGTCCACGCCATCGACCAGACGCGACTGCCCCACGCCTTCGAGGTGTTCGAGATCTCGACGCTGGAGGACGCGGTGCGCGCCATTGCCGACATGCAGGTGCGCGGCGCGCCGTTGATCGGGGCGACCGCGGCCTACGGCGTGGCCCTCGCGCTCGCCGCGCGCAACACGCCGGAGGATCTCGACGACGCGGCGCGCCGGCTGTTCGAGGCGCGACCGACGGCGGTCAACCTGCGCTGGGCACTGGACCGAATGAAGCGAACCCTGGCGACGGTGCCCGCCGGCGAGCGAGTCGATGCCGCCTTTGCCGAGGCCGACCGAATCTGCGACGAGGATGCCCAGGTGAACGAGGCCATCGGCGACCATGCCCTCGGGTTGATTCGCGAGCGCGCGAACGGCTCGCGACCGGTCAACGTCCTTACCCATTGCAACGCCGGCTGGCTGGCGACGGTGGACTGGGGCACCGCGCTGGCGCCGATCTACAAGGCCTTCGACGCCGGCGTCGACGTGCACGTGTGGGTCGACGAGACGCGTCCCCGCAACCAGGGCGCGTCGCTGACGATGTGGGAGCTGATGAATCACGGCGTGCCTTGCACGCTCATCGTCGACAACGCCGGCGGCCACCTCATGCAGCGCGGCCAGGTGGACCTATGCATCGTGGGCTCGGATCGCACCACCGCGAACGGCGATGTCTGCAACAAGATCGGCACCTACCTGAAGGCGTTGGCCGCGCATGACAACGGCGTGCCGTTTTTCGTGGCGCTGCCCTGTTCCACCATCGACGCGACGCTCGCCTCCGGCGGCGACATCCCCATCGAGGAGCGCGGCGAGGCGGAAGTGCTGACGATGGCCGGCGCCGCCACGCAGGGCCCGTGCCGGGTCGATATCGCCGCGCCCGGCGCGCGGGCCGCCAACCCGGCCTTCGATGTCACGCCGGCACGACTGGTCACCGGCTACGTCACCGAGCACGGCGCCGGGGCGAGCATCGACGCCGTGTCCGCGCCCGCGCCGGCCGCCGCTACGGCATCCTGACCTTTCGGTCAAACTCTTTTCCCGTTTTCGCGGGGCTTTACCTTTGACAGCCGATTGCGGTTAAATGGCCCGCAACTGGCCGGAATTTCCTCCGGCCGGCGCGTTTAAACAAGAATGGAAGTGTGCTACGGCCCACTTCCACACACGATAAAGGAGTCACGAGGTGAGCAAATTCGTTAAAAGTTCCCTGATCGGCGCGGGCGTTGCGCTGGGACTGGCGCTGTCCCCGGTCGCACTGGCCGCCAAGACGCTGGTGTTCTGCTCCGAGGGCAGCCCGGAGGGCTTCAACCCGTCGCTTTACACTGCGGGCACCACGTTCGACGCATCCTCCCGGCAGGTGTACAACCGCCTGGTCGAGTTCGAGCGCGGCACCACCGTCATCGGCCCTGCCCTGGCAGAGTCCTGGGACGTGTCCGAGGACGGACTGGAGTACACCTTCCACCTGCGCAAGGGCGTCAAGTTCCACACCACCGACAACTTCACACCGACGCGGGACATGAACGCGGACGACGTGGTGTGGAGCTTCATGCGCCAGTTCGACGAAAACCATCCGTATCACAAGGTGTCCGGCGGCAGCTACGAGTATTTCAACGGCATGTCCATGCCCGACCTGCTCAAGGACGTGGAGAAGGTTGACGACTACACGGTCAAGTTCCTGCTCAACCGTCCCGAGGCACCGATGATCGCCAACCTGGGCATGGATTTCGCTTCCATCATGTCGGCCGAATACGCCGCCAAGATGCAGGAAGCCGGCACCCCGGAGAAGGTCGACCTCGAACCCGTGGGCACCGGTCCGTTCCAGGTCGTCGCCTATCAGAAGGACGCGGTGATCCGCTTCAAGGCGCACCCCGACTACTGGGGCGGCAAGGCGCCGCTGGACAACCTGGTGTTCGCCATCACACCCGACCCGTCGGTTCGCTACCAGAAGCTCAAGGCGGGCGAGTGCCACGTCATGCCCTACCCGAACCCGGCCGATATCGAGGCCATGCGCAGCGATCCGGACGTCAACCTGCTGGAGCAGGAGGGCCTGAACGTCGGCTACCTGGCCTACAATTCGCAGATGGCGCCCTTCGACAACGCCAAGGTGCGCAAGGCGCTGAACATGGCCATCAACAAGGACGCCATCATCGAGGCAGTGTTCCAGGGCGCCGGCAAGGTGGCCAAGAACCCGATCCCGCCGACGATCTGGTCGTACAACGACGCGACCCAGGACGACCCGTACGATCCGGAAGCCGCCAAGGCGATGCTCGCCGAGGCCGGCGTCAGCGATCTGAAGACCAACATCTGGGCAATGCCCGTGCAGCGTCCCTACAACCCCAACGCGCGGCGCATGGCCGAACTCATCCAGGCCGACTGGGCCGCGGTGGGCGTGACCGCCGACATCGTTTCCTACGAGTGGGGCGAGTATCTCGAGCGCTCCAAGGCGACCGATCGTGACGGCGCGGTGCTGCTCGGATGGACCGGCGACAACGGCGATCCGGACAACTTCCTCGCCGTGCTGCTCGGCTGCGACGGCGTGGGCGGTTCCAATCGCGCCCAGTGGTGCCACCAGCCCTTCGAGGACCTGATCCAGAAGGCCAAGGTGGTGAGCGACCGTGACGAGCGCACCAAGCTCTACCAGGAGGCCCAGTTGGTCTTCAAGGAGCAGGCGCCGTGGGCCACGATCGCGCATTCGGTGGTCTACAAGCCGGTGCGTCCGGAAGTGGTCGACTTCCGCATCGATCCTTTCGGCGGCCACGTCTTCTACGGTGTGGACCTGAAGGAATAGCGGCACGATCCGTTGTCGTTAAGCGACAGGACCGGGAGGGGGTCGCCGGGCCGACCCCCTCCCGTGTTTTTTGACCCGGCGATGCGCCGCGACGGCTGAACGGCCGGTACCGCCATGTTTCGCTTCATCATCACGCGACTGGGCCTTGTGATCCCGACCTTTGTCGGCATCACGTTACTCACCTTCGCCATGATCCGCCTGGTGCCGGGCGATCCCATCGAACTGCTCGCCGGCGAGCGCGGCGTCTCCCCCGAGCGTCACGCCGAACTGCGTGCCGCCTACGGCCTCGACAAGCCGATGCTCGAGCAGTACTGGATCTACGCCAAAGGCATCCTGAGCGGCGATCTCGGCAAGTCCATCGTGACGCGCCAACCGGTCATCGACGAATTCTTCACCCTGTTTCCCGCCACTGTCGAACTCTCGTTCTGCGCCATGCTGTTCGCTGTCATGGTGGGACTGCCGGTGGGGGTGCTGGCCGCGGTCAAACGCGGGTCCGTGTTCGACCACACCGTCATGGGCACGGCGCTGACCGGTTACTCCATGCCCATCTTCTGGTGGGGGCTGCTACTGATCATCCTGTTCTCGGGCATCCTCGGCTGGACGCCGGTGTCCGGGCGCATTTCGCTGCTTTACTACTTCGAGCCGGTGACCGGGTTCATGCTCGTCGACAGCCTGCTCTCCGGACAGGACGGCGCCTTCTCGTCCGCTGTCAGCCACCTTGTCCTGCCCACCATCGTGCTCGGCACCATCCCGCTCGCAGTGATCGCGCGCCAGACACGCTCGGCCATGCTCGAGGTGCTGGGCGAGGACTACGTTCGCACCGCGCGCGCCAAAGGGCTCTCGCCCCTGCGCGTGATCGGCATTCATGCGCTGCGCAATGCGTTGATCCCGGTGATCACCGTCATCGGCCTGCAGGTGGGCGTGCTGTTCGCGGGCGCCGTGCTCACGGAGACGATTTTTTCCTGGCCCGGCATCGGCAAGTGGCTGATCGATTCGATCAGCCGTCGCGACTACCCGTCGGTGCAGGGCGGCATCCTGCTCATCGCCACCACGGTGATCCTCGTCAACCTGCTGGTCGACCTGGTCTACGGCCTCGTCAACCCACGAATCCGACACCGCCGCTGATCATGGCCGACGCCGCCCCGCAAGACGCCGCCACCACGCCGACCGCCGCGCCGCCGAAGCCGATCGTCGAGTTCTGGCTCTACTTTCGCGAGAATCACGGTGCCGTGGCGGGGCTCGCCGTGTTCGTGGTGATCTGCTTCCTCGCCCTGTTCGCCGAATACATCGCACCGCACTCGCCTACCCACCAGTACCGGCAGTTCTTCCTGGTGCCGCCGTTCTGGGAAGACGGCGGCACCACCACCTACCTGCTGGGCACCGACGCGGTGGGGCGCGACATCCTGTCGCGACTGATCTACGGTGCCCGTTATTCGCTGATTATCGGCATTATCGTCGTGACCATCTCGCTCACCCTGGGCATCGCCCTGGGATTGTTCGCGGCATTCTCGCGCGGGGTGGTGGACATCCTGGTCATGCGCATGATGGACATCATGCTGGCATTGCCGTCGCTGCTCCTGGCGGTGGTCATCGTCGCCATCCTGGGGCCGGGGCTGTTCAATGCCATGCTGGCGATCTCCATCGTCTACCTGCCGCACCTGGTGCGACTGACACGCGCGGCCGCGATCAGCGAGCTGAGCAAGGATTACGTCACCGCCTCGCGCGTGAGCGGCGCCGGCCGCGTGCGGCTGATGGTGATCACCGTGCTGCCCAACTGCATGGCGCCGCTTATCGTGCAGGCCACGTTGAGCTTCTCGAGCGCCATTCTCGACGCCGCCGCCCTGGGCTTTCTCGGCATGGGCGCGCAACCGCCCACGCCCGAGTGGGGCACCATGCTGGCCGAGGCGCGCGAGTTCGTCCTGCGCGCCTGGTGGGTGGTGACCTTCCCGGGCCTGGCCATCCTGATCACCGTGCTGGCCCTGAACCTGCTCGGGGACGGCCTGCGCGACGCCCTCGATCCCAAGCTGAAGAGGATGTAGTGTTTTACCCGGAAGACAACGTCGCAAACCACGCTGTCGGCGCCCGTCACCGAGGGAAAACTCGCTAGTGGCGCTGCTCGAGATCGAAAACCTGTCGGTGACGTTCGGCGACTTTCGCGCCGTCGACCAGGTATCGCTCCAGGTCGATCACGGCGAGACGCTGGGCATCGTCGGGGAGTCGGGCTCGGGCAAGAGCGTGAGCATGCTGGCGCTGATGGGCCTCATCCCGTACCCCGGAGAGATCACCGCCCAGGCACTGCGCTTTGACGGTCATGACCTCCTGGCCATGTCGGCCTCGCGCCGACGCGGCATCACCGGCAACGACGTCGCGATGATATTCCAGGAGCCCATGACCAGCCTCAACCCGTGCTTCACGGTCGGCTTCCAGATTACCGAGGCGCTCAAGGTACACGAGGGCGGAAGCCGCAAGGAACGCAAGGAGCGGGCGCTGGAACTGCTCGCACAGGTCGGCATCCCCGACCCGTCGCGGCGCCTGCCGAGCTTTCCGCACCAGCTCTCCGGCGGCATGAACCAGCGCGTGATGATCGCCATGGCCATCGCCTGCAACCCCAAGCTGCTGATTGCCGACGAGCCCACCACCGCGCTCGACGTGACCATCCAGGCGCAGATTCTCGACCTGCTGCTCAAGCTGCAGGAGGACAAGCACATGGCGCTGATCCTGATTACCCACGACATGGGCGTAATCGCCGAGACGGTGCGTCGTGTCAACGTCATGTACGCCGGACAGGTGGTCGAGGAAAGCGGCGTGGACTCGCTTTTCACCCGCCCGCGGCACCCCTACACGTCCGCCCTGCTGGAGGCGCTGCCCGAGCGCAGCCGCGGCCGGCGTCGGCTGCCGACCATTCCCGGCGTGGTGCCCGGCCCCTTCGACCGGCCCGAGGGCTGCCTGTTCAATCCGCGTTGCGCGCGCGCGAAGGACGATTGCCGCCGCACCATGCCGAACCTCGAGCGCGGCCCGCGCGGCGCGGTTCGCTGCCTGCATCCCATGGAGCCGGCGTGATGGACATCGTGGCACAGGCGAGCGGCCTGACGCGCTACTACGAGATCGGGGGCGGCATCGGTGGCGGCCACCGCACGCTCAAGGCGCTCGACGGCGCCGGATTCACCTTGCACGCCGGCAAGACCCTGGCGGTGGTGGGCGAGTCCGGTTGCGGCAAGTCGACCCTGGCGCGGCTGATCACCCTGATCGAACCGCCCACGGCCGGGCAGCTCACGCTCGACGGCGTGGACGTCGCCAGCGCCGACCGCGAAGCGATACGGCGTCTGCGGCGTACCGTGCAGATCGTGTTCCAGGATCCGTACGGATCGCTGAATCCGCGCAAGAAGATCGGCACCATTCTCGAGGAACCGCTGGTCATCAACACCGACCGCGACGCCGAGGCGCGCCGCGCGGCGGCCCTGGAGATGCTCGACCGCGTCGGCCTGCGCCGCGAACATTACAACCGCTACCCGCACATGTTCTCGGGCGGACAGCGCCAGCGCATCGCCATCGCCCGCGCGCTGATGCTGCGACCCAAGCTGGTGGTCGCCGACGAACCGGTCTCCGCGCTCGACGTGTCGATCCAGGCCCAGGTGCTCAACCTGCTCATGGAACTGCAGGAAGAGTTCAACCTCGCCTACCTGTTCATCTCTCACGGATTGAGCGTGGTCGAGCACATCAGCAACGAGGTGATGGTGATGTATCTCGGCCGCACGGTGGAACAGGGACCGAAAGAGGAGGTGTTCTCCAACCCGCGCCACCCCTACACCAAGGCCCTGCTGGCCAGCACCCCGTTCGTCGACCCCGCCCGCCGCGCCGAAAGGGTGGTCCTCAAGGGCGAGTTGCCCTCACCGCTCGACCCGCCCGGCGGATGCGCGTTCCACAAGCGCTGCCCCATCGCCAAGGCGCGCTGCGCCTCGGAACGGCCGGAACTGGCGCGTCACGATTCGGTCGACGTGGCCTGCCACGCGGTGGAATCCTGATCGTTGGGAATCGGTATAAACGTTACATTTGGCATGAAATTGCCATATTTTCAGCTTGAATTGTCGCTAGTATCGCTAGCATCTATCATTAGTCCTACCCAGATAGCCTGCGCCAAGCGCCTGTCGACAGTATGTCCAATATCCTGAGCCTGTTCTCCGCGCCCGGACCCGGCGCCGCGTATCGGCGCGCCTTCGCACGCCTGGCGATCGTTCTTTTCTTGGGCACGGTGCTCGCCCTGCCCACGGTGCCCGCGGCGACCGACACCGCGCCGCCGGGGTCGATGAACATCGACAAGAAGCACCGTTTAGTGGCCCAGCTGATCCGCAGCTACATGGAACGACGGCACTACGTGAAGTCCACGCTGGACGATGAAATGTCCGTGCGCGTGCTGGGGCGCTACCTGGAAACGCTCGACCCGGAACGGCTCTATTTCCTGCAGCAGGACATCAGCAAGTTCGAGGAAATACGCTACGAGTTCGACGAGTTCATCGAGGCCAGCCGGCTGGAACCCGCGTTCGCGATTTTCCTGGTCTACCGCACCCGCGTGCGCAAGCAGGTCGACGTGGCGCTGTCGTGGCTCGAAAATCCTTTCGATTTCACCGTCGACGAGACCTACAAGATCGATCGCGAGGATGCGCCCTGGGCCACCGACCAGGCCGAGCTGGACGAGCTTTGGCGCAAGCGCGTGAAAAACGACATGATCGGCCTGATCCTCTCCGGCAAGGACGAGGAAGGGGCCCGGGAGACCCTGCGCAAACGATACGAGCAACTGCGTAACCGTACCGACCAACTCAACGCCAACGACGTATTCCAGTTCTATACCAACGCGTACCTGCTGTCGGTCGAACCCCATACGAGCTACCTGTCGCCGCGGGCGTCGGAAAATTTCCGCATCCGCATGAGCCTGTCGCTGGAAGGCATCGGCGCGGTGCTGCAAAGCGAGAACGAGTACACCAAGGTGACCCGTGTGGTGACCGGCGGCCCCGCCGACCTGTCGGGCGAACTACACGCGGGCGATCGCATCGTCGGCGTGGGCCAGGGACGGGACGGCGAGATCGCCGATGTCATCGGCTGGCGTCTCGACGACGTGGTGGACCTCATTCGCGGGCCCAAGGGCAGCATCGTGCAACTGCGCGTGCTGTCGGAAAAAGCCGGCATGGCGGGAGAGACCCACGACATCCTCATCACCCGGGACAAGATCAACCTGGAGGAACAGGCGGCCAAGAAGTCGATCCAGGAAGTGGAGCACCAGGGTAAGCACTACAAGCTCGGCGTCATCACGGTACCGACTTTCTATGCCGACTTCGAGGGCCGTACCCAGGGCGATCCGGAGTACCGGAGCACCACGAAGGACGTGCGCGAGTTGTTGCGCGAGCTCGAAAAGGAGAGCATCGACGCTTTGATCGTCGATCTGCGCGGTAACGGCGGCGGCGCGTTGTCGGAGGCGATATCGCTCACCGGGCTATTTATCGAGAGCGGGCCGATCGTCCAGGTGCGAGACAGTATTGGCCGTGTTCGGGTCAACGTGGACCCGGACCCCTCGGTAAGCTACACGGGGCCCCTCGCCGTCATGGTCGACCGCAACTCGGCGTCCGCCTCGGAAATATTTGCCGGCGCCATACAGGACTACAAGCGAGGCCTGATCGTGGGCGAGCCGACCTTCGGCAAGGGAACCGTGCAAAATCTCGTGTCCCTGGACCAGCACAGCCGCTCGGACATCAGCCTCGGCCAACTCAAGATGACCGTCGCCCAGTTTTTCCGGGTCAGCGGTGACAGCACCCAGCATCGTGGCGTAGTACCGGACATCATGTTTCCCATGGCCATGAACTCCCACGAAGAAGGCGAGCGTTCCTTCGATAACGCACTGCCCTGGAGCCGCATCGAAGCGGCGGAACACGATACCGCGTACAGCATCGGCGACAACGATATCATCGCCGAACTGGCGCGGCGCTTCGACGCGCGAAAGAACGAATCCGAGGGCCTGCGCTACCTGAAGGACGCCCAGGAATTCACCGCCAGCACGCGCGAGATCGAAGAGCTCAGCCTGAACCTCGAAACCCGCCGCAAGCAGCTCGAGGAACGTCGCCATGCCGGAACCGAAATCGAGAACCGGTTGCGCACCGCACGCGGGCTGGAGCCCGTCGACGAAGAGAACGAGCCGCTGACGGATATCGCCGAGACCGGCGACGACGCGGCGCAAGACGAAGACGAGTTCCCTCCCGACCTGCAACTCGAGGAGGCGGGCGTCATACTCGCCGACCTGATCACCATCGCCGGCGGCGAGACACGACTGGCCCACACCGGCGCGGACGACGGCGAGGAAGTCCGCAACTGACTCGACATCGCGCGCCGCCCGAAACGGCGCGTCTCCCGCGCCACCGGTCGCGCCGAGACCCACAAGGAGACCTGAAGTGTCGTTTTCCCGATTCGGACAGTTCCTGACCCAGGGGTCGGGTATCGTGCAGCTCATGGACGACCTCGGCAGCGCGGCGACCACCGGCGACGACACCTGCATGCTCGGCGGCGGCAATCCCGGCGCAATTCCCGAGATGCAGGCGTACTTCCGGAACCAGATGGCGGCACTGCTCGAGGACCGCGCGCGATTCGACGCCGTCATCGGAAAGTACGACAGCCCCGACGGTGACGAGCGATTTCGCGACGCCCTCGCCGGTCTGCTCGCACGCACCTATGGCTGGAACATCGATGCGCGCAATATCGCCGTGACCAACGGCAGCCAGTCGACGTTCTTCGTCCTGTTCAACCTGTTCTCCGGCGCCTTCGAATCCGGCGGCGAACGCAAGATCCTGCTGCCGCTCACGCCGGAATACATCGGCTACTCGGACGCCGGCCTGGGCGCCTCGATTTTCACCGCGAACCGGCCAAGCATCGAGCTCGTCGGCGACGACCTGTTCAAGTACCACGTCGACCTCGATGCCCTGGAAGTGAGCGATCGTATCGGCGCGCTGTGCGTGTCGCGCCCCACCAACCCCACCGGGAACGTGCTCACCGACGGCGAGGTCGAGGCGCTTCGCGGCACCTGCCGCGCGCACGACATTCCGCTGATTCTCGACTGCGCCTACGGCACGCCCTTCCCCAACATCATTTTCACCGAGGCGCGGCCGGCGTTCGGCGAGGAGATCATCCTTTGCATGAGCCTGTCGAAGCTGGGGCTCCCCGGGGTACGAACCGGCATCGTCGTCGCGGGCGAGGAGGTGATCCGCGCCATCGGGGCGGCCAACGCGATTCTGTCGCTGGCGCCCGGCAGCGTCGGCCCGGCGCTCGTCCTCGACGCTATCGAGTCCGGTGCCATCATCGACCTGTCCAACGACGTCGTCCGTCCCTTTTACCGCGACAAGGCCTTCGACACCGTCGAGGTGATGCGGCGCGAGTTCGACGGCATCCCCTACCGGATACACCAGCCCGAGGGCGCGATCTTTCTCTGGGTCTGGTTCGCCGGGCTGCCGATCACCAGCTTGGAACTTTACGAACGCCTCAAGGCCCGCGGCGTCTACGTCATCGCCGGCGAACATTTCTTTCCGGGTCTCGATGAGGACTGGCCGCATCGTCACGAGTGCATCCGCGTCAGCTATGCCGGTGACGCCGACAAGGTGCGGCGCGGCGTCGCCATCATTGGCGAGGAAGTGCGCCGGGCATACGGTTGATCCGGCGCCTCGGGTCAAACCGACCGGTATCGAAGCC
Organism: Gammaproteobacteria bacterium; assembly: GCA_030429665.1. Lineage (GTDB taxonomy): Bacteria > Pseudomonadota > Gammaproteobacteria > Arenicellales > CAJQKF01 > BQJD01. The sequence goes on along the minus strand of JAUIEZ010000072.1, from coordinate 7,333 downwards.
GGTCCCCGCAACGAGCGGCGGACGTTTCTAGGCGCCGCGTCGAAACGCGGGCCAGATCAAGTGCATGGTCTCGGCAAAGTCCCCGGCTCGCTGCCCGATCCAGCGGTCGAGCTCGCCGACCGAAACCCAGCGTCCCTCGTCGATCTCCGCGGGATCGAGCCGGAATGGTCCTTCCGCACGACATCGATAGACCCAGGTATGCTCGAACCCGGTGCCGGCACAGGCCTTCAGCTTGAACAACCGCCGCGGCGGCCGCGCGAGCGCGAGGCCGATCTCCTCGCACGCCTCGCGCACCACGCAGTCGTCGTAATCCTCGCCGGCGTCGACGTGACCCGATACCGAGGAGTCCCATAGCCCCGGGTTGTTGTCCTTGGCGTGGGATCGCTTCTGAAGGAAAAGCGCCCCCGCAGCGTTGAACACCAAAAGGTGCACCGCGCGATGCATGAAATCGCGCCGGTGAATCTCGCCCCGCGTCAGGGTATCAATGACGCGGTCGTTCTCGTCCACCACGTCGAGGCGCTCATGCGCCTGGGACACTAGGGACTCACCCGGTGAATCGTCCAACCGCCGGTCTCGTTCGGGTGATACTGGAATCGATCGTGCAGCCGGTTGCTGCGCCCCTGCCAATATTCGAAGACACGCGGCTTGACGCGGTATCCACCCCAGAAATCGGGCAGCGGCACCTCGCGGTTCTTGAACTTCTCCATCATCTGGCTGAATCCTTTCTCGAGAACCGAGCGCGAGCTGATCATGCTGCTCTGGTTCGACGCCCAGGCGCCGATCTGGCTGCCGCGCGGGCGCGAGAGGAAATAGCTCAACGATTCGGCGGTGGAAACGCGTTCGACGGCGCCGGTGATCTTCACCTGCCGCCCCTGGGAGATCCAGGGAAACAGCAACGCCGCATTGGGGTTCTCCTCGATCTGTTTCGCTTTCGTGCTGCCGTAATTGGTGAAGAACACGAAACCCTGCTCATCGTAGAGCTTCAAAAGCACGGTACGAATGGTGGGAACACCGTCCCGCGAGGCGGTGGCCAGGCTCATGGCATTCGGCGTGGCGATGCCGTCGGCGGCCGCCTCGTCGTACCAACGGGAGAACTGCTTCACCGGGTCGGGATCGAGTTCGTCGAGCTCGAGCCCGTCACGGGAAAAATCGATGGCAAACTCTTTGACACGCATAAACGGCGAGCACCTCCAACCGGCATGGGGATTCGGGACGGAATTACCGGTAGAATATAGCGCTTTTCACCGGCCGCCACATCCGCCCGCACCAGCTCGCGTCGCGGTGAACCAGCAGGCAACCCATGACCGAATCCATACAGCCCGACGAGCGCATCGTCGAGACCGCCATGACCCTGGCCGATATCGCCCGGGCGACGACCCGCGAGTATTTTCGCCGTCCACTCGACGTCGATCGCAAGGCCGACCGCACGCCGGTCACCGTGGCCGACCGCGAAACCGAACGGCGCATGCGCGAATGCGTGAGCGAACGCCACCCGGACCATGGCATCATCGGCGAGGAGTTCGGCGTGCGCAAGGGAGAGTCGGATTGGACGTGGATTGTCGATCCCATCGACGGCACCAAGAATTTCGTCTCCGGCAAGCCGCTGTTCGGCAGTCTCGTTGCCGTGATCCACGAGTCCACGCCGGTACTCGGGGTGATCGAGATTCCTTGCCAGGAGGAACGCTGGATCGGTATGCGCGGACGTCCCACGACGTACAACGGCAAGCCATGCCGTGTATCCGACGTCGAGTCGCTTGACGAGGCGGTGATGCTGGCAACCACGCCGGACATGTTCGACGACGCCGATTGGGCCGTGTTCCAGGGCATCAGCCGCAGCGCCCGGGCGCGCGCCTTCGGCACCGACTGCTACGGCTATGGACTGCTCGCGTCCGGTTTCTCCGACGCCGTCATGGAAGCGGACCTGGAACCCTACGACTACATGGCCCTCGTGCCGATCGTGGAAGGGGCCGGCGGCATCATCACCGATTGGAACGGCGAGCCGCTCGGCACCGGCTCCAGCGGCCACGTACTGGCGTGCGCGACGCCCGCGCTGCACGCGGAGATCGTCTCGCTGATACGATCCGGACGGCCGGCATCGCCATGAAGGTCCTGGTGCTTGGGCTGGCCAAGAGCGGCACCACAGCGCTCGCCTACAAGATCCAAGAGGCCCTCGGCGACGACGCCGCGCTACACTTCGAACCGGGCAAGGCCACCGGCGCCGAGGACCGGGCGCTGCACCGGCGCATCACGTCGGGCAGCGGGCCGCTGGTAACCAAGAACCTGGTGTTTCCGACGGACGAGACGCGCTGGGACGACATCTTCGCCAACGCCGGGCGGTATGACCGCGCGGTCTGGATCGTGCGTGACCCGCGCGACATCATCATCAGCAACTTTTTTTACCACTGGTTCGGCCACAAGAGCACGAACGAAAAGTTCGTCGAGGCCCTCGCGCGCACCCGGCGAAAAGAAGCGGATCCCGCCGGCACCGCCTTCATCGACCTGGTCGCGGGGACCATGACCGACAACCGCGAGCACCTCGCCGCCTGGCAATCCAACTGGTACGGCATCCTCGGTCGCGCCGCCGGCGGCATCCGCGAACACCTGCACGTGCTGCGATACGAGGACTTCGTCGACGGCCGTCTCGATGCCGTGAGCGACTACCTGGGCCTGACGCTGGCCGGCGATATCGCGGTACCCGACGAGCACCAGCGCGTGGTGCGCACCCGCGGCCATGGCAACTGGCGACGCTGGTTCACCGACGAGGATGTCGCGTTCTTCCGGCCCATCATCTCGGATTTCCTCGACACCATGGGCTACGATTCCGACGACTGGGCGCTGACACCGGTCGAAGCACTGTCGGCGGCGGAAGGTTCGGACTACATGAAAAAGCTTCGCGAAGGTCGCGGCAAGGCGCCGGCACGCTCGCTGTTCCGTCGCGCCGCCGCCCGGATCAAGTCGATGGCGCGGCGTTGACGGCGGCGAGCACGTCGTCGGCGTAACCGAACACGGCGGGCGTGCCGCCGGTATGCAGGAACAGCACGGCACCCGCCGTGGCGCGCGTTCCGGCAATGTCGATTGCGCAGGCGAGCGACTTGGCGGTGTAGACCGGATCCACCAGCAATCCCTCGCAATGCGCGGCCAGCGCGATCGCCTCGCGCGCGGCCGGCCCGCTGCGCCCGTATCCCGGCGCAAGAAAGCGGTCGTCACAGACGATGTCCGCTGCCGTCACGGGATTGCGCACGCCGAGCAGTTCGGCCAGGCTTTCGCAGTGCGACGCAATGCGCTCCCGCTGTCGGGAAGCGTCGCGCCGCACGCAGGCGCCGGTGACCGGCAGGTCCGCGCCGAACAAGCGTAGACCGAACAAGAGCCCGGCGTGCGTGGCGCCGCTTCCCGAGGCGACGACCACGTGGCCCGCGTCGAGGCCCACCGACTCGGTCTGCGCCACCAGTTCTCGCGCCGCGTCGACGTAGCCGAGCGCGCCGAGCGAGGGATGACCGGGGCCGAGGTGGATGACGTACGGGCGATGCCCGTCGGCCGCCAGGGTCGCGGCGATGGATTCCAGGCGCGCGTCGGCGCCGGCCTCGTCCTCTCCCTGGTCGTAGTGGTGTATCGTCGCGCCGAATATGCGATCGAGGAGCACGTTGCCGGACTCGCGATAGGCGGCGTCATGACGGTCGACCCGCGCCTCGAGCTGCGCGTGGCAACGCATGCCGAGGCGACGGGCGGCCGCCGCGGTGAGGCGAACGTAGTTCGACTGGACGGCGCCCGTGATCAGCACCGTGTCGGCGCCGCCGGCCAGCGCCTCTCCCAGGTAGAACTCGAGCTGACGCACCTTGTTGCCGCCCATGCCCAGGGGCGTCAGGTCGTCGCGCTTGACGACGAGGGGCGCGCCGCCCACGTGGGTCGACAGGTTGCCCAACGTCTCCAGCGGTGTTACCGAGCCGGCGAGACGAACCCGGGGCAGCGTGTCGAGCACGTCGAACGCGGCGTGACACTCGCGCGGAGTTTTCATCGTTTCGCCTGCGCGGTATCGTCCGGTCGCGATGTCATGACGACTCGAGGTAGCGCCGAATACGTTCGCGGTAGTCGTCGTCACGGGTCACCGACTTGACCAGTTCGGCGTCCGGCAGTCCGGCGAGGTCCGACGGCGCGACGCCCTCGCGAAGCGCCTTGAGCGTATCGTGCACCGCGCGGATGGCCGCCATGAAGGGCTGGTGACCCGTCAGGCAAACGCGCACGCCGCGACTGGCGAGATACTCGGCCTGCTTCACCTCGGCGCCGGCGCCTCCGAGCATCAGCGGCACCGTCGCGACGGCGGCGATGGCATCGAGGTCGGCGCGGGTTTTCACGCCCACCAGCATCAGCATGTCCACGCCGGCATCCTGGTACGCCCCAACGCGCTCCACCGCGTCCGCGATAGCGGAGACCTTCGCGGCACTGGTGCGGCCGGCGATCACCAGCGACTCGTCCTGTCGCGCGTCGAGGGCGGCCTTCATCTTTCCCACGCCTTCGTTGACGTGCACCAGGCGCGTGGTGCCGGGCGTGCCCCAGGCCATGGGCAGCTCGGTGTCCTCGATGGTCAGCGCCGATACCCCCGCGATTTCCAACTCTTCGACCGTGCGCGCCACGTTCAGGGCGTTGCCGTAGCCGTGGTCGGCATCCACCACCAGCGGCAAACCGCCCGCCCGGCAGATACGCCGGCACTGCTCCGCCAGCTCGGCCTGGTTGAGCACGATATGGTCGGGCGCACCGAGGACGGTCATTGAAGCCACGGAACCGGCGAACATACCGAGCTCGTAGCCGAGGTCCTCGGCGAGCCGCGCCGAGATCGGGTCGAACACGGAGGCCGGGAATACGCAGTGGTCGCCGTTCAACACGGCGCGAAGACGTCGTCGCTTGTCGGTCGCTGTCATGAAATGGACTACTCGCCGGTCCGGTCTCGCAGGTTCGGGGAGGTTCGCATCATACCGAATGAGCGCGCGCCTTGCAGAATGCGGGCAGCCTCGATCCGTCCGCGTCGATCCCGGTCGCTTCGCGGGTGGAAGCCAAAGCGCGGCGTGAACGACGCGTCGACACGTCGGTACGACGTGATAGCGTTTTGCATCGAGGTTGCGGTCGGGAATCGGTATGGCGCGACCCGCAGTATGCTCGCGGTACACGTCGCCAGTGACGGCGTTACATTCTTCGATGATCCAGCGCCGGCAGACGCTCGCGCACCTTCTCCAGCATACCGAGATCGATCTCCGCGCAGCTCACCCCTTCGCCATGTTCGCGACGAACCAGGATTTCGCCCCAGGGACTGACGATCATGCTGTCTCCGTAGGTCTTGCGACCGTTCTCGTGCTCCCCGAACTGGGCCGGCGCGACCACGAAGCACTGGTTCTCGATGGCGCGGGCGCGCAGCAGAACTTCCCAATGGGCGCGGCCGGTGGGCACGGTGAACGCGGAGGGCACGGCGAGGATGCGGGCGCCCCGCCGCGCCAACTCGCGGTACAGTTCGGGGAAACGTACGTCGTAGCAGATACTCAGGCCGATGCGGGCGAGATCCGTGTGCACGTCGACGATCGCGTCGCCGTGGGCGGTGTAGTCGGACTCGCGGTAGGACTCGTTGTCGGACACGACCACGTCGAACAGGTGCATCTTGACGTAGCTCGCCAGCCGCGCGCCAGTTGCGTCATATACACGACAGGTACCGTGGATGCGGTTCTCGTCCGCGGACGGCGTCGGGAAAGACCCGCCGACAACGATGACGCCGTGCTCGCGGGCGCACCCGGCGAGAAACGCGTCGATGTCGTCGGCACGATCCCTTGCACAGGCTATCAACGATCGGGCGCCGTCGGGCATCAGCGCGAAGTTCTCAGGCAGCGCGACGAGCTCTGCGCCGTCGGCGGCCGCCTCGGCGATACGTTTCCCGGCGACGGCAAGATTGGCATCGATGTCGATGCCCGAACACGTCTGTACGACGGCGCAGCGAAACGTCATGTCAGTCCGGGCTGGTCAGGCTCACGTGGAGAATATCCAGCCCGCCCGAGCCCGGCATCATCGCGATGTAGCTCGAGGGTATGCCGTAGGCCACCAGGCGGTTTCGAAACTGAACGGCCCATGCGCTGCCGGCGTCGCCGCCGGGGTAGCGGATGGTGACGGTATTGCCCTCCTTTTCCTCGAAGCGCGCCAGCAAATCGCGGATGGCGTCGAGCTCGATCAGGCGATTCGTCTCGGCGTGCGCCTGCCAGTCGCCGAGCTTGATGGTCGCCTGCCAGAACGCGGCGTGCGCCGGAGCGCTCCACAGCAACGCGCCGATCACCAGGGGGACGACCTTATACCAGCACCACATCGAACACTTCCTGGGTATAGGCGGGCTCGACCTGCAACTGGATCGGACGCTTGATGAACTCCTGCAGGTCGGCCAGCCCCGTGGACTCCTCGTCGAGCAGGATGTCGATGACCACCTGCGCGGCAAGCACCATGAAACCCTGCGCCTCGAACTGGCGCGATTCGCGCAGTATCTCCCTGAAAATCTCGTAGCAAACGGTTTGCGGCGTTTTCTGCACGCCGCGTCCGGCGCAGGCGGGACACGGCTGGGTGAGCATGCGCTCGAGGCTCTCGCGGGTGCGCTTGCGGGTGATCTCGACCAGGCCGAGCACCGACATATCGGCAATGTGGGCGCGCGCGCCGTCGCGCGCCAATGCCTTCTCCAGCGCGCGCATCACCTGCCGGCGGTGCTCCTCCTGTTCCATGTCGATGAAGTCGACGATGATGATGCCGCCGATGTTGCGCAGCCGGAGCTGGCGCGCGATGGTCTGCGCCGCCTCCAGGTTGGTCTTGAACAGCGTTTCCTCGAGGTTGCGCCGCCCCACGAAGGCGCCGGTATTGACGTCGATCGTGGTCATCGCCTCGGTCTGGTCGATGACCAGGTAGCCGCCGGACTTGAGCGGCACCATGCGGTCGAGCGCCCGCTGGATCTCGTCTTCCACCGAGTAGAGGTCGAATATCGGCCGCTCGCCCGGGTAGTACTCCATTTTCTCCAGCACCTCGGGCACCAGCTCGTGGGCCAGGCCGCGCGCCTTCTGGTATGTCTCGCGCGAGTCGATACGGATCTTTTCCATATTCTCCGTGACCAGGTCGCGAAGCGCGCGCATGGCCAGTGGCAGATCCTCGTGGACCAGACCGGTGCCGACCTCGTCCATGAGCTTCTGTGACCGCTCCCAGATACGCTTGAGGAACTGCATATCCTGGAGCATGTCGTCGCACTCCGCGGACTCGCCGGCGGTGCGCACGATGAAGCCGCCCGGGATCGACAACTTCTCGCGGCTCTCGCGCACCACCAGCTTCA
>JAUIEZ010000071.1 GCA_030429665.1 Gammaproteobacteria bacterium | reverse complement strand
AGGAGACCGCCCGACTGCTGCGTATAGAGCACCTGCTCGATAAACCGGTCTCGTCGCTGTCCGGCGGCGACCGCCAGAGGGTGGCCCTGGGACGCGCCATCGTTCGCGAACCCAAGGCCTTCCTGATGGACGAGCCGCTCGGCGCGCTGGACGCGGAAATGCGGGAAATCATGTGCGGCGAATTGCGACTGCTTCACGAGCGCATGCACGCGACCACGTTGTACGTCACCCACGATCAACTCGAGGCGATGTCCATTGCCGACCGAATCATGGTGATGAACCACGGTGTCATCGAGCAGATCGGTTCGCCCCAGGAAATCTACGACCGGCCGCTATCGATGTATGTTGCCGATTTCATCGGCAGCCCGCCGATGAGCTTCCTGCGATTTGAGGCCGGCATCGAGTCGGGCCAATGCGAGGTTTCCATCGGTGGCGACGGACCCGTTCGCATACCTCGCATGTTCGAATCACGCCCGCCCTCCCCGCTCGCCATGGGAATCCGTCCCGAGCATGTTCGATTCACGGATCGCTCGCCGCTTCGCGGGCGCGTCTTCGAAACGGAATACCTGGGCACCAACCAGATCGTCACCGTGAATACGGACCACGGACGCCTGAAGGCACGGCTGCCGTCGCGGATCCGGGTCGCGCCGGAAGAAACTGTGGGGCTCGAGTTTCATACCGACCGGCTCGCACTGTTCGATGCCGAGTCCGGCCGCGCTCTCGACAGCGCGCTGTACCGGGAGAATAGCCATGGCTGAAGTAATCCTGCAGGGGGTATCCAAGTCCTATCGGGACACGCGCGCCGTGACGGACATGGACCTCGCCATTGCCGACGGCGAGTTCCTGGTCCTGTTGGGTCCCACGGGAGCCGGCAAGACAACCACGCTTCGTCTGGTGGCGGGAATCGAGAAGGCCGATGCCGGCCGCATCCTGATTGGCGGAGAAGACATGACGTCGGAGCCGCCTGCCGCCCGCGACGTGGCCTTCGTCTTTCAGCAGTATTCCCTATACCCGCACATGACCGCCTATGACAACATGGCGTTTCCGTTGCGCTCGCCCGCGCGACGCACGAACGAGAACGTGATCCGTGACAAGGTACGCAAGATCGCCTCGCTCCTGAGAATCGAACACAAACTGGAGAACAAGGCGACCCGGCTGTCCGGTGGAGAAATGCAGCGCGTCGCCATCGGCCGGGCGCTGGTGCGCGATCCGTCGGTCTACCTGATGGACGAACCCCTGTCGTCCCTCGACGCCAAGCTGCGTACCGAGCTTCGACTCGAGTTGAAGCGAATCCAGCGCGAACTGGGCGCCACGATCCTGTACGTCACCCACGACCAGATCGAGGCCATGACGCTCGCCGACCGCATCGGCGTGATCCGCGACGGCAGCCTGGTTCAACTCGGCACGCCGCGCGAGGTGTACGAACGACCGCACGACACCTACGTTGCGTCACGGCTCGGCTCGCCGGCGATGAACCTGGTTCCCGCCGACGCGCTGCCGCTCGACGCCGCGCCGGCATCGGCGGCAACCATCGGCGCTCGCACCGAGCACATCGAGTTGACGCGCGATCACGGTTCCGGTGCGACAATCGAACGTATCGAACACCTGGGCGACCAGAACCATCTGCACATCGCGCTAGGCGAGCACAAGCTGGTGACCCTGGCCGATCCGCTGTCCGACCTGGCGGTCGGCGACCGGGTCGCGGTACGGCTGCAAGACCCCTTGTTATTCGACAACGCCGGCCGGCGTATCGCGGAGACTGCCTGATGCTCGCCAACGTACAATCGGTTGAACAACAATCTCCCACGGGAAATCGAGCCATGATAAACCCGGGCACCCTTCTTCAAACCCTCGCGCAGGTCATTCGAGACAACGCGGACGAGCTCACAGACCTGGACCAGGCCATCGGCGACGGCGACCACGGCGTGAACATGCGCCGCGGTTTCGACGCGGTCGCCGAGATGGCCGACGAGCTGAACGCCCTCGATCCCGGCAGCGCGCTGCAAAAGGCGGGCATGACGCTGGTGATGAAAGTCGGCGGCGCCTCGGGACCCCTGTACGGCTCACTGCTGATGACCGGCGGCAAGTCGCTCGGCAGCGACCCCGGCGTGAATGACATGGCCGCCGCCCTGAGATCCGGTATCGACGCCGTGTGCCGGCGCGGCAAGGCCGAACCCGGCGACAAGACCATGCTCGACGTGCTGTTGCCCGTGAGCAAAACGCTCGAAGCCTGTGTCGCGAATGGCGACGATCCCGCCGTAACACTCGCCGCCGTTCGCCAGGCCGGCTCGCAGGGCCTGGAATCGACCCGTGACATGTTGGCGCGCAAGGGGCGCGCGTCGTTCCTCGGCGAGCGCAGTATCGGGCACCTGGATCCCGGCGCCCGCTCGGCACAATTGATTATCGAGGCCGTTTGCCAAGCGCTCGGAGCCAAACCATGACAGACAACCACTCCAGCAACGTCGGCATCGTCATTGTCTCCCATTCGCCGCTGGTCGCCCGGGGCGCGGCGGACATGGTTCACCAGATGGTCGGGGAAAGCGTTCCGCTGGCCTGGTGCGGCGGAAACGGCGCGGGCGGACTGGGCACGGACGTGGCCGGCATCCACGAGGGTATCGAGAAAGCATGGTCGACGCGCGGCGTGGCGGTGCTCGTGGATCTCGGCGGCGCCGAGATGAACACCGAGATGGCCATCGAGTTGCTCGAAGCCTCGCGTCGGCCGATGGTGACCATCTGCAACGCCGCCATCGTCGAGGGCGCGGTGATGGCCGCGACCGAGGCGTCGATAGGCAGCGACCTGCCAACCGTGGTCAGTGCCGCGGAGGACGCGATATGAGATCGGAGGCGCGCGTCGTCATTACCAACCCGACCGGGCTGCACGCTCGCCCGGCCGTGCGCATGGCGCAGCTCGCCGCCGGTTTCGAGGCCGAGATAGAAGTGCGCCTGGGCGACGAGGGCGAATGGATCCGGGCGCGCAGCACCGCGCGGCTGATGAAACTCAAGGCGGTTGCGCAGTCGGTCATTCACTTTCGCGCCGAAGGCGTTCAGGCCGGCGACGCGGTCTCCGCGCTGGTCGACTTCGTCAGGCGCGATTTCGACGAAGAACCTGTCGCGACCGGCACCGACGCGACGAGAGTGGCCGCCCCGCAGCCGGTCGGCGAACCGGAATTCAAGTCATCCGGAGAGACGCGCATCCCGGCGCAGATCGCCTCGACCGGCATCGCAGCGGGGCGACTGTGCGTGTCCAGCCATCGCCATTCGGCCGGCCGGGTCGCTCATGATCGCGAAACGGAACGCCGCGATTTCGATGCTGCCATCGCGACGGCAGCGAGCCAGCTCCACTCGCTCGTCACCGGTGCAGACCAGTTGTCCGCCGAGGTCATCCAGTTCCAGATCAACCTGCTCGACGACGAAGACTTCCTGGCGCCCGTCCGGCAGCGCATCGGCGGCGGCGAGGCGGCCGACGCCGCCTGGACCGCCCATCTCGACGCGGAAATCGGCGATTACGAGACCGCCCAGACCGCTTACCTTCGAGACCGCGCGGCGGACCTGCGAGACCTCGAGGAACGGGTCATGACGGCGCTCGCGCCGGATGCCGCGACGGAGGACAGCGTCGCCGACGGCACCATCCTGGTTGTCGACGAAATGACGCCCTCGAAGTTTCTCCAGACCGATTGGCAGCGCGTCGTCGCCGTCGCCGCCTTTCGCGGCAGCCCCAACACCCATGCCGCGATGCTGGCCCGGGCGCGCGGGGTGGCCATGCTGGTGGATATCCGGATCGATCCCGACGACGTGAAGAACGGCGCACCGGCAATCGTCGACGCCGAGAGCGGGCTATTGATCCTGCGGCCCGAGAGCCGAACGCGTGAGCACTACGACCGGCGCGTCGAACAGGCCCGCGCGATCGCGGAGGAAGCTGAACGTCACGCCGGCAAGACCGCTCGAACGATCGCGGGCGAGGTGGTGCGGGTACTGGTCAACATCGACTCGCCTTCGCTCGTCGACGAAATCGACCCGAACCGTTGCGACGGCGTCGGTCTCACCCGAACCGAGTTCCTTTTCCAGGGACGAGACGAACTGCCGGATGAAGAAATCCAGTTCGACTTCTACCGGCGCCTGCTGACCTGGGCGCAAGGCAAGCCCGTCACCATCCGCACCCTCGATGCCGGCGGCGACAAGCCGGTGGCCGGCGTCACGCTCGACGGCGAGAGCAATCCGTTTCTCGGTCTGCGCGGCGTACGCCTGTCGCTACGGCACAAGGACGTGTTTCGGGTGCAGCTTCGCGCACTGGCCAGGGCGGCGATTCACGGCACGCTCAAGGTGATGGTGCCCATGATAACGTTCCCGCGCGAACTCGACGAGGTTCGCGCGTTGCTTCGGGAAGTCATCGACGAACTGGACGCCGCCGGCGTCCCCACGAAGCGACCGGCGCTCGGCATGATGGTCGAGGTGCCGGCCGCGGCGTTGGCGATCGAAGCCTTCGATGCCGATTTCTTCTCCATCGGCACCAACGATCTTGCACAGTACGTATTGGCTGCGGGTCGCGACAATGCCAGCACCGCCGCGTTGCTCGATCCGCTCCACCCGGGCATTATCGAGTTGATCGCCCGCGTCGCGAAACACGGCGCCGACACCGGCAAGGAAGTCAGCGTGTGCGGGGAAACGGCGGCCCGCGCGGATTGCATCGAGGCGCTTGTCGGTGCCGGCATTCGTACCTTGTCCGTGCCACCGGCGTCTATCGCGACGGTCAAGGCGGCGATCGCATCGATCTGAACAGGACCGGAACCCGGATCATGGCGGCAGCACGAAAATCCAGACAGCACCGGCTCGCGGAATACAAGTCGGTGCTGCGCCAGTTCATCGACACTCGGCCGTCGGGCATCCGGCAGAAAATCGCCGAAGCCACCGGAACGCACAAGAGCTTCATTTCGCAGATCACCAACCCCTCGGACCCCACGCCTCTTCCGGCGCGGCACATCGACGCCATATTCGAAGTGTGTCACCTGTCGCCTGAAGAACAATCCCAGTTTCTCGACCGGTACCACGCCGCCCATCCGGAAGTCGCCGAGGAAAGGCATGAGCAGCCGCGGCAGATGCGTACGCTCCACATCCGCGTGCCGGTGCTGGACGATGAACGAAAACAGGCCGAGATGGAGGCGCTGGTTCGCGACACGGTGCGCCGCCTGTATCGGCTGATCGAATAGACCCCTTGCGGATCCCGATTCTCGACCGCCAATCCCGACGGCAGGAGGCATAATGAAGAAACTGATCAACGACGTCGACAATGTTCTCGCCGAGAGCCTGCAGGGCTTTGCCGCGGCGTATGCCGATATCGTGCGCTACAACCCGGAACCCGCCTACATCGCACGCGTCGGCGACACACCGCCGGGAAAGGTTGCCTTGGTATCCGGCGGCGGTAGCGGACACGAACCGCTGCACGGTGGATTCGTCGGCCGCGGCATGTTGGACGCGGCGTGTCCCGGCCAGGTATTCACCTCGCCCACCCCCGACCAGATGCTCGCCGCCGCCGAATCGGTGGACAGCGGCGCCGGCGTTTTGTTCATCGTCAAGAATTACGCCGGTGACGTCATGAACTTCGAGATGGCCGCCGAAATGTACGACGGACAACACGCCTCGGTGATCACGAACGACGACGTCGCGGTGGAGGACAGCACCTTTACCACGGGCCGCCGGGGCGTGGCGGGAACGCTGATCGTGGAGAAAATCGTCGGCGCAGCCGCCGAGCGCGGTGACGGTCTTGCTGACTGTACGGCACTCGGCGAACGGGTCAACGAGCACACCGCTTCGATGGGGGTGGCCCTGACCAGTTGCACGGTGCCGGCGGCCGGCAAACCCACCTTCGACATCGCCGACGACGAAATGGAGATGGGCGTGGGCATTCACGGCGAACCGGGCCGCCGCCGCCTCGCGATTCAAGGTGCCGACGAAATCGCCGGACAGTTGATGACACCGATACTGGAAGACCTCTCGCCGTCGCAAGGCGCCCGCGCGATTCTGCTGGTCAACGGTTTCGGTGCCACCCCGCTGATGGAGTTGACCTTGATGTACGATGCCGCCCGGCGCGCCATGGCCGGCAGCGGCGTGGAAGTGGTGCGCTCCCTCGTGGGCAACTACGTCACGTCCCTCGACATGGCAGGATGCTCGCTCACCGTGTCACTGGTCGACGACGAACTGCTGGAATTGTGGGACGCGCCGGTGCACACCGCCGCGCTGCGCTGGGGCGTCTAGCCGGGAGCGGCCAGGAGAAGCCGGCGCAAGCCATGCTCAAGGCTCAATTTCCGCCGCCGGCAGGCCATTCGTTCGGGGCGACTGACCCCACGTAGGCCACCGCGCCGTCGCCGCGCCGAAGCACGTGCAACGTACCCGGCGCCGAGGTCACGTCGATCCCGAGCAACCGATTGACGTTGTCTCGGTGCGAGACGAGCAACACGTTCGAGTCCGCGGCCGTCTCCACCGCCAACATGCTTTTCAACCGTCCCACCTCGGCGGCGTCCGTCGTGTCCACGGCAACCGGGTCGAGATCCGCATCGACCTCGACCGTACCCAGACCCAGCGCCCGCGCCGTTTCCACGGCGGCACAACGCGCGCTCGCGGCCACCCTTGAAACGGGAATGCCACTCGCCCGGAAACCTTTGCCGATGGCGTTTGCGACGTCGCGCTCCGTTGCCGACAGCGTGTCGCCGCACCCGTTCGAAGCCTCGGGCTCTCCGGCCGCCGCATGCTGGAGAATCAGCACGTAGCCGCCCTTGGCGATCTCACCCGATACCGTAGCCGGGTCGTATTTTTTCACGCCGGCGGTGGATTCGGCGTGCGTGGTGCCAACGGCCAGCGTACCGGCAAGAACCAGGCAGCCGACTCGCGGCGCCACGCGACGTATTCGATCGACGACAGTTCTCATCACCTGGATTCTCCCGTGGTTAATCCGAACGATAACCGCATTATAGCGAAGCATGGGTTTCGCCTGGTTCGGCCTATTGCCGGGGCAGATAGTCGTCCGACCACTTCAGGATGACGTTGAAGGAGATCGATATCCTTAATTCATCGGAGAGATTCGGATGCACCAGGTGATGCAGGAACGAAGGCCATAACAGCATCATGCCGGCGCGCGGGTCGATACGGTGCTCGGGATTGACCTGGCCGTCATTGCGGATGGCGACCACGTTGGCCTGGGGTCGTGGATCGAAGAACGAAATGGCGCCCGGATCGAGGTCCGCCCTGCCCCGGCGTGGCGGCCAGACCGTCGGCACCCGGACGTAGTAGGTCCCGCTCAGGTAACTGTGGGGGTGATTATGCAGGTTGTGATAGTCGCCGGCGCGGTTCACGTTTGCCCAGCCCTGCAAGCGCCAATTGACATCGTAATCGATGCCGAGACGGCGCAGGTAATCGGCGATGGTCTTGTTCACGCACTGGCGCAGCCACTGGACCGCCGGATCTTCGCTCTCGAACAGGTTGTAGGTCGCATACTCCGTGGTCAGCGCCGTCTCGCGCCCCTCTTTCTCGAGGATAAGGCGCGCCAACCGCTCGTTGGCCGCCTCGCTGCCGGGAATGTCCCGCTGCAGGAAAAGCGTCGGCCACAATTCGAAAAAACCCTCCGGGGATCCCGTCTGCACGTGCCCTCCACTCGTTTACGCCGGCGCGCCATTCTATTACAACCTCGCGCGACGCGTCCGGGCCCGCGCACAAGCGTCCAGACACCCAAAAGGCCCGGCGGAGGCACTTTGACGGTTCGTTGACGATCTCGGCCACGCTTTGAGGACGTCGCACGCCTAGAGTTCGGAGCTATCGCACGGACGATGTGCGATTGACCACCCTACACAAGCGATGGAGAGTCGATCATGACCAACAACCCGCAAACCGTTACCGACGCACGCGGCGTCCCCATGTCCTGGTGCTCGGAATCGGCCCGGGCCGCCTATGAAAAGGCGATCTACCAGTTTCAGAGCTACTTCGGCGATCCGACCGAGACCCTGACGGCAGCCGTCGAGGCAGAGCCGGATTTCGTCATGGGCCACGTGTTCAACGCCAGCGCCATGCTGATGATGAGCGAGCGAGCGTTGATTCCGCACATCAAAGACAGCATCACCAGGGCCGAGGCACTGGCCGGCAAGGCCACCTGGCGGGAGAAAGCGCTGACCGCCGCCGCCCGTTACTGGATGGAAGGGCGCTGGCACGAGGCGGGCGCCACCTGGGACCGGGTGCTGGCCGCGCACCCCCGGGACGCCCTGGCCGTGCAGTGCGGACACCTGACGGATTTCCTCCTCGGCGACGCCGTCAATCTCCGCGACCGCGTCGGCCGCGTTCTCGCGCACTGGGACAAGGACGTGCCAGGCTACTCGTTCATCCTCGGCATGCAGGCATTCGGCCTGGAGGAATGCAATCACTTCGAGCGGGCCGAGGAAGCCGCTCGCGCCGCCCTGGCCATCGAGGCCCGGGACGGATGGACCGTCCACGCGCTCGCGCACGTAATGGAAATGCAGAATCGCTATGACGAAGGCAAGACGTTCCTGCGTTCGACGTCACCGAACTGGTCTCCGGACAACGGCTTCGCCTTCCACAACTGGTGGCATCTCGCCCTGTTCCACATGGAGGCGGGCGATTTCGACGGTGCCGCGGCGCTCTACGACGAGCAGGTCATTCCCGAACCGTCGGGGGTTTCGATGCAACTCCTGGACGGCAGTGCGTTGCTGTGGCGCCTTTACATGCAGGGCGTGGACGTATCCGGGCGCTTCGCGTCATTGGCCGACATGTGGGCGGCGAAAACCGCGGACGAGAATGGCTACTATGCCTTTAACGACCTGCATGCGGTAATCGCGCTGGCCGGCGCCGGCCGGTTGACCGAGGCCCGCGAGGTGCTCGAGGCCGTCAAGGCGGCCGCCGAGTCGAATCCCGATCTGACGCGGATGATGGCGAAGCAGGTCGGCGTACCCGCGTGCAACGCGATCATCGCCTTCGTCGAGGGTCGCTACGACGAGGTCGTCGATGCCCTGCTGCCGATTCGCTCATACGCCAATCGCTTCGGCGGCAGCAATGCGCAACGCGACATTCTCTCGCAGACGCTTATCGAGGCGGCGATCCGCGCCGGCGAAAACGGCCTCGCCGGCAACCTGGTCAACGAACGGACCGTGCACCGGCCGTTCAGTCCCATGACCCGCCGGTTCGCCGAGCGCGTCGCGGGATGACACCAGGGCGCCGGGAAGGGCATGGCGCCCTCCCGGCGCCCGTTCGCGTCAGGATTCCAGGCCGATGGACCGAAAGTTGAGACCAACGGTCGGCGCATCGTTGCTGAACGCCGCCCGGGCGAGTGACGTTCGTCGGTCGCTCGGCGCGTCAAGCATCTCGCGGCACCGGCGGCAGTACGTCGTGGCCGCGGGAATGTCGCGACTGTCGAGATATTCGTCGAACCGATCCAGCAGCCGGCGCGCTTCGTTTGCGTCGTCCTCTAGCAACATCCGTGCGATGGCGTGCTGGAAAAAATGAATCGGATTGTGCGACACGCAATCGATCTCGCCGAGTATGCGCTCGCCCTCGTCGAAGAGTTCACGGGCTGTCGAGTGGTCCGGCGCGAAAAAGCCGGCAATCCCGAGCAGCCATGGACCGGCATAAGCGGGACGCAGGTCGACCATCCTCCTTGCCGCGTCGAGAATCTGCAGGAAGCCGTCGTTGCGGTCGCCGCGTACACACTCGTAGTAACCGACCAGACCGCGGGACTCCAGTTCGAAGCGGATGCTGCCAATTGACTGGCAGATCTCAAGGCTGGCTCGCGCGTATCCGATTCCACGTTCCGGGACGCCGCATTCGTAACAGACCTGCGCGAGGACGTTGGTTGTCAGCGCCTGGTGACGTCGATGACCGATTCGCGTAGCGAGCCGGTTGGCTTGCAGACAGTCGTCGAAACCCTTTTCGATGTGGCCGAGGTAGACATTGACCCAGCCGCGCATGGCAAGATTGATTGCCTGGTGGGCTGGCGAGTCATGTTCGGCGGCCAATGCCACGCACTCGTCGAACAATTCCCGGGCACGGTGCATCTGACCCTGCTGGTAGCGCGCATCCGCCATGGTGCTCGTCGACTCGATCTCCAGTTCGACGCATCCGGCACGGTGCGCAATGGTCACCGCGTTCTTGCCGTGCGTGAGACAGCGGGAGATATAGCCTTTCGAAAAAGCGATACGACTGGCCAGGATTTCCGCCTTCGCGCGACTCTCGTGGTCCTCGTTGGCGAGAATCGAATCCAGCCGCGCAAGATGGGACAACGCTTCCTCGTAACGGTCCAGGATGATCAGGACCTCGACGAGGTTGATGGCCGCCTGCGGCGTCGACTCGATAGACAGCGCCTTCTCGAAACATCCGATCGCCTCGAGGTTCGCCCCCGTCAGCTGGAATACGCGCCCTCGCAACACGACCAACCGGTGGGCGTGGGGTGATTCTGCCAGCGCGCGATCGAGCAAGACCGCGGCGCGCTCAAACGCGTACACCGCGAGGAGCCTCTCGACAACCCGTTCGCAGGTCGATTCCATATCGACACCGCCAGTGCACACCACGTGCCAGGCAAACCGGTAGTCATCAATCGATTCGTAGAACGACGCGGCACGCCGGTGAAGTGCCTTTAGGTCTTCGCGCAGCGTGGCGTCGTAGATTCCGCGGTGAATCAACTCGTGCGGGAAACGCGCCTCGGTGCCGGAGACGAACAGCAACCCGTGTGCGAGCAGGCCGTCGAAATCCGAATCGTACCCGGGCAACATGTGCTGCAGCGCCTTGAACGGAAATCGAACTCCAAGAACCGCGGCCGCGCGGACAACGTCCCGTTGTGTCGGCGTCAGCGCGTCGAGGCGCGCCCCGACGATGCTCTGAATACTGTCCGGCAATGCCAGGTCGCCGTGATCGGCGGCAAGCAGCAGTTGCTCGAGAAATAGCGGATTGCCGGCGCTTCGCATCACACAATCGTCCAGTCGCGGATGTTGGGAACCGGCCAGTCGTTCCGCCAGTCGTCGACATTCCGCCGCCGGAAGTGGCTGCAAGTCTATGGTCGTCATCGGCGCGCCGCTCATCGCCCCGCGCCACGTGGCGCTCAGCGCTTCGCCCTCGTGACGGCTCGTCATGGCGAGGACCAACCGATGAGAGGTGGTCAGTGCGGCCAGGCCGGCGAGTTGCGTCAACAACTTTCTTTCCGCCCAGTGTATGTCCTCGACCAGGAGCACCAACGACCGCCCGATGACCACGCGACGAACCAGGGATTCCAGCAGGCGGCGCTCCAGCGCGCGCCGTCCCTCGGCATCCAGATTCTCGAACACCGCGATCCGGGACGCCTCGTCGATTGGCGTGAGCAACGCCGCGGCGAACGCCACCAGTTCGTTCTCGATGCCCAGCGACCCGAGATATTCGCGCACCTGCGCGGTTTCCGGTTCGGCGACCGGATCGTCGCGCCGCCACTCGATCAGTTTCTTGAGGAGACCGGCCGCGAGACCCACGTAGCCGGTTCCCGCCGGAGCGCCGACGCGATACTGAACGCAAAGGTCACCGTGGCCGGCCGCTTCGTCCATTGCCTTGTGAACGAGTCGCGATTTACCGATGCCGGCGTCTCCGCGAATCATGAACACGTGGCCGTGGCCCCCGTCGCGGCAAAAATCGAGCATTGTCTTGAGTTGACCGAGCTCGAGGCGGCGCCCGATGAAGCCCGGCAGCGGTCGTACCGGGCGATACATGTCCATCGATTCCAGCCGCCAGGTACGAATGCCGCCCGGAAGTTCTTGCGCCAGGGGTCCCGTAACGCTCACGTGATCGATGCAGCTGAGGCGCACCGGTTCGGAAATCACGACGTTCGCGGGACCCGGGAAATCGCACATTGTCTCGACCTGCCGCAATACGGCGCCCGACACGCGCCGGATTGCGGCGCCGTCGGCGCCGTCACCCGGATGGACGACGGCCCGGCCCGATGCCACGGCGATACGACTGTCCCCCGTTTTCGACAACGCCAGGGCGGCGTTCACGGCACGCATGCTGTCGTTCGAACTGGTCGTCGGGCTGCCGAAAACGAGGACCACGCAATGGCCCCCGACGATCGGAGCGACCAATCCTTCCTGTCGCGCGAGTTCCGCGCAGCGCGCCGAGAGTTGCGACAACGCGCGATCTTCCCGTTGCGGGTCCAGTCGATCGGATTCCGACAGCGGCGCCGCGGCCACCAGCGTCACCTGTCTCAATTCGGGCCGTCGCCTCGGAGGCGCGTTCGATGGTTCTTCCCGTACGGCCGCCTCGACCGTCGCCGGTTCGCGGCCGCGCTGGCTCATCAATCGAATCTTCAACGATTCGGTCTGCGCGGACGGCGCCACACCGATTTCGCGCTCGAGTATGGCACGGCACAAGCGGTACTGCTGCAGCGCGTCCGGGATGCGCCCGGCGGCGGCGTAACACTGCATCAGCGCGCGATGCACGTCCTCGCGCAGCGGTTCCAGGTTGACCAGCCGTATTCCAAGCCGTATGGCATCGGCGAACCGCTTCCCGTTCATGGCCTCGAGCAAGGCCTCCTCGAATCGGTTCGCCGCCAGTTGTCGAAAGTGATTCCGGCGCTCCATCAGCCAGTCGTCGAACGGCGGAGAGTGTGCGTTCATGCCTTCGAGGAAGTCTCCGCGATACACGCCCAACAATTGCTGCACGTCATTCGTATCGGTGTGCTGCGCCCGTTGCTCCAGGACCAGCGCATCGACCTCGATGACGCCGCTCTCGAGACGCACATGGTCGTGGCCGGCCGCGAGTGCGCGGGCGATGACCGGCGACGCCTTGCGCAGGGCCGACAACGCCTGGCGCAGGCTATGGCGCGCCTGTTGTTCGCTGGAGTCGCTCCATAACAACGAGGCCAGGCGTTCGCGGGGATGATCGTGGTCGACTTGCAACGCGAGCCAGCACAGCAGCGCGCGCGCCTTCTTCACGGTCACGGCAATCGGACGCCCGTCAGCCGCGGTCAATTCGAAACCGCCCAAAAGAAGCAAATTGAGCCTTTCTTCCACGGTCCGATCAAACCATTGACGAAATTTTGACGCCGCGACCGACGGCCGGCAGACGCCCGGACGTTATGTTGCATCCGGGTTCACCAACACGTTTGGCGGCTATCATGGAAACTGTCAGGATTACACAACACATCGACATCGACAAGCGAGTCGCGACCTTATTTGTCGCCGGCCGCAACCTCCTTCGGGCTGCTGCCGCGTACCGTCCGCTGAGGAGACGCCGGACACGCCGCCACTCGACCCGCGAACTGAGGCGTGTTCTGAACGAGCACGTGGCTCGCGATATCGGACTCGACCTAATGACCTCCCGCTACGGGGATCATCGGACTCCCGGTGGTGACGCCGATTGCAGGATAGTCCGGTGACAAGAGAGGATCTTTCGCACTTCGCCGGAGCGGCAGGTCTGCGCGGAGAGATCCCGGCGCTCGTTCGCATCGGCGCGCCACTGACCCTGACGGCAATGGCGAACATGTCCCTGGCGATTACCGATGTCGTCATGATGGGCTGGATCGGTGCGCTGGAACTTGGCGCGGGCGCCGCCATCAGCGACTTGTACTCGATTCTCTTCTACCTGGCCGCCGGCGTGGCCGCGGCGGGCGCGCCGATCCTCTCGTCGCAGTTCGGCGGCCATTCGACGGCACGACTGCGCGGCACCTTTGCCGAAGTCGTGATTGCAACACTCGGTTTCGGCCTGCTCCTGGCGCCGGCGGTATGGCATGGCGCCGTCGTGCTCGAGTTGCTGGGTATCGAGGCGAAGGTGCTACCGGACGCGACGCGTTATGCGCACTGGATGGCATTGACCATGCTGCCCATGCTGGCCGTACGCGCTTGCGTATCGTGGTTCAGCGCCATCGAACGCACACACGTCGTACTGATCGGCACGTTGATCACCATTCCTGCGAACATCGTCGGCAACGGCATGTTCATGTTCGGCTGGTTTGGAGCGCCGGCCATGGGAATGCCCGGCGCCGGGGTGTCGTCGTTCGTTATCGCGGTCCTGCTGGCCGCGGGGCTGCTGACGTCCGTCCGTCGCTCGGCTCCCTACACCAGTTCCCCGGCGACGGACCCGTCGAGGCGCGGTATCTTCGATTGCTGGGCCACGGGATTGCCGATCGGCATCTCGTCGCTCGCCGAAGTCGGCGTGTTTCTCGGCGCCACGGTGGTGATGGTCACGTTCGGAGCGGCTGCGGTCGCGGCGCACGCGGTGGCATTGAGACTTTCCGGCGTACTCTACGCGCTGACGCTCGGTATTTCCCAGGCAGTCACCGTACGCGTCGCCCGATGGAATGGCGCCGGAAATGATCGCAAGTTGCGCGACACGGTATACACGGCAACCGCGTTCGGTGCGGTGATCTGTATTGCCGATATCGTTGTCGTCTGGTACTTCGCGGATTCGATCGTCGCCGTCGTACTCGGCGCGGAGCATGCGGGCTCGACGGCTTTCGCGCTCGCGGTGATACTGGTTCGCGTACTCGCGCCAATCGAGGGCATATCCGCGCTCGCCGGCGTGGCGATCGGGTCTTTGCGCGGACTCAAGGACACTCGTGTGCCGATGGTGTACTCCCTGGTCGGCCTGTGGGGTGTCGGCGCGCCGATCGCAATTTACCTGGGTTTTTCGCGCGGACTCGGCGCGACCGGCATTTGGCTCGGACTGCTCTTGGGCGTGGTCGCGGTCGCGATACCTTGCATCACCCGCGCCTTGCGGGTATTCAGCGGCCGCTCTGAGCGCGTCGACAGAATGATCTGTCCCACGTTCGAGTGCGCGGCGCGCGGGACGAACCGCCGCCCTTGACCACCCGCCTTTGCAATAGCCACGAGACGAGTCGCTGCCGCTCGCAACGGAGCGCGCGAGCGAGGCGCCGTCGGGTTCACCCGGACGAAGCCATGCGGCAGCCGCGACGCGCCGCCGCAATCCGAATTGATGGAATGATCACGGTACAAGTCGAGTAGACTAAGCCCTGCCGGCGCGGCCGCGCCGGCAAAACACCTTGGGAAACAGACTACGTACGGGCATACCCGGTGAACGTCTCGATTCGCACGACCCTGATCGTGCTTCTCGCGGTCCTTACGACGGTTTCGGTCTCGTTGACCGGCTACCTTTCGTTCCGCAACGGCCGAATTGCCGTGAACGAGGCCGTGGCCCAGTTGCGTTCCGAGATTTCCCGGCAAATCCAGTCGCGCTTGCGCGCTCAACTGGAGATACCTGTCCTGATCAACCGGGCGAACGCAAGCGCCATCGCCCAGGGACTGCTGTCCGAGAACGATCCGAAAGCCATGGAACGGTTTTTCCTATCCCAGATCGAACGCCAGGAGTCGGTGTCCAGCATCTACTTCGGCAACACGCTCGGCGGCCTTGCCGACGCGGGTCGCGAGGGCACCGACGGGTTTCTCTACGTTATCGCCACGGACGATTTCAAGGCCGGACCGTTCAGAAAATACGCCGTAGACGACTCGGGCGGGCGCGGCGAACTGCTATTGACCGTTCCAGACTTCGACGCCCGAACCCGCCCCTGGTACGCCGCTGCGCGCGAGACGGGTGTTTCCGCGTGGAGCGATGCGTACGTACTGTTTACGGGACAGGACATGGCCGTTGCCGCCAGTCAACCGGTATACGGCGACAACGGGCAGTTTCTAGGTGTAACCGCCACCGATATTTTCCTCTCCCGCATCAACGACTACCTGAAGGATTTGTCGATCGGCCGCACCGGAGAGGCATTCATCCTCGAGCCATCCGGCAAACTGATTGCAACAAGCACCGACGAGCACCTTTTCGTCGGCGCCGAAGAAGGCGGCTGGCGGCGCATGTTCCTCGGTGAAAGTCATAACCCGGTGGCTCGAGCGGCCGACTCGGCCATGGACACCATCATCGGAGACCTTTCGGGCATCGACACGCCGTTGCCCTTCGATTTCGAGTACGACGGCCGCCGGTTCTTCGCCGAAGTAACGCCTTTTGACAGGGAACGGGGACCCGATTGGCGCACCCTGGTCGTTGTGCCCGAATCCGATTTCATGGCGCCGATCAACGAGAACACCTACTGGACCATCGGCCTGATCCTCGCAACGCTGTTATTGGCGATCGGCACCGGCATTTTCGGCAGCCGCTGGATCACGGCCCCCCTGGTTCGACTCAACCGCGTGACCCGGGAGCTGTCACGCGGAGAAAAAGGCGCAGTCGCCCCCGGCAGCCGAGTTCGCGAGATCAACGAACTGTCCTCCACGTTCAACACCATGTCGGGCGAAATGAACCGACTGCTGGAAGGACTGCGCAACGAGGTCGCGGAACGTGAAAACGTGGAGAACGAACTTCGCCGGGCCGCCGCGCGGTACCGGTCCGTGGTCGACAATATTCGCGAGATCGTGTTCCAGCTAGATACGGCGGGACACTGGATGTTTCTCAATCCCGCCTGGGAGGAATCGACCGGGTACACGGTCGAGGAAGCCCTGGGTGAATCGTTCCTGGACTACGTCCACCTCGACCTGCGAAACCAGGAATCGCGCGAGTTTCATCGCCTGATCGGGCGTGAACTCGATGCGTACAAGGGCGAGACCCGCATCGTGCACCGGGACGGCGACGTGCGCTGGATGGAAGTCTATGCGCGCCCGATTCTGGACGACCAAGGCGCGGTCACCGGCGCTTCCGGCACGCTCACCGACGTGACCGAACGAAAGAACGTCGACATGGCCATGCGCCGCATGCAGAAGATGGAAGCCATCGGGCGCCTTTCGGGAGGCCTTGCCCATGACTTCAACAACCTGCTGGCGATCATTCTCGGGCACCTCGACCACCTCGCACGCCATGCCGATATCGACGATGCCGCTCGACACTCGCTGGACTCGATCCGAAAATCGGCCCGGCGCGCCGAAAAGCTGACGCGCCAGTTGCTGGGTTTCTCGCGACGGCAAGCGACCCAGACCCGGATCTGCGACGTCAACCGGATCGTGCGGGAAATGGAGAATCTCCTCGCGCGATCGCTGACACCCCGCATCGAACTGAATCTTCGCCTCGCCGCCGACTTGTGGACCACGCGCATCGATCCCGGCGATTTCGAGGACGCCCTGCTCAACCTGGCGATCAACGCGCGCGACGCGATGCCCGGCGGCGGCGAACTCGTAATCGAAACGTGCAATCGCACACTCGACGAGGCATTCATCGGCCAGGAGCCGGCCGCGAGGTTGGGCAAGCATATAGAAGTTGCCGTGACCGATACCGGCGTCGGCGTTCCCCTCGAAGACCTCGAGCGCGTCTTCGAGCCGTTCTTTACCACCAAGCCGCGAAACAAGGGAACGGGCCTGGGCCTGGCAATGGTATACGGCTTCGTCAAACGCTCCGGCGGCTTCGCTCGGGTGGACTCGCTACCGGGCCGCGGCACCCGCGTAAGTCTTTTCCTGCCGCGCGTCGAAGGTGAAGCCGAGAATGCGCCGGCGGCAGGCGAAGTCGTCGACGCTCTCCCGGGCGGAGACGAGTCCATCCTGGTCGTGGACGACGAAGAAGAACTGTGCGAACTGGCCCGCGCCACCCTCGCCGACCTAGGATACAACGTGTCGACAGCCGCCAACGGTACCGAGGCGCTCGCGCGATTGGCCGACAATCCCGACATCGACCTCCTGTTCACGGATGTCGTGATGCCCGGCGGAATGAGCGGCCATGACCTCGCCGAAGCCGCGACCACCGCGTACCCGCGGCTGAGAGTACTGCTTACCTCGGGTTATACCGACCTCGCCGTGTCCAGCCTGAACACGCGTCGCGTTCATGCCGAACTTCTCCGAAAGCCCTACTCGCCCGCCGAACTTGCCGGACGTGTTCGCGCCACGCTGGACATGCCGTCGAATTAGTTCGGCACGCCCTGCTGGTCGGACGCAATGTCTATCATCTCGAACCTCTTGTCCGTCAGTGCGCCAATCAACTCTTCGCGTCGGGCTTTTGGCATTTCGACGAGCGGTGGGCGAACGCGAACCCAAGACTCGTCCGACGCGAAATGGGCAATCGCGGATTTCAAGCCAGGGATCATCACGTACCCTTCAAAAACGCCGCGTATCTCATTGAGTGCCGACTGCTGCTGATCGGCGTCCTCGGTTCGCCAGGTCTTCGCTAGGTGCGCAATCGGTGCGGGATTGACGTTGGCGGTGGCACTGATGCACCCGGCGCCACCATGACGGACGGTATCTAGCAGGAACCGTTCAGAACCCGCAAATACGTCGAACCCGTGAGGCTGGAACTGCTCGAGCATAGCCCGAGTGTTGCTCCAGTCGCCCGAACTATCTTTGACGCCGGCGATGGTGCCGGGAAAATCCCTTAACAAGCGCTCAATCAACGTCAGGGTAATCGGCACCTGGGCTATCGGCGGGATGTGATACAGGTAGATGCGAAGTCTGGAATCGGCGACACGATCGATGATCTCGGCATAGTTCCGGTACAGACCTTCGTCACTGACGTTCTTGTAATAAAACGGTGGAAGCATCAGTACGCCCATGCAACCGTAACCGACCGCAGCCCGAGTGAGTTCCACCGAATCCGGCAACGCGCAGCAGCCCGTTCCTGGCATCATGCGCGCAGCCGGCAGACCAGCGTCGATCAGCGCGCCCAAAAGCTCCAGTTTCTCGCCCGTAGAAAGAGAGTTGGCCTCGGAGTTGGTGCCGAACACAGCGAGCCCGACATCGTTCGAAAGCAGCCAGCGGCAATGTCGCACGAGGCGACCGGCATCCGGGCGCAGGTCTTTGTCGAAAGGCGTGACAACAGGCGCGAGTACGCCGGCGTCTCGATAGGAATTATTCATCTTTTGGTATCGTAGAGGTTTCGGAGTCAGCAATGAAAGCAAGCTGGGGATTATCGCATCGACACGACCTTACCGTCGGGACAGGCGAAGATCATATAAACCAATGGGATCGCCCGGTTCTTCATTGATGCCGAACATGAACCGGGAAACTGGCCAGTTGAATTATTAGACCGACTGGTCTACTATTTCCCGCGTGAAGACATCAACCCGCCAACGACTTCTCGAAGCCGGCCTGCCCATGCTGCTGGAACGAGGATATAACGACCTTGGTATCCAGGACGTACTGAAAGCCACCGGCACACCCAAGGGATCCTTTTACCACCATTTCAGCAGCAAGGAAGCGTTTGCCATCGGCATTATCGACCTCTACATGGAAACCGTTCACGCCGGCCTCGATATGTGCCTGGACGACCCGTCGCGAACGCCGCTGGCACGCGTGCGCCGGTTCTTCGAGCTTTCCCGCGACAAGTACCAGTCGGAAGGCTACCTCGGGTGTCTCCTCGGCGGCGTCGGTCAGGAACTTTCGGGCGTCAATCCCGTGTTTCGAAAGAAAATCGATGAATGCCTGACCTACATCGGCGCGCGTATGGCCGACTGTCTCGAGGCCGCACGTATCCAGGGCGATCTACCCCCCGGCGCGGATACGGCGCACCTCGCCCAACTACTGATCGATTGCTGGGAAGGCGCCGCGCTTCGAAGCCGCCTGCGACGCAGCCCCGACCCCCTGGACGAAATGCTGAACTTCTATTTCGGCAGGCTCGCCATTGCATGAAAAATTTTTCGAAAAAACTGGACCGACCAGTCTACTAGTCCCCTAACCACGAAGGAGGTTAACCACGATGACGATGATTCAATCCCAATCGCAGGCGTCCTTGTTCGAGCGACTCGGCGGCACAC
This sequence comes from Gammaproteobacteria bacterium, assembly GCA_030429665.1. GTDB lineage: Bacteria > Pseudomonadota > Gammaproteobacteria > Arenicellales > CAJQKF01 > BQJD01. The sequence goes on along the minus strand of JAUIEZ010000071.1, from coordinate 3,503 downwards.
CCGGCATTACATCCATCGTCGACGATATCGTCGCCGCCCACATGGAGAATCCAGCCATCAAGTCGCGCTTCCTCCCCTACCGGGAAGACCAGCAAAGACTCGGAACGGCCAAGAAACACCTTTGCGACTTCCTCGCCGCCGGTACCGGCGGCGCGGCCAACTACACCGGACGCTCGATGCCCGACACACATCGCGGGATGAACATCTCCGAACGCGAGTACATGGCCGCGCTGGACGACATTCTCAGTACGCTGCACAAACACGGAATCGACGAGCAGAGCCAGCGGGAAATCCTGGCGATCGCCTACTCCCTCAAGGGAGAAATCATGCACCTGTAACGGCACGGTCGGCCGCGGGACCAGCCCATGGTCCCGAGGCCGTGGTGTACGCGACGGCGGCAAGATGGTGTCGATGGCGAATCATCGCTCGCCCGCCTATTCCATCCAGAACGGTTTGCTCGATTCCGCCCGCGCGGCCGCGACCGTGATACCGACGTCGGCGAGCTGCTCGGCCGTCAGGGCGGCAAGGTCGCGTCGCTGCCGCGCCCGTGCACGCCAGGTGCCGACCAATGCCAGCAGTTGCGGGTAACGGCCTCGCTCGAGGTCGGAGCGGATGTCGAAAGACGTTTTGAAGTATGCGCTCGTCATGGTCATTTCTCCTTTGCCGGTTCATTCACGGGAACGGATCATGCATGAATTTTTATGCGTTTGCTAACGGATATTATTCAGGCTTAGAATTAGTTTTTCTAATTCTATTCGAGCCTGCCCCATGCGCTTGCCGCCATTGAACGCCCTTCGCGCCTTCGAAGTCGCCGCCCGTCGCGGCAGCTTCGTCGCCGCCGCCTCCGAACTTAACGTGACCCCGGCTGCCGTCAGCCACCAGGTCAAGTCCCTTGAGGAATACCTCGATACGACACTGTTCAGCCGGCTGCCGCGCGGCCTCGAACTCACCCAGGCGGGCCGGGAATTGTTACCCCAGCTCTCGCGCGGGTTCGACCATCTTGCACGCGCCGTGGGCGCATTGAGCGGCGGAGAATTGTCCGGCCGCCTTTACGTCAGCGCCGCACCCTCTTTCGCCACACTCTGGCTGGTGCCGAGATTGCGCTCTTTCCTGCGTGCTTTTCCGGAGATCCAGGTGAGGATATTCGGCGCCTACAAGCCGCCGGACCTGAACACCGGCGAGGTAGACATTCGTATTCCCTACGGCATGGGCGAGTATCCCGGCTTCAAGGTCACACCGCTGCTCCGCGAGTCGATCTTTCCGGTGTGCGCGCCGTCCGTTCTCAACCACACGCCGCTTCGTCGTTTCGCCGACCTCAAGCAACACGTGCTGCTCCACGACATCGATATCGGGGAAGGCGAGCCGACCATGACATGGAAACGCTGGTTGCGAGACGCCGGGCTCGCGGACGTCGAGCCGATGGGCAATGTCGAGTTTGGCGACTCGGTGCTGTTGACGGAGGCCGCGGTGCAAGGCCAGGGCGTGGCGCTCGGTCGCATGTCACTGGTTCGCGGCCACCTCGCGAGCGGAAGACTGGTTCGCCCATTGAAGGCTTCCAGACCCGGAGACTACGCCTACTACACGGTAACCACGCACGCCGGCGCCGAGCGTCCGAGGGTACAGGCTTTTCTCGGTTGGCTCGCCGACCAGGTGGAAAACGACGAAATCGTGGAGGAACCGGTCTAGCCGCGGCAATGTCGTACAGGACCGCGGGCGGGTAATGGACACGATCTACTGCGAAACGTAGTATTTGCCGCACCAGTAAATCAATAATATAGCGGAGGTGACGAATGCCGGGAAAATTCGAACTCTACAAGGACAGGGGCGGCAAGTTTCGATTCCGCCTGAAAGCCACCAACGGCCAGGTCATTCTCGCGAGCCAGGGTTACAAGTCGAAACCATCGGCGAAAAACGGCATCGCATCGGTACAAAAGAACGCCCAGTCCGCCGGGCGCTTCGAGAAAAAATCGAGCAAGGAAAAATTCATGTTCAATCTCATCGCGACCAACGGGCAGGTGGTGGGCACGAGCGAGCGATACGACACCGAACGAGCCCGGAACAACGGCATCGCGTCGGTCGCGAAGAACGCGCCCGGCGCGGCCGTCGTCGATCTCACGGCCGGTTAGCCGCGGCTAACAGTCGCCAGCGTGCCTCGAGCACGCTGGACGGCAGCCGGGCCGTTGGCCCGGCACCATGGTTTCCGGGCACCGTGAGTTATCTGGGCAATCGATTCTCGATCAAACGAAAATCTCGCTGCGTAGTTGAGGATAGGCAGCGAGAAGTTTTTTCATTCTCGGCGCCAGGTGTTTTATCGGCAGGTCCAGGACATCCGCCGGCACCTCGATTTTCGCGTCGGACCCGACGAGATCGTACTGGGTAAATCGGCTGCTGTCGCCCAACGCGTAGAATGGGCTGAACTTTCCCGCCGCCTGTTCGGCGATCAGGGATTGTTGTCTTTCGTTTACCTGCCCGAACAAAACCTGGTAGCGATCAATGACAATCCGCCGTTCCCGGTCCGTTCTCGCGTCCTTTATTTCCTCGGCCTTCTTCCTTTTCAATATCAACCGCCGTTCATCGCAATCCAAAATCTGTCGGTGACGTGAATACCGGTCGGCGTCCAGGAATACCAGTCGCAGCATGGACGTGGGGATCAACAGCAACGTGATATCCGGCAACATGGCCAGAACGCGGCTCCCCCGGCGTCGCACTTCAACGTAAAGTCGCGAAATCGAATCGGAATAACCGAGCCGTGGATTCGTCGCGTACCTGGCCATCGCGATGCCGCTGCACTGATAGATCGTCCGATTCCGATCTCCACCGGTTTCCAACGCATCGAGTACGCCTTGCAACAGCAAATCCGCCTGGGCGCTGATGAGTAAATGCCCGCCGGTTTGCATCGGAACGCCTTCGACCGCGCACGCGGCCGATCGTTCGAAGTAGTCGATGCAGCGGCGAACCAGAGAATCGCGGCGGACACGTACGATTTTCCCGAGAGGATCACGATACGCCGAGCCATCCGCGTCGCTTGAAACCAGCCGGGCGACCCGTCCATCCGACGTTACCAGGCGATTGAACACGTCGGCGGCCGATTTCGCCAGGATCGCGAGCGTTTCCTCGACGACATCGATATGCTTCAGGTAGACCGTCGAATAGGTCGAAACCAGAACTCGCGAGAATGCTCGCGCAACCGCGTGGAAATGGTCGTACGCTAGCGGACGCCCATCCCGTGTGATCAAATACGGCGATAACGTGTGCGCCTGGTCGGAAAGCTGAATCTCGCGAGCACCAACGATCCTTGCTTCGGGTGCGTAGACCCCGTCTATTCGGGAGCAATTCTTGTCCACCAACCTCGTGGGCACGCCCAGGGACAATAGCGCGAGATCCGCCGGATACAGGTTCCCGATGTGTGGCGTGCGCGAAACGGGTTCGCGGTGAGCCAACTCGCCCAACGCTCCGACGCGAACGTCGACTTCCACCCGTATCGAGAAAGGATTATTGGAAGA
>JAUIEZ010000070.1 GCA_030429665.1 Gammaproteobacteria bacterium | reverse complement strand
CTTCGACAGGAATCTCGTCGCTTCGGCAGGATCCCGGTTCGGTTCGCCGAGTGATCCCATCGCCTCGACGATCTGAGGGTAGCTTCGCGCCGCCGATGCGATGGCCTTGACCACGCTGCCGTTGAAGACAGGGTGCGTATCGCCGATGAAGCTGACCCTGAAATCGCCGTCTGCATAGGATGTGAACGGACCGAAACGCGCTGCCTTGCTGTGTTCGGCGACCTGCACCGGTTGCACGCTGTCGTGGTGATCGACGTGAGGCAGGAAGTGGTCGCCGTCCATGCGGAAAGTGCCGGGGAATTCACTTTCGTAGATGGTGTTGGGCAGCGTACCCGCGGCGACGAGAACGGCGCGGGCCGGCAGAACGACCGGCTCGTTGGTGCGCAGCCAACGGCCGTCCTCGAGTTTCATGCGGCAGCACATGAGTGCGCTGACGTGCTGGTACTCGTCGAGTTCGAGTCGCGCCGGGTTCAGTCCCTCGGCGTAGTAGATCCCTTCCTCCAGCGCCTTGATCAGTTCCTCGTGATTTCTCTGATAGGCGGGCGATTCGTTGATGCCGCGGCGGTAAACGATGGTCACGCCGCCCCAGCGGCGCAGTAGCGAGACATAGTCGGCCTCGCGATCCTCCTCCGCCGCCCGGGCTTCCTCGGCCAGGAGTTCCTCGGCGTGACCGAGAAACTCGTCGAGGATGCTCCGACTCTCTTCGTCGAGACCGGCGAGCACGTGCGCTTCGCCGTGACGCGAAACCAGCGCGTGGTAGCGCCGATGGACCTTTCGTATCTGCTTTAAATAGTAGACCTGCACCTCGGTCGCGGTGTCGACCGCGGTAAGGCCGCCGCCGATCACGACCGCCGGCATGCGGATTTGCAGGTTGGCGAGGCTGTCGTCCTTGGCGGCACCGGTCAGTTGCAATGCCATGAGAAAGTCGCTTGCCTGACGCATGCCGCGCGCGAGGCTGTTCCCCATCCCGATGACCCGCGGCAGTCCGGCGCCGGTCGCAACGCAGACGTGGTCGAATCCGAGATCCCGCGCGTCCTCGATCGTCAACGTGCCGCCCAGTCTCACGCCGCCATGCACCGTGAACAGCGCACGCCGCGCCAGGGTCAGGTAGACGAGCTTCAAAAAGTTCTTGTCCCAGCGCACGGTGATGCCATACTCGGCAACGCCGCCGAAGCCGCCCAGTACCCGTTCGTCCAGTTTCTCGCAAATGTCGTCGAAGCGGCGCACCGGCGTTTTCAACAACGACGTCGGTAGCGGCTCTATCTTGAGGCCGTCAATTCCGGTCACCGCGCAGCCTTCCATGGTCAGATGGTGGGCCATCGTGAACCCGGCCGGTCCCATTCCCGACACCAGTACCTTGCGGCCGTTGTAAGGCGCCATGGCGCGTTGACGACGGCGAAGGGGATTCCAACGACAAAGCAGGTCGTAAATCTCGACGCCCCAGTCCATCTCCAGAACATCGGTGAGGATGCGGGTTTCGGTCTGCGGGATGTTGACCGGGTCCTTCTTCTGGTACACGCACGCCTTCATGCAGTCGTTGCATATACGGTGACCCGTGGCCGGAATCATCGGGTTGTCGATCATGGCGACTGCGAGCGCGGCAATGGAATGCCCGTCCCGCTTGAGGACATGCATCTCGGAGATCTTTTCTTCCAGCGGGCAACCGGTGAGTGTCACACCCAGTGGATTCTTTTTCAGGCCCAACTCGGGCTGCTTCTTCTTCTCCGGAAATCCGATGGAGCAGAAGTCTCCATCGTGGTCGTGACAGAAAATACAGTAGTTTATTTCGTTTTGTACTTCGCGCTGACTCATGCGCGGGTCGGTCAGCGAAAAGTCCGCGCGCTGGCGAAAATGGCCGGCATCGCTCTCGCGGCGGCCGACGTCGTCGCCCACGCCCTGCAACGTGACCAGTCGCGCGTGGTCCACGTTGTTGGCGGTGCGAAAAGAAACCCAGTGCCGATACGGGGAGATATCCTCGCGGGCCAGTATGCACCACTGTGTCAAGGTGTCGAGCGTGTCCTCGTCGACGGGATCGGCAGCCAGGCATTCGACCGCGAATCGGGCGACGGCCGCCTCCCTGTCCGTACGTTCGATACCGCGCGCGGCAAGCGCCGCGTCCATCCACTCTTCGAGTTCGGCGAACGAGCGTTCGATCGGGCCTCGATAGCGGCGCGCACGCTTGTTGACCACTTCCTTTTTGAACGTGGCGATCCGTGACTCGACGCCGATCGACTCGCGCACGCGTTCAAGACCCTCGTCGATGCCGAACAGCGTGGCCAGGAACCGTTCGAGCACTGGTGCGAATTCGAGGAGCATCTCGCTGTCCGCGAGCCGCTTAACGGTGTCGTCGCCGGCGTGATACGCCGCCAGGCGCGCGCCCGAACCGGGAATGGCGTCCTCGAGGAATGCTTCGAACCGGCGCGTGAGTTCGGCGAGCCCCTCCGTTGTCTGAAGGCGCTCGAATTCGAAGGGGGGTTGCTGTTGCACGGAAACCTGGGTGATGTCGTTGTGGATTCCCGGCCTTGTCTCCGGAACCGGGGCGCGTCGGGAACGCACGATAGTATAAAGTTCCTGCGATATAATCCAGCCATTAAGCCCCGGATCTGATTCGCGTCAAAGGCAACTGGTGCGAGTTGGCCGGGACCGTCCGCTTCGCAACCGCAGCAACGTAGTTCACATGGCGACATTCGCACCCGACACCAGGATTCGCTCCGCGCTCGCACCCGGCGCCATCGTCGATCGGCTCATTCCGGTGGTCGGAGAAGACCACGTTTTGCACCGGCCGGAACAACTCGCCCCCTACGAATGCGACGGCCTGAGCGCCTATCGAAGCGTGCCCCTGGCGGTAGTGCTGCCCGGCAGCGTCGAGGAGGTGTGCGAAGTAATGCGCGTGTGCTCCGAGAACGGCGTGCCCGTGGTGGCCCGCGGCGCCGGTACCGGGTTGTCGGGCGGCGCCTTGCCCTATGAACACGGCATCCTGCTGGTGCTTTCACGATTCAACCGGATTCTTTCGATCGACCCCGACAATCGCCTGGCGGTCGTTCAGCCGGGGGTGCGCAACCTCGCCATCTCGGAAGCGGTATCCAATCTCGGCCTGTACTATGCCCCGGATCCCTCATCGCAAATTGCCTGTTCCATCGGCGGCAACGTCGCAGAGAATGCTGGCGGCGTGCACTGCCTGAAGTACGGATTGACGGTGCACAATATCCTTGCACTGAAAGTGGTTACCGTTGACGGCGAGCTGATCGAGGTTGGCGGGCCACGGCTGGATAGCCCGGGCTACGACTTGCTCGCGCTGATGACCGGCTCCGAAGGGCTGCTGGGCGTCGTGGTGGAGGTAACCGTGCGCCTGCTGCCGAAGCCGGCCAGCGCGCGTGCCTTGCTGGCCAGCTTCGACGACGTGGAATCGGCGGGGCGGGCGGTCGCGGATATCATCTCGGCGGGCGTGCTGCCGGCGGGCCTCGAGATGATGGACAATCCGTCGATCCGCGCCACGGAGGATTTCGTGCACGCGGGCTATCCGGTCGATGCGGCGGCGATACTGATTTGCGAGCTGGACGGCACGGCCGAAGAGGTCGACGACCAGATCGTCCAGGTACGCGACGTGCTGGCAAAGGCCGGCGCCGCGCAGGTCCGCTTGTCGAACGACGAAGCCGAGCGGATACGTTTCTGGTCCGGCCGAAAGAACGCTTTTCCCGCGGTGGGACGCATATCGCCGGACTATTACTGCATCGACGGCACCATACCCCGTCGGGCCCTGGGGTCGATTCTAAGCGAGATTTCCCGGTTGTCGGAGGAGTACGGGTTGGCCGTCGCCAACGTATTTCACGCCGGCGACGGTAACCTGCACCCGCTAATTCTCTACGACGCCAACAAGCCGGGCGAGTTCGAGCGCACCGAGACGCTGGGGGGCCGAATACTCGAGGCCTGCGTGGCCGCCGGCGGCACCATAACCGGGGAGCACGGCGTGGGCGTGGAGAAGATCAACCAGATGTGCGTCCTGTTCGGCGACGCCGAACTGGAGCAGTTTCACCGCGTGAAGGCGGCATTCGACCCCGAGGGATTGCTCAACCCGGGCAAGGCCGTGCCCACGCTCGCCCGCTGCGCCGAGTTCAACGCCATGCACGTCCATGGCGGCCAGGTTCCTTTTCCGGACATAGAACGGTTCTGACCCGCCATGGAGTACGCAGACATCGCCGAGCGGGTTGGTGAGGCCCGCGCCGCCGGTGCGCCGCTATCGATTCGCGGCGGCGGCAGCAAGGAGTTCATCGGCCGCACGCCGCAAGGCGAGGCATTCGACGTGTCGTCGTGCCGGGGTATCGTCGACTACGATCCTTCCGAGCTGGTGATCTCGGCGCGATGCGGTACGCCGCTGACCGAGCTGGAAGCGTTGTTGGCCGAGCACGGCCAGATGTTGCCGTTCGAGGCGCCGGTCTACGCGCCGGACGCCACGATCGGCGGCGCGGTGGCCGCCGGGTTATCCGGCCCGAGGCGGCCGTGGACCGGCTCGTTGCGGGATTTCGTGCTTGGCGCCGTCTGTGTCGACGGGCGCGGCGAACTGCTCCGTTTCGGTGGTCGGGTAATGAAGAACGTCGCCGGATACGATCTCTCGCGGGTCATGGTCGGGGCCCTGGGTACGCTCGGCGTCATTACCGAGGTTTCGTTCAAGGTGCTGCCGGCGCCGCGCGTGGAACGTACGCGGGTGTTCGAGTTTGACGAGGCGCGCGCCATCGAGTTTCTGGCCTCCGCCGGCGTCACGCCGGTTCCGCTGTCGGCAAGCTGTCATCTCGACGGTGAACTGTACGTGCGCCTGTCCGGCAGCGAGTCCGGCGTGCGGGCAGGCGAGGAAGTACTGGGCGGTGAGCGCGTCGAACAGGACGATGATCTCTGGCGAAGTCTGCGAAACCAGACTCACCCGTTCTTTGCGGGGAAATTGCCGACCTGGCGCTTGTCGGTGCCTCCCGCCGCACCGCCCCTCGGGTTGTCGGGCGCCTGCCTGACGGAGTGGGGTGGGGCGCTGCGCTGGATTCGCGGTGATCACGATTGGGAAGCGTTGCAGGCCACGTTGTCGACAGTCGGTGGTACCTCGACGTTGTTCCGCAACGGCGATCGGGGCGGCGAAGTTTTTCCAGCCCCGGACGCGGTGACGCGGCGGCTCTATACGCGCTTGAAGGAAAGTTTCGATCCGGACCGAATACTCAACCCGGGACGCCTCTACGGCGATCTGTGACGACGGGTCCGCGCGAAAGCGAGTAGATACATGCAGACGAATATCGCCGCCGAATTCCAGAACACGCCCGAGGGCATCGAGGCCGAGTCGGTGCTTCGAAAGTGCGTGCACTGTGGATTCTGCACCGCCACGTGTCCCACCTACCAGTTGCTCGGTGACGAACTGGACGGACCGCGCGGGCGCATCTACCAGATAAAGCAGGTACTCGAAGGCGCCGACGCCACCGAGGAAACTCGACTTCACCTGGACCGCTGCCTGACGTGTCGCGCCTGCGAGACCACCTGTCCGTCCGGTGTGCAATATGGCAGGCTGCTCGATATAGGCCGCGACGTCGTCGAGACCCGCACGCAGCGGCCGATGACCGAGCGAACCGGGCGTTGGCTTCTGGACCGGGTGCTTTCACGGCCGGCTGCCGCCCGCGTGTTGTTCACCGCCGCGCGTCTCGCAAGGCCTCTGTTGCCGCCGGCGCTCAAGGCGAAGGTACCCCGGCGCCAGGCACACTTGCCGAAACCTGGACGGCGACATCGCCGCACGGTGATCGTGCCCGGGGGTTGCGTACAACCGGCACTGACACCGCGAACGAACCAGGCCGCCGCGCTGCTGCTGGATCGCCTGGGTGTCTCTATGGCCGAAACCCGCGATGCCGGCTGCTGCGGTTCGCTGCCGCAGCACCTGTCGTTTGGCGAACGGGCGCGCGACCTTGCGCGTCGAAACGTCGACGCCTGGTGGCCGGCCATTGAAAACGGCGCCGAAGCCATTATTTCTACGGCTACCGGTTGCGGTGTGATGGTGACGGAGTATGCCCACCTGCTGCGCGGCGACCCGGCTTATGCCGAGCGGGCGGAGAAAGTGTCGGAATTGGCTTGCGATCTCTCGCAGTTCCTGGCCGCTCAAGCCGGAACGCTGGGCGTATCGCCGCGAACGACGCCGATCGCCTTCCACGCGCCGTGTACGTACCAACATGGACTCAAGCTGACCGGCACCGTGGAGGCCATGCTCGATTCACTGGGTTACCGGCTCACGCCGGTGGCCGATGCGCACTTGTGTTGCGGTTCGGCCGGTACCTACAGCCTGTTGCAACCCGCGATTTCGGGCCAGTTGCTCGAGAACAAGCTGAACAACCTGATGGCCGGAGAACCGCAGTACCTGGTGACCGCGAACGTCGGCTGCCAGTCGCACCTCGCTTCGCGCGCCGGCGTGCCGGTGCTTCACTGGGCGGAGTTGCTCGCCGAGGACCTCGGCGAGGCGTGAATGCCCTGTACCAACATTAAACCGGATTGGTGATGAAAGACTCGTACTACAAGCATCATGTCTTCTTTTGCACCAACCTGCGCGAGAACGGGAAGGCATGTTGCCAGCACCATGACGCCCAGGCGATGCGCGACTACGCCAAGGCGCGGGTGAAGGCGCTGAACATCGCCGGACGCGGCGGAGTGCGCATCAACCAGGCCGGGTGCCTCGATCGCTGCGAGCTGGGTCCGGTCATCGTCGTGTACCCGGAGGAAACCTGGTACACGTACGTGGACCAGTCCGATATCGACGAGATCATCGAGCGCCACCTGGTGGGCGGACAGGTAGTCGAGCGTCTGTTGATCCGCGAATAGCGGCCGTCACATTGTCGCTCGACGAAAAAGGCCGCCACGCGAGAGCGGCCTTTTCTCTGCATCTTTACCGGCTTATTCGGCGGGATTGTCGGTCAGCGCGGTGGCGGTGACCATGTCGATCAACGGCTGCCAGGATGCGGGATCGGTCATCCATGCCAGGCGCGGCGTGTACCAATCCAGGGAAACCAGCGGTTCGTACATCGGCTCGTAGAAAGTCGGATTGACCAGGGCGGTACCCCATCGCTCCAGGTTTTGCGGAGAAATCATGCCGAACATGGCGGCGTAGACTTCCCCCTGAAGGGGGGCCGCCATCCAGTTGAGCCAGGTGAGCGGGTTCGCGAATACCAGCGAGGCCCGAAACATCTTGTCGAGATCCGTCATCCCGCGCATCCAGGTGTCCCACATGACCGGCTCGGTCGCGCATTTCATCATGACATGCATGGTGCGCGGGTCGGAAACCACTTGCATAAGACGGGCGGTGCGCACGGGATCGGCCATCGTCGCGGTCATTACCTCGACATCGGTGAACGCCTTCAGGTAGGGGCGGATAGCCTCGAACTCGGCGCTTTCCGTGTGACTGCATTCGCCGTGGTAAACCTTGGCCTTCTCGAACTTGTGCTCAATGGCGAGCTCGCGGTCGGACGAAACCGCAACCTCCTGAGCGAGCGCGGGCGCTGACAACGCAAGGGCAAGAACGGCACTCATGGCGAGTCGTTTTTTCATGGCTTGAAACCTCCCGGATCCTGGGCGTAGGTGAGTAATGATGGATTGAATGTAGCCGGAGGCGGCCGTGATTACCCTATATCCTTATAGATATTATGGTATATATATCACGAGCTTTGGCTTTATCTCTCGGGTATCGATCGGGGTTGACATGCCCAACAGTGTATTAGATAATTATTATACATCGAATTTCTTATCTGGCTAGTCGAATCGCGCAGGAATCGACGTGGTCAGCACGGCTCCTCCATCCTCCTTTGGTGGTTAGGGCGCGGCAAACGAAAGCCGCGCCTTTTTTTCTTCCGGATGCCGGCGGCCCGTTCTTCTTCAAGGACTTGAAATCGCCTTGTCGCTTGTAAAAACGGCGTCAGTCTTGTAATATCCGCCGCCTTTTCCGGGCCGTCTATCGGTCGGCCCACGTCGAGTCGCTGACAAGCCAAGTTATTGATCATGAAAACTTATTCAGCCAAGCCGGAGAGCGTTCGCCGGGAGTGGTACATCGTCGACGCTACCGACAAGGTGCTCGGCCGTCTCGCCACCGAGGTCGCTCGTCGCCTTCGCGGCAAGCACAAGCCCGAATACACGCCCCACGTCGACACCGGTGACTACATCGTCGTGGTCAACGCGGACAAGGTCCGCGTCACGGGAAACAAGGCGACCGACAAGCTCTACCACCACCATACCGGCTTTCCGGGCGGTATCCGGGAGATCAATTTCGAAAAGCAATTGGCGAAGCATCCCGAGCGGATCATAGAGTCCGCCGTCCGCGGCATGCTCCCCAAGAACGCGCTTGGACGAGCGATGTACAAGAAGCTGAAGATCTACAAGGGTCCCGATCACGTCCATCAGGCCCAGCAGCCGAAAACGCTGGAAATCTAGGAGCTATATAACGCCATGGCGACCCAGGAAACCTTTTACGGAACGGGGCGGCGCAAGTCGTCCACTGCTCGCGTGTTCGTCCGTTCGGGCACCGGATCCATCATCGTCAACAACCGTCCGCTCGACGAGTACTTCGGCCGCGAGACCGCCCGCATGGTGGTGCGTCAACCGCTCGAGAGAGCCGAACTCGTCAACAACCTGGACATCAAGGTCAACGTGTCGGGGGGCGGCAGCAGTGGCCAGGCGGGCGCTATCCGCCACGGCATCACCCGCGCGTTACTCGAATACGACGAGTCGTTGCGCGCCCCGCTGCGCAAGGCCGGATACGTTACGCGCGACCCGCGCGCCGTGGAGCGCAAGAAGGTCGGCCTGAAAAAGGCGCGCAAGAGCCCGCAGTACTCCAAGCGATAGTCCTCGTCCGCGTGGGCACCGGTGCCGCATGGTTCTCGCGGCACCGTGGCGTCTGTTAAGCTTTACGTTCGATTGCCACTGGGGGATCGTCTAGTGGTAGGACTGCGGACTCTGACTCCGCCAGCGGGGGTTCGAATCCCTCTCCCCCAGCCATTTTCCCGGTCCGAGTCTCCTCGCGGACCGGTTCGTCGCGACGAACCCCCGCCGGTAGCGCCCGGTGTCGTCGACGCCTTTTGCGAAAGATCGGCCGCGTGGACGTCCCCGTCCAGAAGACCATAGGACCATCCTCTCCGCTTTAACGAGTATCAACGCGAACGCATTGACGGTACCGGATAACCCATCGGGCCGCTTTCATCCCACGGATGCGACCTGTCGACGGTCGCGACGGCCTTCTGATCTCACTGAATAGCCCGTCGATTCGCCAGGTTCGATGGCGAATTCGAACTACATGCATCCGCGCCGATGCCGGTTGCCCACGATCGCGAGGAACGGGTCTCGCCTGTCGATAACCATGCGCGGGGCGCTTGGAGCCATGGCGCGGCCGAATCCGGGCACTTAGTTCGCCAATTTGACGCGGGCAGCGGGTGTATCGACAATGATCGAGTAGCCGCGACGATTGCGGCCGGATACACTCATGCCATGACGCGAGACGCACCAGCGCAATACCGACTCGTTCCCACACGGCTCCAGGAGCGACTTCCCGATGGCACGACGCGGTGCCACCTGTGCCCGTGGCGTTGCCGGCTGAGGCACGGTCAGCGCGGGTTTTGCCAGGCCCACGTCAACCGCGGCGGGGTGCTCTACAACCTGAGTTACGGGATCGTCTCCAGCATCGACATCGGTGCGATCGAGGACAAGCCGGTACGCCACTACCGGCCTGGAACGAACGTCATGTCCATCGGCAGCTACGGGTGCAGCTTTCGTTGCACCGGCTGTCACAACCTGGAAATCTCGTGGGGCGAAACGGAACTGGACCTGTTGGCCCGAGGCCGGTCGCGCCAGGCCTACGTCCAGCCCCGTTCGATCGTGGATGCCGCGCTTCGCCACCAGTGCCAGGGCATCGCGTTCACCTACTCCGAACCGGTCGTGTGGATGGAGTACGTGCTCGACGTGTGCCGCGAAGCGCACCAGCGCGGACTGTACACGGTCTACGTCAGCAACAGCTTCGTTACGCGAGAGGCCCTGGATTGTCTCGCCGGGCACGTAGACGTCATGTGCTCGGACATCAAGAGCATGGACGACGAGTTTTACCGAGGAATCTGCGGCAAGGCCGGCGTGGCGGACGTGCTCGAGTCGCTGGCCTACGCCCAGAAGATCGGGTTTCATATAGAAACTCGCACCAACATCATACCCACGCGCAATGACGACCTGGACAATATTGCGCGCGCCGCGGCGTGGATTCGGGATCATCTCGGTGCCGGAAGTCCATGGCACCTGACACGTTTCTTCCCGGCGTACCGACTGTCACACCTGCCTGCGACGCCGGTGGACTTGCTGTATCGCGCCGAGCGCGTGGCGCGGGATTCCGGCCTCACCAACGTCTACGTATACGCCGATCAAGGGTGCGACTGTGCCGGCGAGAACCTGCCCGTGGCGGCCTATCTCGACGACGATCCCCAGGCAATCAGCGCCGTCAAACGGTGTAACGCGAGCTGCTGCGGCGAAGAGGGCGTGCTGCTGAAAAAGTACGAAGAGGGCAGGGCCTGATCGCCTGGCGCGGCGTCACGGTAATCCCATGAAGGAGCGTACGACCGGTAATGCCGGGGCTCCGTCACGCGCGGTGAGACCCTCGAGCCACGATTCAAGGACCAGCGGTTGTTGGCGTATCCACGCGACGGCAGCAACCAGGGGGTTTGCATTGAGATCGATGATGGCGGTCATGATCTCGTTGATCATCGGCAGCGTGAAGCCCAGGTTGCCGAACAGCAGGGCGACATTGGGACACTCGTTCGCGAACGTGGTACGAATGCCGGTATAGACGTCGGCACCGCCGAATGCGGGCCCGAACACGTTGTCGCCGCCGGAAAGGTACGTCAGATCGAATCGCACGTTCATGGGGTGCGGTTCGAATGCGAGGAACACCATGGGCCGACCGGCCTTGTTGGCTGCGGCGATGGAACGCACCAACCCCGTCTCGGAGGATTCGACCAGGCGAAATCCGCTTAGCCCGAACAGGTTGCGATCGATCATCTGTCCGATAAGCAGATTACCGTCGGCGCCCGGTTCGACGCCGTGAATCGTGTAGGACAACGCCTCGGCGTGATCCGCGAGTTCATCGAAACGGGTAATGCCCAGCGCGCGGGCATGGCTGTTTACCGCCAGGGTGTACTTGGTTCCCGCCAGGTTTTGGCGAAGCAGTTCGATCGAATTGTCGACGATATAAGGCTTCACGACGTTACCCATGGTGGGCACCAGGATTTCGAGAAAGGCATCGAGATCGCCGTTCTTGAGACTCGCAAAGATGGTCGGCGCGGAGAGTTTCTGTACCGTCGAGTCGTAGCCGAGGGCGCGCAGAAGCGCCAGCGCAACGGCCGACGACGCACCGGCGTCGAGCCATCCCACGGTGCCGAGGCGTACGCGGCCGCAGTCCGCCGATTCCTGGGCCGTGGACGTGGTCGAAAACAGCAGGAACACCGCGCCCATCGCGGCGGCACCGACGCGTCGTCCAACGGTCGTCACGGTGCATGTACCTCGATGCAAAGCAGTTCGCGCAACGCGTTGACGTCGGGAACCACGCGATCGGCGATCGGCTCGAGATCTTCGGCGCGATGGGCGCCGCTCAAAACGCCGATGACAAGTCCCGCGCCGGCACGTCGGCCCATATTGAGGTCGTGGGGGCTGTCGCCGATCATCACCACCTCGGCGGGATTCAGTCCGCTTTGTTCGCAGAACGCGAGCAGCATGCCTGGTTCGGGCTTGGTGCCGAAACCGCTGTCCGCGCCGCAGACGAAACTTGTATAGTCGTGAAGGGACAGGGCATGTACGGTGGCCAGGGCGGTGCGTTCGTCGTCCATGGTGGCGACGCCAAGTACGTAACCGCTCGCGTGCAAATGCATGAACAGCGAACCGACACCGTCGATACCGGTCACCGATTCCACGGCGGCGGCATGGAACGCTTCCAGTACGAGGCGAGCCACCGCATCGCGGTCTACGAGTCCGCTGCGCGCAACCCACTGGTCGATGATTTGTGCGTTGCTCGCGCTGGTGAGCAGCGAGCCAGGCCGCCAGGCGCCGCGACTTTCATCCCAGCCGCCTTCGTCCATGAGGCGATCGGCGAAAGCCGCGTCGCCGACCAGGGTCGCGATCAACTCGGCGCCGCGCCGATAGGCGGGCTGCCAGGTCGCATCGAAGTCGACCAGCGTACCGTCCTTGTCGAACAGGATCCCGCGAAGGCGTTCAGTCGCCACGGCCGAGAAAATCGATGCGGCGAACGGGATCGCCAGCGTGGGCGTAGGCGTCGAACCACCGGTTGATCAGCACGATGTCCGAAGGCGCCGCGTGCACGCCCGCTCTCATGGCGCCGACCGCCAGCGCATCGACCGCCAGAGCGACGGTAGTCGACACGAGCCGCGCCATGGCGCTGCCCGACTCGTTGCCGACGGCGTCGATGACGAACCCCTGGTGCCAGACCGATTCGCTGCGCCGGTGAGCCTGCAACTCGACACTCAGGACAACGCGGTCGGACTCGCCCGGTTCGTACGCGTGCTGATTCCACAATGACTCGCTCATCTCGGCGATCCGTGCGTCGCGCCGATCCGCGTCCAGTATGTCGATCTGGTGAAAGATGTCCGCCCACGCCGCCGCCCAGCCTTCAAGGCGCAACGTTCCGCGTACGAACTCGCGAACCTTCCAGTCGGCGTCAAAATGATAGTCTGTCATGAACGGCAGTGAATCGCGGTTCGGGTACGCTTCGAACGTTTCCGACCGCCCGTCGCCAAAACTCACCGTGTACGGCGCGACGGCGTGCCAGGGCCGCTCGGTGACCACGGTTTGCGAATCGCGTATGCTCCTGGCCGGCGACGTCAGCGCCTTGAGAACGCCTTGGGGCGACCAGCTGAACTTGTACCGGAAATCGTTGGGTACCGCCGGGAAGCCGCCGCAGTAAGAGCGGAACGATACTTCGTTGCTCTTGTCGAAGGCGGCGTCCCGCCGGTAGGCGTCGACCAGGCAGTGAGCCATGAGATGATCGATCCCGGGGTCCAGGCCCACCTCGTTGACCAGCGACACCCCGGCCTCGACGGCTGCGGGGTGCAGGGCCCGCATTTCGTCGCTGAGATAGGAACTCGAGACGAACTGCGCGCCGCGTTCGATGCACAGGGAGGCCAATGGGACGTGCCAGTTCCCCGGCAACATGGATACGACGATGTCCTCTCGCTGCACGGCGTCGCGCAGGGCGTCGAGTTCGAACGCGTGTACCTCGGTCCTGTCTTCGAGTCCCGAGACCGCGGACCTGGCCTTCTCCACGGTCCGGTTCCAAACGATCAGCGGTAATCCGGATTGGGCGAGGCGGCGAATCCCGGGGACAGAGGATAGTCCGGCGCCGACCCAGTGAACCACGGGACTTGATTTGTTCATGAACGAACTGCCTGGTGCGATATTGAGACGGGGATTTCCATCCAAGATACCAACATTCCGGGTGGCTTGGAAGTGAACGGGGAGTCATGCGCGCGCACCGGACGCGAGTTGGCGACCCTGAGGTATTGCCGGGTGGGGCAGCGGCGTCGTGTCGACCGTGCTCTTGAAATCCGGCTCGAGAGCCAAATCAAATGCGACCGAATTTGACGACGGCATCGCGCGCGATCATGATCGGGTCGCGGTGAGCCGCCGCGTTCGTTTGTGCCGACCTGCTCGATTGTTCATGTTCCTCGATATTTTCAGCACCATCACGGTGCCGCTGTTGGTGGTTATCGCCCTGGGTTATATCGGCTGCCGCCGTCTCTCACTGGATACACGCACCCTGGGCCAGTTACTGATCAACGTCGTCGTGCCCGGCGCATTCATGTATTTCGTGCTGTCGAATCCCGCGCCGATATCCGCCGTCGCCTTTGTAACGCTGTATGACCTCGGGCGGTTTTTCGTGTTGTACGCGCTCGGCTGGCTGGTCATGTCGACGTTGATCTCCGATCCCATCCTGCGCCGCGCGAGCGCGCTGGCGGTGGCGTTTCCCAACTCGGGAAACTACGGTATCCCGCTGATCGACCTGGTGTTCGGAGACGCCTGGCTTTTTCACCAGAGTGTCCTGACCAGTATGCACTCGGTGTTGATTGTCGCTCTCGTGCCGTTGCTGGTGCCCTCGGAGAAACTGGGGTTCCTGGCATCCGTACGATCGGCGTTTCGTACGCCGCTGCTGCCGGCGGTGATCCTCGCGGTCGTCATCAAGGTGTCCGGTCTCTCGCTGCCGGCCGTGGTCATGTCGCCCCTGCAAGTGCTTGCGTCCGCGTTGACGCCGGTGGCGTTGTTGACTCTCGGCGCGCAGATTGCCATGGCGCCCCGTATCGCGAACCCGCGGAGCATCGTTGGTATCGTATCGCTCAGGCTGGTAGCCGCACCGCTGGTCACGGCAGCAAGCTTTCTGCTCTATGATCCGGGGGACGCCACCCGGGACTTTCTCCTGGTCAATGCATGTGTTCCGGTCGGATTGATCCTGGCAGTGCTGCTGGCGGAGCACAAGGGCGTGTCGCAAACGGTTACCGCGGCGGTTGCTGTTTCCACGGCACTTGCTCCGCTCGCGGTGACCGTGGTGCTCGCGTTGGTGTGACGCCGGCGCGTCATCGCGGATCAGACACCGAAAGGCACGAGCAGGATGCCGTCCGCGTATGCGCGAAGCAGGCATTCCACCAACGGTAACAGGGAGGAGTCGACCATGTTGCAGGTATAGGCCGGCGCGTGCACCGAGGATTGCCCGGCCGCGAATCGCTCGAGACTGGCGAGGCACACCGGGTGAACCTGCTCGGGTAAGAGGCAGACGAGATTGTCGACTGCGTCCGGCATCCCGTCTCGTCAGGCGTTCGGCTGCCCCGACCTGCTTCGTGCGATATTCACGGTCAGGACGCGGCAGCGGGGTCGGGCGACGGCCGAGGTGCGCCCGATGTGCTTTGACGCTCCTCGGGGGAGGGTACGTGAATGACCGGCTCGACCTCGCGCAATTCCTCGAGAGGAATGTGGCAGGTGATCACATGCCCCGGGGCGGCTTCCTGCTCGGGCGGCGGCTCGTTGTCGCAAATTTCGCCGATACGCCGCGGGCAGCGTGTACTGAACGGGCAGCCCTTGGGAGGATTCATCACGCTAGGCAGGTTTCCCTCGAGCACGATTTCCCGTTTCTCCACTTCGGGATCGGCGATCGGTACCGCCGAGAGCAGTGCCTCCGTATACGGATTATAGGGCGGATTGAATATCTGATCGGTAGTGCCCCGTTCCATGATCCAGCCGAGATACATCACCACGATGGAATCCGAGAGGTAGCGCACCACCGAGAGGTCGTGACTGATGAACAGCAGCGTGGTCTTGTTTTCCCGCTGGATGTCCGTCAACAGTTCCGTTACCGCCGCGGCCACCGAGACGTCCAGCGCGGACACCGGCTCGTCGGCAATCACCATCGCCGGGTTGCCGGCAAAGGCCCGCGCTATGCCGACGCGCTGCTTCTGGCCGCCCGACAACTGGCGCGGCCTGCGGTAGTAGAAATCCCTCGGTAGTTTCACGATGTCGAGCAATTCGAAGACCCGCTCGCGGATCTTGTCCTCGTCGTTTTCGTCCGTGAATCGTCGTATGACCCGGGCGATCTGGCTGCCGACCGAGTGGCTCGGATTGAGCGTGTCGAACGGGTTCTGGAACACCATCTGCAATGCCGAGATCTGTTCCGCCGAACGGTCGCGCACCCCCAGTTCGGACAGGTCGACGTCTCCGACCTTGATGGCGCCGTCGGTACCCGTCTCCAGTCCCATCAATACCTTGGCGAAGGTGGACTTGCCGCATCCGGACTCGCCGACGATGGCGACCGTTTCGCCGCGGTGAGCGGTGAAGTTGAGAGACTCGTTGGCCTTGACGTACTTGGTGGTCTGGCCCGACAAGATGGCCTTGAGAGAGCGATCGTGGACCTCGTAGTACTTCTTCATCCGGTCCACCTCGAGAACCTTTTCACCCGGCTCGATGGCGGGCTTGGCCTCTCCGCCGGGCGCCTCGGCGGTATGGTCAATCTCCTGCCAGCGTACGCAGCGCACGCGATGGTCCTCGGCGCTGCCCGTTACGTGCGCCATGGGAACATGCTGCTGGTCGCAGCGGCCTGCCACGGCGTGATTGCAACGCGGATGGAAGTAGCAACCGGATGGTCTTTCGTGGGGAAGCGGCAGTTGCCCCTTGATCGGCCTTAGCGGCGCCGCGTTCTTGTCCGCGGTGGGCAGCGGGATACAGCCGAACAACCCGTGGGTATAGGGGTGGCGCGGCCAGGTGAACAGCGAATCGATCGTACCTTCCTCGACGACCTCGCCCGAGTACATGACGAACACGCGGTCGCAGGTTTCCAGGATCAGTCCCAGGTTATGGGAGATATAGATCTGCGCCGTATTGAATTTTTCGCTGATGTCGGCAATCAGCTTGACGATGCCTGCTTCCACGGTCACGTCCAGTGCCGTGGTCGGTTCGTCGAGCAGCAGCAGGGAGGGGTTGGACAGCAATCCCATCGCGATCACCACGCGTTGCTGCTGCCCGCCGGACAGCTGGTGCGGATACGCGTTCATCACCCGGTCCGGATCCGGCAGCTTGACATCGATAAGTATCTGCCGGGCGCGTTCACGCGCCTCTTTCTCGGTGATGTCCTCGTGAAACAGCGGTACCTCCATGAGCTGTTCGCCGCAACGCATGGAGGGGTTAAGAGAGGCAAACGGCTCCTGGTAGATCATGGCGATCTCCGAACCGCGCAGCTTGCGCAGTTCGTCGTCGCTCATCTTGGTCATGTCACGGCCCTTGAACAGTATCTCGCCGCCCGTGATGCCGCCGTTGGTGCCCAGGTGCTGCATGATCGCCATCGCCACCGTGGACTTGCCGCATCCCGACTCGCCCACCAGTCCGATGGTTTCCCCGGGATAAACGGTGAGATCGAAATCGACCACCGCGGGAATCTCGCCGGCCCGTGTGTAGTAGGAAATCGACAGACCCTTGCACTCGAGAACCGGTGTTTGATCCGACATGTTGATGCTCCTCGATTGTTCAGTCGCGCAGCGAGATTTCACGCAAGCCGTCGGCAAGCATGTTGAATCCCAGAATCAGCGAAGACAGGGCCACCGCGGGTACCACCATGGCATGGCCGGCGAAGCTGCCGAGCGGCACGGCTTCCTTGATCATCAGTCCCCAGTCGGGTTCCGGCGGCGGCAGGCCGAGGCCGAGAAACCCCAGCGTGGCGATGGCGACCACGGTGTAGCCCAGGCGCAGGCAGGCGTCGACGATGAGTGGGCCCCGCGCGTTTGGCAGCAGTTCCACGAGCATGATGTACCAGGCCGATTCACCTCGCGTCTGCGCGGCGAATACGTAGTCCCTCGTTCGCAGGTCCAGGATCAGCCCGCGCACGATTCGCATGATACCGGGAGCCGATGCGAAGGTGACCGCGATCACGATGTTCAGGCCGGACGCGCCGAGCAGGGTGATGATGATCACGAACAGGATCATGACGGGAAACGAAAGCAGCACGTTGGACAGGAAAGATATGATTTCGTCCCACCAGCCGCCGAGGTAACCTGCCATCGATCCCATCAGCATACCGACGAGATACGCGACGACGGTGGAGAGTGTCGCCCAGATCAGTACGCGCTGGGAGCCCCAGATGACCCGGGACAGGATGTCGCGGCCCTTGTGATCCGTGCCCAGCCAAAATGTTCCGCCGTCCGGCGCGGCGGCGCCCATGGGTTGGAAGGGTGCCAGGGGCTCGAGCGGATCGTATAGCGGCAGGAGCGGTGCGAGAATGGCCATGGCCACCCAGAACAGGATCAGCGCCGCGCCGAACATGCCCACGGGCGATTCACGGAGCAGCCCCAGGATGTGGAACGTGCGGCTGATTCGCGACGGCGGCCGCGGGGTGGTCGAGGCGGGCGCGGTGGTCGTGGTTTCCGACATGGCGTGGCGTCCTCCTAGAAACGAATGCGCGGATTCAGCATGGTGTAGCCGATATCCGAGATGAACTGCGAGAACACGGCGACGAACACGGCAACCAGGGTGCAGGCCTCGATCACGTAGATGTCGCCGAAAACCGCGGCGTCGTACAACAGGCTGCCGAATCCCTTGTAGGCGAAGAAGACCTCGACCACGATGACGCCTGACAGCAACCAGTTAAGCTGCAGCATGATGACCGTGAAAGGTGCGATCAACGCGTTGCGCAAGGCGTGCTTGAGAATCACGCGCCGGTAGGGTATGCCCTTGAGTATGGCGGTGCGAATGTACTGGGACGTCATGACCTCGGCCATGGAGGCGCGCGTCATGCGGGCGACATAGCCGAGGTCGTAGAGCAAGAGAACCGCGACCGGCAGCACCAACTGCTTCCAGTCGAATCCGCCCGACATCGACGAGGTGCCGGGCAGCCAGCCCAGCGAGAAAACGAAAATCGCCGACAACAGCGTGGCCGAGGCAAACTCCGGTATCGACGTGGTGACCACCGAGGTCACCGAGATGGCCCTGTCGCGGAACGAGCCCTCCTTCATGCCCGCGAAGATGCCCATCGTCAGCGAGATGGGAATCATCAACAGGAACAGGCACAGCGCGAGGATGCCCGTGTTGGCCAGGCGCTGGCCGAGCACCTCCGATACGGGGACCTTGAGCTGGATCGATTGCCCGAAGTCGCCGCGCAGCGCGTTGCCCACCCACACCACGTAGCGTTTGAGAAACGGTTCGTTATAGCCGTTCTTTTCGAGCCAGATTTCGCGCTGTTCCTCGGAGGAATAAGGGCCGAGCACCTTGCCGGCCACGTCGAGCTTGTCGGTTTCGAACAGGGCGAAGAGGAGGAAGGAGACGACCAGCATGATCAACAGCATCGACGCCAGACGTCTGAGTGTCAGGATTAACATCGCCGCGCATTCCCTCGGGTGGTTTTCTGCCTGTCCGGCCGGCGCCGACGGTGCGGGCCGGCCGGCGATTCGACCAGGCGGCGGACCCTTGCCGGCGGGTCCGCCAATCGTGCCTCAAAGGCGTTCGGCGGCTCGTCAGGTGTCCAGCCAGACCTTGTGATACAGATGGTACTGGGTCGGATGCGCATTCATGTTCTTGACGGTATTGCGCGCCACGAACAGCTTGGATACCCAGACCGGCTGGACCATGACCGCATCGTCCTGCAGGATGCGCTCGACTACCTCCATCTTCTTGCTGCGCTCCTCCGGATCGACGACGGCCTCGGCCTCGTCGAGCGCGGCGTCGAACTTCGGATTGGCATACGCGGTCTCGTTCCACGGGACACCGCTTCTGTAGCCGAGGCTCAACACCATGGTTCCGAGCGGGCGGTGGGTCCACTCGGTCAGTCCGAACGGAGTCTTGTCCCAGATTTCCCAGTACTTCGATGAAGGCATGACGTTCAGGCTGATGTTGATACCCGCCTTGGCGGCCTGTTCCTTGAGGATCTCGCAGCACTGCTGCTGCCAGGGGCCGCTGGTGTTGCCGACGTCGATGCTCAGGTCCAGCCCGTTCTCGTAGCCGGCCTCGGCGAGCAGGCGGTAGGCCTTCTCGATGTCCTGCTGCGGTTTCGGCAGCTCGAAGTATTCCGGATGGATCTGGGCGACGTGGTGATGCTCGGCAAAGTTGCCGCGACCGCCGAAGACAAGCTCCGGGTAGGCGTCCACGGCGGCGCACGCCTGTACCGCCTGTCGTACCCGAATGTCGTCGAACGGCTTCTCGGTCACACGCATGCGCAGGCAGGGGGTCTGCGCGGTGCTCGCGGAGTAAATGGTGGTGTCGGGCAGGCTCTGCGCCATTTGCAGCGAGGCAATGTCGAACTCGTAGATCGAGTCGACCTGTCCCGAGGCGTAAGCGGCCAGGCGCGCCGCCGAAGCGGAGCCATGGTCGTAGTAGTGGATTTCGTCGAGATAAATCGGCCCGCCAATGTACGGTTGGTCGATGTTCTCGCCCCAGTAGGGCATGTCGACTTTCTTCAGCTTGGCGGTGGACCCGACGGTGAATTCGGTCAGCGTGTAGGGGCCCGTGCCGATGGGATTCTTGGAGAAGTCGGAACCCATCTTTTCGAAATCACGATGCATGATCATCGTGGGATAGTTGAACATGTTCTCGGGTATCGACAACTGCGCGGTCTTGGTGCGCAGCTTGATGGTGTGATCGTCGACGATCTCGACGGCGCCGTCGATGGCCCGCTTGGACATCTTGGCATTGCCCTGGTCGTCCTTCTCGCCGGTATCGAATTCCTCCACCATGGCTGCGAACAGGCCGATATTCGACGAACCGGTGGCCGGGTCGAGCCAACGGTTGAAGTTGAACGCGACGTCCTCGGCCGTGAAATCATCGCCGTTGTGCCACTTCACGCCCTTTCGCAGGCGCAACGTCCATTCGGTGAGATCATCGGATGCTTCCCAACTCTCCGCCAGGTAGGGGCGGGTGACGTTGTCGGGACCGACGCACGTCAGGTACTCGGCGATCTGTCGGGCAACGTTCGATTTCTGTGTCCAGTCGAACAACGCCGGATCGGTCATCTCCTGGACTTCCATGGAAATGCGAAGCACGCCGCCCATCTTGCCCTCCTGGGCACGGGCGTAAGGGATGACGTGGCGACCGGTGACCTGCCCGATGATGGTATAGGCCGAAGCCGCGGAAAGCCCAAGCAATGTGCTCGTGCGCAAAAAGCCGCGCCGGCTGATGTTGCCTCTTTGCAGGTCCTTCACCAGGTCATGGACGATCGGATGAACCCTGCGGTCCAGCTTGATGCGATTGCTCATATTTTCACTCTCCTCGTTGGTAGGAAAACACACTTCTCGGCAACCGGCGTGCGGTCAAGAGAAATGAAGTCGGGGAATGGAAGGTAGTGCGTGTCGTAGACGTTGCCTGACACCGGGCGAAGACTGCGATGCAGTGCGGGAAGCATGCGCCTACCGCAGCCACGGCCTCGGCGGCGTCAAGTAGCGGTGGGATTCGACGTGGTTCATTTATCTTCCTCTCTCTCGTTGATGCTTCTCACGCCGGCACGCTGTGCATGACGGTGTTCGTATGATTATCGGGTGAGGCGGCATACCGCGCATGGACGCATGTCCAAGCCGGGCGCAGGGTCCGGGGAATTCGGAGCAACGGCCGTTGCCTGCGGGTCCATTAATCGGGCAATGTGAACTGGCGCTTTCTCCTCCTTTTCAAACTGGCACCTTGTCGATCGATTCTCTTTAGGCTACTTGATTTCGGATCATATTTAAACCGCGCCGATCCGGCAGCCCCGGAAAAACGTCGAGGGTTGCTCCATTAACAATCTCTTATATGCGAAACCCGATCTTCCAGTCACTGTCAGGAATTACGAAGTAAAATGAAACGCTTCCTCGTCTACTTTTCCCAAAGCGTACGATCATGTTTGCTTTACGACCTGCTTTCGTGAATTACGGCAACGCTCCACGGCGTGACCGCGTGACTTGTCGATGGCCTCGCACGGCTGACTCGAGGCGCGCGCGATGAAGATCGCCATCGTCGGTTGCGGTGCCATGGGGTGCGTTTACGCAGCGTTGTTCAGCGAGGCAGGACACGAGGTATGGGCCATCGATACCTGGTGCGAACACGTCGCGGCCATGCGCACCGTCGGCCTCAGGATAGAAGGTGCGAGCGGCGACAGGATCGTGTCGGGTATCCAGGCGCAAACCGACCCGGCGCAAGCCGGTGCGTGTGATCTCGTGATCGTCGCCACCAAGGCGTCGGGCGTTGAATCGGCAGCGAAGAGCATCGAGCCGCTACTCGGACCGGAAACCCCCGTGATCACCATACAGAACGGGCTTGGCGCCGGCGAGCGGATCGCACGCCATCTCGATCCGTCGCGAATTATTCTGGGCGTTGCAGAGGCATTCGGCGCGTCGATGCAAGGACCGGCGCATGTGCATCACAACAGTATGAAGATGATCCGTCTCGGCGAGATCGATGGCGGCCCCAGCGACCGGCTTTCGTGGATTACCGACACCTGGAGCGAGGCGGGATTCACGGCCGCCGCCTTCGACGACATCAACCAACTCGTCTGGGAGAAATTCATCTGCAACGTCGCGTTCAGCGCGCCATGTACCATGTTCGCACGCACGATGGGCGAGGTGATTGACGATCCCGCGTCCTGGCATGTCGCTGCTCAATGCGCTTTGGAGGCTTACGATGCCGGTCGGGCAATGCACATCGCAATCGGTTACGACGATCCCGTCGCATATGTCCGCGAGTTCGGCGAGCGCATGCCCGGTGCCCGACCATCGATGTATCTCGATCACCTTGCCCGACGTCGCTCGGAAATCGATTTCATCAACGGCATGGTGCCGGTGGTTGCCCGGCGCGCGGGTACCGGCTCGTCCTACAACGAAATGGTGAGCGCGGCGGTGCGCGCGCGAGAAGCCACTTTCGACTGAAGGCTCAGTGGTCGGTGCGGCCAGTCAGGGGCACGAACATGACCGGCAGCACGTCGGTCTCCACGATCTCGCCTTGCTCGTCCTTTTCGATCAGCTTCAGCGACTGCGCGTGTGGCCCGACGTCGACCGGGATCACGAGGCGTCCGCCCGGCGCCAATTGCTTGACCAGCGCGTCCGGCACCATCGGCGCGGCGGCGGTGACGATGATGGCGTCGAAGGGCGCGTGGGCCGGGTCGCCACGACGCCCGTTCCCATGGCTCACGTGCACGTTGCGGTAACCGAGCCGCGCCAGCCGCCGCCTCGCCTCGTCGGCTAGCTCGGGCACGATCTCGACGCTGTCGACGCGCTCGGCGATCTCACCGAGGACGGCCGCCTGATATCCCGATCCGGTACCAACTTCGAATACGCGAGAATGGGCGTCGATGTCCAGCAGATCCGTCATCAATGCCACGATAAAAGGCTGCGAGATCGTCTGGCCGTGGCCGATGCCGAGCGGGCGATCGGCGTACGCACAGTGCGCCTGTGGTGGATCGATGAACTGCGCGCGGTCGACGGCCATGATCGCCTCGAGAGTGGATGGTTTCAATTCGTGGCGGCCGGTATAGGGTTCGGTCTCGCGGGTCTCGGCGACAATGGTATCGAGGAGTTGCCGACGGGCGTCGGCATGGTCGCGTGTCATGCCTTGCCTCGTCGCGCCAATCGGTCGAGTATCGCGTCGTAGTCTTCGGCGTCGAGAACCTCGACGCCCGCGAGTCCGAGGCGGCGGCCGTGAAAGGCGAAATCGTCGGACGCGATTAGCCGCGCCAGCGCGCGGCGCAGCGCGCCGACCTCGGCGTCGCTCGTCGATTTGGCGGTGATCAGCGGCAATCCCGGAAGCAGGGGCCCCGACGCCACGATCTTCAGGCCGTCGAGGTGGCGAGGCCGGTGGCGCCGGATCAGGTCGTAGGTGACGCAGTCAATTGCCGCAAGGTCGGCATTGTCGCGGGTGACCGAGGTCAGGCTGTCGGCGTGGGAGCCGGTGTGGACTACCCGGGAAAAATACGATTCCAACCGCACGCCGGTCGGCAGCATCATCTCCAGTACCTTGCAACCGCTGAGCGAATCGGGATCGTTGATCGCGACGCGGCGGCCGTGGAAGTCCTCGATCGATACCGCGCCTTCGGTCTTTTTCGCGATCAGCCAGGACCGGTAGCGCGGTCCGGCGCAACCCGGCGCATCGTAGCAGGGCGTCGCGACGAGCCGCACGGTGTCGCGAAGGCGGCTCGCAAACGGGTAGCCGCAGGTTTGCGACAACAATAGATACGGCGAGCGCCACGACTCGTGCGGATCGACTTCGGTCGTCAGTTCGGATGGCACCCGGTCAAACCCTTGAATTCGAAGCGCGTCGTGCAATCGCGTCCACATCGCGCGGTGATCGTCGCGCAGTTCGGGCAGGTCGTACATCGGCAGGGTGGCGACCCTGGGGCGCGGCGTTC
>JAUIEZ010000234.1 GCA_030429665.1 Gammaproteobacteria bacterium | reverse complement strand
CGGTTCTCGATCCAGAGCGTGTCGAAGGTCTTCGGCCTGACGCTCGCGCTCCGCGCGATGGGCTCGGCGCTCTGGGATCGGATCGGACGCGAGCCCTCGGGCAACCCCTTCAACTCGCTCGTGCAGCTCGAGCAAGAAAAGGGCATCCCGCGCAATCCATTCATCAATGCCGGGGCGCTCGTGATCGCCGACATCCTGCTCGATCATCTTGACCGGCCCAACGAGGAGATGCTCGCCTTCGTCGGCAAACTGCGCTGCGACGACGTGCGCTACGACGAGTCGGTCGTCGAATCGGAAAAAGCGTGCGGGTTTGTCAACAAGGCGCTTGGTAATTTCATGAAAGCGCACGGGAACATCACCCATGATGTCGAGGCGGTGCTCGACGCCTACTATCACCAGTGCGCCATCGAGATGAGCTGCCACGGACTGGCAACGTCATTCCTGTTTCTCGCCAATGGCGGCATCGTACCCGAGACGGGGAAACGCTTGCTGACCACAAGCCAGGCAAAACGGATCAACGCGATCATGCTCACTTGCGGGTTCTATGACGAAGCCGGGTCGTTCGCCTACCACGTTGGCCTGCCGGGAAAGAGCGGCGTTGGCGGCGGCATCGTGGCGGTCATACCGGAACTTCTCTCTATCGCGGTATGGAGTCCTGAACTGAACCGCTACGGCAACTCGGTCCTGGGCATCAAGGTGCTCGAGTTATTTACAACGCGCACTGGCAAGTCCATTTTCTAGTATCGAGCGAGATCCGGTGAAGACATTTCATTGCAACTGCGGCGCCGTCGTCTACTTCGAGAACGTCCAATGCGTCGCCTGCGGCAGCGAGCTCGGCTGGTGCCCCGCCTGTCAGACCCTGGGTTCGATTCATGCCGATGTATACGGTCAGTACCATTGTGGTGATCCCGCTTGCGGCGCGGCGTTGACCAAGTGCTACAACTACGCGGTCGAACAGGTGTGCAACCGTTGCGTGCCGACCGCACAACTTTCGGGCGAGACCGAAGCGCTGTGCGACTACTGCCGATTCAACGATACGATTCCCGACTTGTCGATCAATGGCAACAGGGAGAAATGGAGCGAGATCGAGGCGGCCAAGCGCCGGGTGTTCTACACGCTTGACTTGCTGGGCCTGCCCTACGGCAGCGCCGAAGACGGCTTTGCCGTGCCCCTGTCCTTCGACTTCAAAGGTGACCGCGTCGCGAAGCGCTTCCTGTGGTTCAACGTCGGCGAGCACGAGCAGGTGTATACGGGCCACGCCAACGGCAAGGTCACCATCAACATCCGCGAGGCCGACGACGTCGAACGCGAGAAGGCACGGGTGTCGCTAGGCGAAGCGCACCGCACGCTCATCGGACACTTTCGGCACGAGATGGGTCATTATTTCTGGGATGTCCTTGTCAAGGAAAAATGCGAAGCGGATTGCATCTCGGTGTTCGGCGACCACGACAATCCGGACTACGCAACCGCGCTGCAAGCGTACTACGAGAACGGCGCGCCGCCGGGCTGGCAATCGAACTACATCAGCGCCTACGCGACCATGCACCCATGGGAAGATTTCGCGGAAAGTTTCGCCGCTTACCTTGACATGGTCAGCGTCGTGGACGTGGCTTTTCATTCCTCCCTGGTCGACTCTGTCGACCCCGCCAGCGCGGATTTCCAAGCGCTGGCCGCGGAATACGCGCAACTCGGTCTGTTACTGAACGAGACGAACCGGGCCGTGGGCCTGCTCGACCTGGTGCCGGAGGTTCATACCGCGACGATTCTCGGAAAGATTGAATTCGTTCACACATTGTCGAAGAACGCGCCGGGCCGGTAGCCGAATCGCCGTCGCTAAGCGATTCCACTCCCTCGACATTGGCGATTCCCCACGCGGGTCCCTACCAGAAACGGGTGGGCCTGACCGAAAGACCCCGGCCGCGACCGGTGACCGGTCGGTTCACGACACGCGCCCGCCGAATCAATGTCTACTTTATTACATTCATTTATTAGACAAAAAATAGACAACGCGATAAATTCATCGTTTTATCCCAAGCCAACGGTTCTCCATGACCCAGGATCTCCACGCCGCGCCGGATACCGGCGCTTACGAAATCGGTGCCGTCTGCCACATGACTGGTCTCTCCCAGCACGTGCTCCGGGTGTGGGAAAAACGCTATGGCGCCGTGCAACCATCGCGGCGATCCAACCGGCGCCGCTTGTACAGTCGTGAAGACGTCGAGAAGCTTGTACTACTGAAGGCGCTGGTCGACCGCGGTCACGGTATCGGCAGCATCGCCGACCTGTCCATTGACGAGTTGAAATCCCGGCTGGAGATTTCGGACGATGCCGCTGCCTCGCAGCGCTCCCAATCGGTTCCGTCCGTTCTATTCGTCGGCCATGGCGTGTCTCCTGGCCAGGAGATCTCTTCCCCCGGCGAGCATTTCGAGGTGGTCGCGCACTATGCCCGACTGGAACTCGCTCTCGCCGCGACCGATCGCCCGCGGACGGACCTTGCCGTAGTCGAGTGGCCATCGTTATTCGAGCAGTCGGCGGCGCGGGTCAACCGGGTATTACGGCAATTGAACACCGGCCGCCTGCTGCTCATTTATGACTATGCTTCCACCCCGGCGCTAGAGGCACTGAACCCGGATCGAATTTCGGCAGTCCGCGGTCCCATCGGCCTCGGCGAACTCGATGCGATCATCCGCGCGCTGCCCGGTGCGGCGCGCAGCGATGTCGGCGACGACGCTCCCCCGCCGGCGCGTCGCTACGACGACGCGACCCTGGCGCGAATCGCCGCACTGCCTAACGCGATAAAGTGCGAATGCCCGCGCCACCTGGCGTACCTCGTACTAACCCTCGGTCGCTTCGAGGACTACAGCGCCGACTGCCAAAGCCTCAACCGCGAGGACGCCGAGCTCCATCGATTCCTTCACCGTGCCGCGGGCCAGGCGCGCGACCGCATGGAGGCGGCGCTGGCCAAGGTCATCGAGGCTGAATCTTTCGACGAAGTGCTGCATGACGGCCAGGAACCCGTTGATGTCTAGCAAGACCATGACCGCCGAGAACCGGGGGCGCTGGTTGGGCGCGGCCGGCGTCCTTCCGTTCGTTGCATCGGCTATTGCAATGATTGCCTTCGACGAAACAGTCGAAACGGCGAGCCGCTCGCTGGTCGGTTATGGCGCGGTGATTCTGTCGTTCCTCGGTGGCGTAAGGTGGGGATCTGCTATCGCGCCGGGAACGACAATCGACGACGTCGGACGCGGTCGACAACTCGCCGTCAGCGTCATACCGTCGATCGTGGCCTGGATCGCGCTGCTCATGCAACCTGCCCCTTCGCTGTGGACACTCGGCCTCGGATTCCTCGCCCTGCTCTGGTTGGATCGACGATCCAGCCGCGAGGGCCTCTTCCCCGCGTGGTACGCAGGCCTGCGCCTGCCGCTAACGGTGGTGGCGGTCGGCTCGATGACGCTCGGACTGGCGGTACTCGGCCGGTAGTCCAGGCTGGCCGCGGAACGTTTTCCCCGCGTTCTCTCCGGATGCCGTTGTTGCGGAGGTCTTTCGACTTGCACAAAAAGCTCCACTTGCCGTCGAAGCGTTGTGCGACCTGCCAACGTCCCTTTCGGTGGCGTCGCAAATGGTCTCGTTGCTGGCAGGAAGTCAAATACTGCTCGCGGCGATGTCGCGGCGCTGCTCTCCGCCAACCCCGTTAACCCTCGCCAACACCATCGTATCGCCGACAAGCCTCACCACCCGTCCGGTCTCCGATGGGCGCCGAATGGTGGGC
>JAUIEZ010000069.1 GCA_030429665.1 Gammaproteobacteria bacterium | reverse complement strand
CCTGGGCCTGTTTCTGATCGTCATCAACGCAGCGATGATCAAACTCACGGGCGCGGTGGTGCCGGGGTTCCGTGTCAGAGGCTGGTGGTCGGCCATCCTGGCAAGCCTGCTTCTGGCCGTGCTCAACCTGCTCGATTCGGAGACCGGCGTCATGCGCGCCTTTCTCGATGCCACCGATATCACCGAGATGCGAACCGGCGCGATGACTGCGCTCGGCGCCAAGTACCTCGCGCGCCGCGACAGCAAGGTACTCGGTCACGTCGGCGCTCGCGGTACTTCGTACTGGAACATCCGACTTCTCGACAAGTTGTTCGATTTCGACGAGATCCGCGTCCACTCTCGGCGACCCGAGAGCCGGGAGGCTTTTGCGGCACGATTGTCAACAGATCTGGGTAAGCAGATCCGGGTCACGGAGAACTGGGAGGATACCGTCCGCGATGCGGATATCGTGGTCGAGGCGTCGCGTCTGCCGGAGCCCGCTCCCATGCTCAAGACCGAATGGATAAAGCCCTCAGCCTTCCTCGTGCCTTATGGCACCATGTCGGCAGTCGAACTCTCCCTGACCGACATAGTCGACAAGGTGGTGGTGGACGACTGGAGGCAATGCGGTCCGGGCAACAAGCTTGGCTCGCTGCGGGCGCACGTCGACTCCGGGCGACTCACACGCGATACACTGCACGCCGAACTGAGCGAGATCGTGGTGGGCAACAAGCCGGGGCGTGAAAGCGATGCGGAGACCAACCTTTTCTGGCATCGCGGCCTGAGCCTGTCGGATATCGCGCTTGGTTCGGCGATGCTCGCGAAGGCGGAGCGTCTCGGCGTGGGCCAGCGAATACTGTTCCGCTAGATCGCCCGTTCAGTCTCTCCATGGCGCGTGCACGTGTGCGCGGCCGCCTCGCCGCTATCGTCGTGCTCGTCAATTTTCCGTGAACGCTAGTGCGTGTCCAGTTGATACCACCATGTGGTCTTCGGTGAATTGTCGAGCTTCAGTTCGGGTATGAACTCGGTTCCCACCATCGGCATCGGGGATACGTCACCTTCGGGAAAGACGATGATCGACTGTGTTGGTATCCCCGGCCGGGTCAGGGACTTGAAGCGGTCGGAGATCGTGAATTCGCCGGACGCGCCGTCGGGTGGCGACTGGCCGTCGAGATCGGCGACCGGTGCGCCGTTTTCGGCATCGAGCGCGTAGAAGCGTCCGCTGCCCTGGCTCGGCGCGCATTGCCCCGCGCTCGGGACGACGCCGGCATTTGCCGGTACGTACGTGGTGACAAGCACGTTGCCGTCGCTGGTCACCGGGCTCGCGAGGACTTTCTCGCCCGGCGTCGCGAGCGTGATATACCAGCCGTTGGAAAGCTGCTCCCGTTCGACGTCGGTAAGCCTGTCGAAGCTGATGCGGTTCGTCACGTCGAGCAGATCGTCCTCGTACAAGGTCGTGTACGCGGGTGTTCCGTCGTTTGACGCCGGCCGGTCGAGTATGTCGTAGTCCTTGATCAGGTAGATTCGGTCGACGATCGCATCGTCATTCGGGTGGGCCCGATAACCCGACCCGATGGATACGGAAAGGTACCGTGGGCCTACGTCGGGCTCGATCACAGCCACGTCCGGCGGGTAGTAGAAACGCCGGTTGTTCGCCGCGCCGGGCGAGGCCTGTTCGCTGGATTTTTGAATGTCCGCGATGCGCCCGCCGAAAATTCGCTCGGACAACGGCGCGGCTTCCTTGTCGTCAACATCGAATCGCCAGATCTGGCCGCCCGTGTCGGCCGTGTAGAAGCGATCGACGACGCCGTCCCCGTTCAGGTCGATCACCCGGATATCGGCGGGTATGCTGTAGTTCATTGCCGGCAGCAGTCGGTCCGGCGTGACGCCGCTCGCCGTCTCGCTGTCCCCGGCCCACCACAGCCGTTCTCCGGTGAAGGCATCCAGGATGAATATCGCGTTGCCGACCGTATCGGGCGTTCGCGCGCCACCGCTGTCTTGCCCGGTATCGTAACCACCGCCGAAGATAACGACGTCGCGAGCCCGCAGCCGTCCTCCCGCCTCGTCGAAGATCCGGATATGACGAGGGCGTGACCAGGTCTGGCCCAGTTGCTCCAGGTGTTCGGCAACGCGCGCATCCGGGTCGCCGCTGACCGACCACAGAAACCTGGGCGAGGTGGGCGTCGTTACATCGAGTGCGTAGTATGCCGAGCCCCCGCGGCGTTGGCCGAAGTACAGGTAGGCGTGTTCGTTGACGTCGACGGATCCTTCCGCGCCGAGCAGGTTGCCGTCGTCATTGATGTCGTTCATCCAGAGGTCCACGCCGCCGTCGACGCCGTAGGTAATGTTCGAAGCCGCGGCGTTGTCGTAGAGGGTCTTGAGGTTGGGAAGAAGGTTCGGCGGCACGAACGCCCACAATTCGAGGCGCGAATCGACGCCGCCCACCATCCCCTGCGCGCGGCTTCGCGTCAGGTGGACGTAGCCGTCGTTGGTGAATACGAACATGTAGTCGTCCTGGTCGGCGGTGGACGGGTCGGCGTGGTACGTCACGATGAGCGGGCGCGTGTGCAGGGATGCTCCCAGTGTCGATCGGCCGTCGGTGTCGGCCCCGTTGCCGTTCTCGTCGTGCACGTCGACGCCGCGAGCCCAGCGCAGCAAGCCGACGAACTTCGCGTCGTCGAGTTGCGGCGCGCCGAGCATTTCGCGGGTGATCTTGCCGTCTTCGTTGGTGCCCTCGATGTAGGCATTGTCCTCGTGCAACCGGTTGCTCTCGTGATCGAGCGCGGTGACGAGGTCCGCGCCCGGAGTGCCGGTAATGGTGAATACGCTGTTTTCCCGTGAGCTTGCGTCGTGAGAGTTCGTTGCGTCATCGTAGTCGAGCACGCGACTGGCAAGTCCTCCGCGGGAAACGTCGTTTCCGTCCGGACTGAAATCGGCCGGTGTCCAAAAGCTCAGTACGTCGTCGCGAAAGCGTCCCGTCCGCGGGTCGATCGCGGGCTCACCGTTGGCGTCGACAATGATGAGGTCTGCTTCGCCGTCGCCGTCCGCGTCCACTTCATTGCCCTGCGCATCGGTTGCCGTCGCCATCTTGAACTTCTTGATGTTGCCGTCCCAGTGCGGTCTGTCGTCCGGCTTGAACACGGTGAAGTAGAGTTCGTCGCGATGGTTGAGGCGATTGGCGGTATTGATCGACACCGCGGGGGCCGTAAACGTGGTGTTGACGCGCAGGATGTCGCTGATGATCTGGTTGAAGGCGGCCGACAGGCTTTGCGCGTCCTCGGCCGGGAAATACCTTCCGCCTCCCTTGGTAGCCGTATCGCGGAGAAACGCGTCGTCCCCGGTGACGTTGAAGCCCACCGTGTGGACGATGATGTTCTGTCGACCGGGAAGGTCGTTGCCAAGAGACTCGGTGGCCGAATCGGAATGAAACATGTAGTCGGCGAGTTCGTCCAGGCAGTTGTCGATTGGGACCACGCCGGGGTGGGCGCCGTTGTTGCAAGTCGTATCCGCAAGGCCGGTGGCGCCGGCGAGCAGCGAGTTGATCTCGTTGTCCGCGTTGTCATCGGAATTGGGCAGGCCATCGCTCAGGAAGACGATGTGGTTATGTACGCAGGCGCTGGTAATCGGACTGGTGTAGCGCCCGTTTCCCATCGAGTCGGGATGGCTCGCCGCGCCGTTGGCGTGGACACCGTACTTGGGCGGCAGGCCGCGGAAGTAGAGCATGGCTTCGTAGAGGGTTTCGGCCAACGGCGTCAGTCCGGTTCCCGTCAGTGAATTGACCCGACTCCTGAACGCGTCGAGCACGCCGGGCGCCGAGACGTCCGAGATCGGAAAAACGACGTATCCTCCCTGGCTGTCCGAGTACCCGCCGTAGGTTGGATTGAAATCGCCGCCCCTGGCGTCGAACCGCATCAGGCCGATATTGATGCCGGTCACGCTCTCGACGGCGGCATTGACCACGTTCTTGACGACGTCCAGGCGCGTCGACTCCGATACGCTCCGGTGAAAGTGATACCAGCGAAGATAGTGCGCGCTGTACACCGTTGCGACCCGCCAGTCGCGCCAGGTGGCCGATGACGGTTCCGTTCTGCGCCACGGACCGTTTGCGCCGTCGACGGGCCAGGACGGCGCGCCCGCATCGGCGCCGTGAACGCCGGCGTCGGTCGCGCATTCTATGTAGACCTTGTCGGCGTCATGCATCCGTCGGTCCGTCCACCGGGAACGTTCGGGCCTTCGACCAACGCGCCACGCCGCCAATCGTCCGTTGTAGAAACCTGTCACCGCGCTGTCGTTCGCGCCGTAAAGCGTACCCAGGGCCGGCGCGCAGACCAGTTTCCCGCGGGGGAAGCGTGCGTTGGATCGATCGCAACCCGGTACGTCACCGGTGGAAAAATAGACGACGTCGTCGTCACCGCATTCGCCGTTCGGGCCGGCCGCATAAGTTGCGCCGGGATCGTAGGCGGTGGTCTTGACCACCTCGCTGTTCATGCTGCCCGAGGTGTCGATCACGAACAGCACGTTGGGCTTGGTTCGGCTCGCGTCAGCTTCCAGCCCGATGTAAATCTCGGTGTCGTCTGCGGCGCCCGGACCGGATGCCGCCGCGATGGCGGCAATCGCCAGCGCACCAAGTGTCCTTGCCAATGCGGTTCCTCCATGAAGTTTGTGGTGAGTCGCCGGACCAGCGGCAGGTCAATGGCCGGCGGGCTATCCGGGTTCGGCGGGCGTTCCGATCACGATGCGGGTGACGCGGCGCGATTCGGGCAGGTAGTAGACCGTGGCGACTTGCGAACGAACGCGTGCCAGATCCTTGGCCGGTCGTTCGCGTTCGTCGATTACCAGTCGGGTCCGGGGCGAGACGAGTAGCGTGACGCTCGTTGCGCATTGTTGGCAGAAAGCGACCTTGGCGGTACCGTGACCGCGATTGTCGATCCGGCAGGAGACCCGGACGGACTCCAGTGCCCGTTCGGTCACGGTCAGGATTGGCGCGGCAGGCGCGGGCAGGGGTACGAGATAAACGGCCAGTATGGCCGCGATGCTCAATACGTAACGGGCGGCGGCGGTCGTTCTCGCCGCGCCCGGCGGGTGTGGATGTACGGGAGCCTTGAAGGCCCCTCGGAGAATGTTCATTGCCGGAATCCTTTCCATGTGATCCGCCGCCTTCCCTACGGCCGTCGAATCAACGGCGGGCGGCTTTGTCCCTGGTTGGCGGGTCGGCCACGACCCCCTCGACAAAGGCGTCGAGTCGACAATCCAACCGGGGCGGATTCTGCCTGAGCATCGTCGAACCGGTCAACCAGGCTGTTCGGTTCAGGCGTCCGCCAGGCCCGGGTTGCCCTCGACGCCTTTTACCGTGGGTACGTTAACGTCGATGTGATCGATGACTTTCGCATCGCGAAGGTACTCCGCGACCACGTCCCAGATGTCCGGCAGTTCATCGCTCTGAGGCTGGACGCTGGCCCAGCCGGCGACCTTGTAGGTCTTCTCCGGATCGATGGGCTCGCCGCCAAGTTCCAGGCCGGAAATCCGCTCGCCGATCGCCTTCGACGGGTCGATGGCGTACTTCAGTCCGCCGATGCGAACCATGTCGCCGCCCATCTGCAGGTAGGGATCTGGATTGAACAGGTTGTTCGCGATGTCCTCCAGAACGTCCTTCAGCATGGTGCCGGACATCTCCGTGAGCGTGGACTTGGGATAGGTGATCGCGGTCTGGTCCATGAGCCGCTCGAACGTGATCGGGTCGCCGGGCAGCAGGGACGTGCCCCATCTGAAACCGGGGGAGAACGCGATCTCGGCGCCACGCACCGTCATCATTGCATCGCAGATCAGCTGGTCGAACGTCCCGGTGAAATTGCCGCGTCGATACAGCAGCACGTCGGTGATTGCAAGCTCCTCGGCCAGCTTGTCGGCGTATGGCGCGCGTACCGTTTCAATGAGCTGCGCCATCGCCGGGTCCGGCGCGAGCAGGTCTGAGAATACGGGCAGCAGCTTGTAGCGGTAGTCGGAAAGCTTGCCGTCCTTCACGTCGAGATCGAGCACGGAGAGAAACTTGCCGTTGGATCCCGAGTTGATGACGAGGGTCTTGCCGCCTGCGTTCTCCACGATGGACGGTGCCGGCATGCCGTCGTGGGTGTGGCCCCCGAGAATGACGTCGACGCCGCTCACGCGGCTGGCCATCTTGATATCCACGTCCATGCCATTGTGCGACAGGACCACCACCAGTTGCGCGCCCTTCCCGCGCGCTTCGTCGACGAAGCGTTGCATTTGTTCGTCCCGAATCTGGAACGACCAGTCTTCCATCATGTAGCGCGGATTGGCGAGCGTGGAGTACGGAAACGCCTGGCCGATGACCGCCACGCTGACGCCGTTGACATCGCGCATGGTATAGGGCTTAAAAACCTGGCCGGTGGCGGCGTCATGCGCAGGCGCGTCCATGAACGCCGCCTCCTCCGTGAGCATGACGTTTTGCGCGACGAAATCGATGGCGCCGTCGAGATCGTTTTCGAGTATCTCGCGCACCCGCTCCATACCGAACGTGAATTCCCAGTGGCCGGTCATGATGTCGACGCCGAGCAGCTTCGTGGCATCCACCATGTCCTGGCCGTTGGTCCACAACGATGTCGCGGAACCCTGCCAGGTGTCACCGCCGTCGAGCAGCAGGGTACGTCCGGGCCGTGACGCGCGAACCCGGTCGATCAGTGTCTTGAGATGGGCAAATCCGCCGACCTTGCCGTACTGGCGCGCCGCGTCGACGAAATCCAGGTAGGTAAAGGCGTGAGCTTGTCGTGATCCGGGTTCGATGCCGAAATACTTCAACAAGTGTTCGCCGACGAGGTGGGGCGGTTCGCCGCTGGCAGAACCGACGCCGATGTTGTAGCTCGGTTCCCTGAAGTAGACGGGCAGCAACTGGGCGTGGCAGTCGGTGAAATGCATCAGGCTGACATTGCCGAACGCGGGTAATTCATACGGATCCGAGGGAGCTGCGGCGCTGGCGGCGGCACCGAAGGAACGCAGGCTGAATCCGGCAGCCGAGGCCGCCGCAAGAACCTGTACGAATTCTCTGCGCGAAAGACTCATATGCGTGCAATCTCCTGTGGAGCCGGCCCTCGGGGTGCGCCGGCAAAGCCCGTTTTCATGAATACGAATGTAACGCCTTGCTCCGCCAGCGCTCGATTGAAATTGGAAATACTACCAGAATCATTGTATATCGACCCGTGCGGCAGATCACCGAACTACCCGACTTGCCGAGGTTCGCCGGCGCCAGCTGGTCGTTGTTGACTCGCGCGACTTCAGCGAGACGTCCGATCTCCTCGAGGTCGCGTCTGCCATTGACTAACATCAAGACGCTTGTGCCGGGCAACGACGACTCGTCCCGTCGCCGGCCGATCTACGGCGGCTTCCCGGTGGTCACTTGTCAAAGCGGCGCCGGTGTCGAGTGATTCAACCGAATTCTCGCGCCTCTACCGGTCCTGTTCCTCCCGGTTTCCTGGCGCACGGTATCGACCGGAACGAAGCGTGGGGCGACAGCCGGTGCGGCGCGCGCGGCGGCGCCTAGCGGGCCTTGAATGTCGCGGGATCGACCTCGTGCCGTGAAAGCAGCTTGTAGAAGTCGGTCCTGTTTCGCTGGGCCAGTCGGGCCGCCTGCGTGACGTTGCCCTCGGTGGCGGCGAGCAGGTGAACGAGATAGCTGCGAGTGAACTCGTCGCGCGCCTGGGCCAGGGAGGGCAGGGCAGACGCCTTCAGTCCCAGCGCCTTGCGGACGACCTCGGCACTGATCACCGCGGTGGGAGACAGCGCGGCGGTTTGTTCCACTACGTTGAACAACTGGCGCACGTTACCGGGCCAGTCGTGGGTAACGAGCAGGCCGATCGCATCCGGCGCCATGGATTTCGGTGTTGCACCGGTGCGGCGGGAAATGAGTCTGAGGCAGTGAGCGACGAGCAGGGGAATGTCTTCGATTCTTTCCTTGAGTCGGGGCAACTCGAGCGTGATGACGTTGAGCCGGTAGAACAGGTCGTGTCGAAACTCCTTGCCGGCGATGTTCTCCTCGAGATCCTTGTTGGTGGCCGAAACGATTCGTACGTCCACGTCGATGGCGC
This sequence comes from Gammaproteobacteria bacterium, assembly GCA_030429665.1. Classification (GTDB taxonomy): domain Bacteria; phylum Pseudomonadota; class Gammaproteobacteria; order Arenicellales; family CAJQKF01; genus BQJD01. The sequence goes on along the minus strand of JAUIEZ010000069.1, from coordinate 16,167 downwards.
CAGTGCTGCCCAGGGGCCGTACCTGGCGATCCTCGAGCACGCGTAGCAGCTTGGCTTGGAGAATCGTTGACATTTCACCGATCTCGTCGAGGAACAGGGTGCCCCCGTTGGCCTGCTGGAACAGGCCGGCATGATCACGCGTTGCACCGGTGAACGCGCCCCTTGCGTATCCGAACATTTCCGATTCAAGCAGGTCGGTCGGGATGGCGGCGCAATTGCACGCGACGAACGTGCCGCGACGGCCGCTGCTCTTGTGAATGGCGCGCGCGGCGAGTTCCTTGCCGGTGCCGCTTTCGCCGCGCACGAGGACCGAGCTGTCGGTCGGTCCGATGCGCGCGATCGTCGCCAGCACCTGCTCCATCGCCGGGCTTCGCGTGACGATTCCCGCACGCCATTCGTCGTCGTCCAGGGATGACGGCGCCGATACCTTCAGCGCCTCGCGTATCTTCTCTCGCAGTTCCTGGTTGTCGATGGGCTTCGTCAGAAAGGCGAATGCGCCGGTCTGGGTCGCGCGCACGGCTTCGGGAATCGTGCCGTGAGCGGTCAACAGTACAACCGGCAAGCCGGGCCTGCGCCGCTGCAACTCGCCGAGCAGGTCGATGCCATCCATCCCGTCCATGCGCAGATCCGTAATGACGAGGTCGGGGTTGAATCGGGTGATCGCGCGAATCGCTGCGTCGGCGCTTTCCACGGGCTCCGTTTCGTATCCTTCGCTGTCGAGGCGCAAGGTAAGCAGCCGCAAAAAGCTTGTGTCATCGTCCACGACCAGTATTCTGGCGGGTCGACTCACTGGGCGAACCCCTCGCCGCCATCCCGCCGACGACCGTTCTCCATGGACTGTTCTATGTTGAGAAGTTCCTCGATCTTCGCATTGGCTTCGTCGAGTTGGCGTTTCAGGCTCGACAGCCTGTTGGATTGCTCCTGGTGCGAGGCCAGCAGCGCGAGACGGGCTTCGACATCCTCCAGCTTGGCGCGAGCCAGTCGCCGAATCGAAGACCGGCCGGCCGACTCCGATTCGGCCAGCGTGGAGAGCAACTCCTTGCCGCGTAGGGCGTCCTCCGGTTTCGCCGTCGGAGCGCTCAATACGAGGGCGAGCCGAAGCCGATTCTCCGGCGTGGCATTGGTTCGATAGCGCGCCTGCGCCTCGTCGCGCAGGGCGGTCAACCGTGCCGCATCGGCGCGCGCCGCCTCGTCCATCAACTCGATATAGTCCGGTGATGTCACGAACCCGGTGCCGAGCAAGTGGGTGCAGCCGGACAGGCTCACCAACGCGACGAGAGCCATGACCAGTTTGCGAAATTCAGGATTTCGGCAGCCGTACACGAAAATGTCCCCCAGGATTTGTTGAAATGACGTTGATCGAGCCGCCGTGCGCCTCGACGTATGCGCGCACCAGCGCCAGGCCTACGCCGGTGCCGCGAAGTTGAGAACTGAACTGGCTGCTGCGATAGAACAGCTCGAATACCCGTTCGCGTTCCGCGGCGGCGATCCCCGGTCCATTGTCGATCACGTCGACAATCACCGAATCGCCATCGTTCTGCCCCAGTACCTGAATTTTACCTCCTGCGGGTGTGAATTTGACCGCATTGGAAATGAGGTTGTCGACGATCACCCGGATCTTGCCGCGGTCCAGGTTGACGGGCAGGGCGTCGGTTGCGCGGACGAATATGTCGATTTTCTTTGATATCAGGGCGATTCCGTAACGATCCACGACGCTTTCCATCAGCGCAGTGAGAGAAAACTCCTCGCGGTTGAGTTGTTTCGGGTCGTCACGCCAGGCACGGAAATTGAGCAGGTTGTCGAGCATGCGCTGCAGTTCGAGACTGTTCTGGTGAAGGATCTCCACGACCTCCATTTGAACATCCGCCGTATCGCCCACGGATCCGTCGAGCAGCAATTCGGTCCCCTCTCGAATGCTGGCGAGCGGTGTCTTTAGTTGATGAGACATTTCCCGAATGAACTGTTCCTTGCCCGAATCGACTTCGATAATCCGTCGACGCAGCCAGTCCAGGCGCCGGGCCAGGTTGGAAACGTCGACAGGCCCGGGAATGGCAATGGGTTCGTTCAGCTTTCCCTCGCCCAGTCGGCTGATATGAGTATCGAGGCGCCGGATGGGGCGCGCGATCAGGATCGCGGACAGCGCCAGCAGGGCCGCCATCGACAGGGTGGCGGCACCCGCTACCAGGAACGAAACGGTACGGGAGTCCTGGGTCGCGTCGCGCAGGCGCTCCAGTCTGGAGCGTACCATTTGCGTTGCGCGACCCGTCAGATCGTCCGAAAGCGTTCGCAGCAACTGGAATGATTCGCCTACCTGCTCGTCGTCCGGCGGCGGTGTCGCCGAATCGAGACGCTTGAGGGCGGAGTCGGCCGCGCGGCGCATCATGTTGACCAACTCCGTCGTGCGGATGTCATCGACCAGCAGGTCGATCCAATCGAGCGTATCGAGAAGACGGTCATGTCGCTGTCGATACAGGTCCAGAACGTTTCTTTCCCCGACGACGGCGAACTGCCGCGCATTGCGTTCGAGTTCGGCCACCTGGGTGTCGAGCTTTTCACTTTCGCGGCCGAGCTCGAGGCCTTGTGCGACGAGCGATTCGCTTTGCTCGAGAAGGTTCTGAACGTGGACGAAGTTCCAGACCATTCCGATAACCAGGGGCGAGCCGGCAAGCAGTACCCCCAGGATGAACAATTGATTGATGGATCTGGCGCGAGGCAAGTTCATGCGACACCTGGCCCCTGTAACACGGTTCCCGGTGCCGACCCGTAGTTGGATGAACACAAGCCGTTGATTATTCCAGCAGACCGCTTATCCGTCATCCCGATTCGAGAAACAAAAAAAAACCGGCGTGGGACGCCGGCTACAAGGCTCCTGGGGGGGAGGGGGGGAACTTGTCATGCAGATCGCGATGTCCGGGCGAACCAATACCGCTCGCGTGCCGTTGGCAGCTCGCCCTTGAACGACGCCAGCGCCATCAAGGCGTACCGGGAAGGCAACGTCCCTTGTCGGGCTTGTAAAACAGGGCGCGACTGGCGCATTCGTTCGGATTCGATGTAAGCGTTGTTTCGTCGAGAGACTAACGAGCAAGACGCGTGCCAATCCAAGAACCGCCCTGTTTACGCGGAATTCGTTCCGGATTGCCTCCGGAGTCGTCGGTCGGGAGCGACAGGATCAGATTGGTGAATCGATAACGTATTGAAATATTGAAGAATGTGAGTGTCGCTTCCAGGCGACATGCCAGAGGGTTCGCAGAAGTACGGGATTCCCGGGCTCGACATTCCTTTCATGAGACGGACCCCGCGAAGGCCTAATGTGTCGGCAATTGGCGATACCCGGCGAATCTTCGATTCGGCCGCATCGGCCGCCTTTCGGCGGCGAGGCGGGGCGCGCCCGACCGCCGGGGTGCTCGTCGTCGTCGGTTTCATGCGACGGTAAAACCCCCGGCGTTTCGGCATTTGTCTCATCCTGTTGGAAGTCGCGTTGCCTGTGACAGACAGGTCGAGCGTCGCTGCTGACGGCAGGTCGAAGGAAAAGTCCCGGTTTCACGCCGGATTTCCATAACTATTTATTGTTGGCATGGCCCTTGCGGGATCTTCTGCCGCGGTCGATCCCGAGCCGGAGGGCCGGACGGACCGTGCCGAAAATGGCAACTTGAATTCAACGTTCTTTAAGGAGATGAAATGATGAAGTCCACCACGACGATTCTCGCAACGCTGTTCGCCGGTACGCTGGCGGGTACTGCATTCGCCCAGGATGGCGAGATGCCGGCGTTTGCCGACGTCGACGCCGATGGCAACGGCGCCATCAGCCAGGAAGAGGCCGCGACGGCGCCAGTGGTCCAGGAACAGTGGTCGGCACTGGATGTGAATGCCGACGGTCAAATCGACGAGACCGAGTTCGCCAGCCTCAAAGCCCAGAGCTGATCGGATCGGTCGAGCGATCGACCCAGGCAGGCGGTGCGCGGTAACAGTAAAGATGACTCCTTACCTGTCGTCTAGCGCCCGCTTGTCGGTTGCCTCCCGCCGACGGGCGGGAGGCAACCATCCGAGCAGTGACGATCCGGACGTTCACCGATGAACCGGGTCGACTGAGTGTTGCCGCAAACCGATACGTTTCTTCGTGCGCCCGAACGCTGCGTGATACGTGGAATCGGTCGTTCGCGCGACACGGTTCCTGCAAGTCGCCCGGTTGGAGGTCAATCATGAAATGCGCCATCTCGATCACGCTGGTGTCGCTATGCGCGATGTCGGTGATCGCGGGTTGTGACCTGGCACCGGCGCCAGGTCACGGTAGCGGCGGTACGAATACGGGGCAGGACACACAAGACACAGAATCTTCGGGTAGGCAGTCGTCGAGCCACCGGGAATTGCGCTCGGCGCCGAGCCGGCGGGATAGCCCTTTGCCGAGCAACGGCGAACCGCCTGATTCCAGGGGCGATGCCGGCCATCCGCGATTGGTCGCTATTCGCGACAACGAGGACAGGCGCCGCTCAGGACGCTGGATCCTGGAACCCGATTGGGTCGGATCGAACAACGACGGGGTTCGATGAACGGGGTCGTCACCGTCTCCCGACGTCCGTTGGAACGCCGCGGCTGATGCGGCGAGGGCCCGCCACGGGGGTCGTTCATCCGGCGTCAGCGGCGGGATTCGTCGTTCCGGTTCACGTATCGCCGATGACGCACGAGAAAAGTATGGCACCGCGTTGACGCCTGTGCCGCGCGGCAGTTTTCCTTCCCCTCCTCCCCCCAGGAGATTGACGACCGGCGCCCTCCGCCGGTTTTTTTTGCATCGTCGTCATCCGCCGGTTCGTCCGATAAGCGGTATCGCTGGCGGTGCACCTCGAAAACGCAGAATCCGGCGATTGCCGAATACTCACCGTGAACCCGGTATCGACGACGCCCGATAAAACAATATCGGCGCCGATGTTTTCCTCGAGTCCGGTGCGGGACGTCGCGGACAGCAACTGCGACGCGTCGTTTCGCTACCTTGTCGTTTCACTTATAAGTTTTCGATGTCGTTGTCAGAAGGTTTCGGTCGCGCTTCCGGGTTGCCTTTGTGCGTAATGTGAAGATCGTAGTGACCAACGCGGGCGGCGCCGGGATGAACCGTGGAAGACATCGCGTGTGCGTCGTCGTCACCATGGTGCCGTGGGCCCGGTGGCTGCGCAGTCCAAACGCCAAAGCTGTTACTATTGGAAAATCAGGCCAGCGCACCCAGTGTAAATCGGGATGCGGCAAGAACAATAAAAAGGGCGCCGATCGATTTTCATCGAAAGTGAGTCGCCATATTTGTCTCAAACGCAGCACATCGTAGAGCTGGTCCATCAACTGGTCGGGTATCCGACCGTGTTCCTCCTTGCGCCGATCGCGCTCCTGACATTCGGCGGCGCGAGCGGTCATCGTTCGGCCGGCTTGTTGTTCGTCGCCTTGATGGTGTTTCTGTACGGCACCGGCCTTTACATGTCCCTGACAAGGCACGAATTCGGAACCTGGGCATATTTTCGCAACCTGGGTTTCAATTTCTTCGGCTTCTACCTGATGCTCGTTGGACTTCGAGCCATGTACCTTTACCGCCACCCGCGCTTGCCGTGTCCCGTGACCCTGGATTATTTCCTTGCCTGGGTGTTGACGATGACCGCGGCGTGGCTTTTTGCGCTGGCGTTGGTTCGTAACACGCCGGTGAGGGTGTTCGCGATCCTGGCGATCGTGCTCACGGTGCTGGAGTGGAAGGAGATCAGGCGGGGATTCACCCCAAGGGGGGTACTTTATTCGCGTCATGCCAGGTACATCCTGGGTTCGTTCTTCTACGTGTTGACAGTCGCTTCCATCGTGCACCTGGGAGACGAACTGAGTCGAAATGCCAAGTGGCTTTGGCCGACAGCACTTGGTGTCGTCCTCGTGCCCGTCCTGACGACTCGCCGGCCCGCGTTGCGTCGATTCTCTCGTCGAGTCGCAAAGCCTGTCTCGATCTTCCTTGTCGTGATGACGGTGTCCTTCGGCGCGTACGCAATCTACGAGATTTCGACCGGCCGTGCGCCGATCGGCGGACAAAGAATGTGATCGCCATGCGCGCCCGATTGCCGCCGAGGATCGGGGTGGTGACGGATTCCCCGGTGGTCGAGCGACGCGTATCCGCGACGGGGCGCCCATCGCGTGGCGCGGCTCGAGAAAGCAATCGGCGCGTGATCCGATGCTGCACTCGTGTAAGGGGATGCGAGACGTGATCCCGTTCAAGACGGCAATGCCGGGGCTGCCCGTAATCAAGTTCGTCCGGTACGATGCGAATTCGTTGGTGCTGGAGGAACTAAGCGATATTGAGCCGCTGCAAAAGGCGATCGACGAAACGTCGAGGATGTTGCATGGCGAGGATTGGTTGCTGGGCGGCGGCGTCGCGGTCGCGCTCGCGCTGGGCGGTTTCTATCGCCGTCACTCCGACCTGGACCTGATCATCGAGAAAAACTCGCTTTCCGGCGTATGCGAGAAGATGGCGAGCAACGGATACGGTTTGTATACCCGGAAACTGATGAAGCATGGCCGTTTCGGTCTGTGCCTGTTCGTTCGAGTTCATCCGCGCGGGCTTCTCGTCGCTCGACATCCGCGTCGACTGTGCTTCGCAAGGTTCGACGGTGGAATCGAAAATGCCTATCTCGCCAAGCTGGACGTGTACCTATTCGAGGAAACGCGAACGCAATACATTGCGCTCGATCGCGGCAGGATTTTAGAAAAGATCGTACCCGTACGCGGCTGCGAGTACACGACGCAGTCGGGATATGCGATGCGTTGCCTGAATCTGTATTACGTCGAAAAATTCAGCGCCGGACGCGGCGGGGCCCGGCATTTACTGGATATTCTTGCGATTCGGGAGGGGCTGGCCGCGGCGAGGCGTGGCCGGGCGGCGTACGGTTCCGCGGTGGAACAGGTGCCCGGCCTTGGCACGAACGGCGCCAGGTCTCGCTCGAATTCGTAGCCGTTCGGTAGTTTTTTCCCGCGCCAGGGAAAATTGCTTCGACGCCAATTGCATACTTTTAGTGATTATTCCTGCAATGACGAGAATTTCGTCACGGTCGGGAACTTCGCATCGATTAGGCGACGGGTGTCGAGCAAGTCCAGGGTCGTAAAACAGAAATCCATACGCGAATCGAACGACAACGATATTGCTCGATCCTGGTGCGTGCGAGTTTGAATATGCGATGCCGGGTTTTCGGTGACTTTCCCGTTAGATTCGTGTGCTAGGATATTCAGCGAGGAGTAATTGTACACAGGGAGCTGGTGATCCATGGCTTAAATTGGAGAACAAGATCCAGTGATGGGGAGCCCGGCGCGTCCAGTCGCGCGCAATGAGGAGATGGTGGCGATCGTCGGGATCGGCTGTCGTTATCCAGGCGGAGTGACGGATCCGAAGTCTTTCTGGCGTCTTCTCACGGAAGGTAAGGACGCGGTGCGCGAAGTGACCGCGGATCGCTGGAGCGTCGAGAAGTATTTTACGCCCAGGCAAGGGACACCGGGAAAAACCTATGCCAAGTGGGCGGGACTTCTCGACCGTATTGACGGGTTCGAGCCCGAGTGCTTCGGCATCTCGCCACGCGAGGCCCACTACGTCGACCCTCAGCAGCGGCTACTCCTCGAGGCCTCCTATGAAGCGCTCGAAGACGCCGGCCAGCCTATGGAGCGGTTGGCGGAATCGAGGACGGGCGTTTACGTGGGTATCTCGACATCCGACTACGCCCAGATTCAGAACAGTCCGGACCAACAGGTCGCGGACACTCATTCGGCTACAGGCGGCGCGTTCAGCATCGCTGCCAATCGAATATCCTATTGCTTCAACCTGCGCGGTCCCAGCGTGGCGGTGGACACGGCATGCTCGTCCTCGCTGGTCGCCACCGATCTTGCCTGCCGCGGCCTGCTGAGCGGCGAAACCGATCTCGCGCTCGCCGGCGGTGTCAACGTGATTATCGTTCCGGCGCCATTCATCGCCTTTTGCGCCGCGAACATGCTTTCTCCCGATGGTCGATGCAAGGCATTCGACGCGTCGGCGAACGGATTCGTGCGGGGCGAAGGCGTCGGCGTGGTGGCGCTCAAGCGCCTTGATCGGGCGATTGCCGATGGCGACGCTATCTACGCGGTGATCGCCGCCACGGGCGTAAACCAGGACGCAAGAACCAACGGGATCACGTTGCCCAGCCGCGAGGCCCAGGAGGCACTGGTACGAGAAGTCTGTGCTAACGCGGGCGTCTCCGGCGCCGATTTGTTCTACGTCGAAGCCCACGGTACCGGCACGGCGGTCGGCGACCCGACCGAAGCCTATGCGCTCGGCACGGTCGTTTCACAGGGTCGCGACGAAAGTACGCCTTGTCTGATCGGCTCGGTGAAATCGAACATCGGCCACCTCGAGGCGGGCGCGGGTCTTGCCGGACTGATCAAGACGGCGTTGATACTCCAGAATCGCCAGATTCCGGCCAATCTGCACTATCGCGAACCGAATCCCAACATTCCCTTCGACGAGCTCAAGCTGCGCGTCGTCGACCAGCTTACCGACGTGCAACCGGAGCGCGAGCTCCCCCTCGTGGCGGGCGTGAACTCGTTCGGGTTCGGCGGTACGAACGCTCACGTCATCATGCGCGAGTTCGTGCCACCGGCCCATCGGCGCGATGCTCCGGCTGAGGTTACGGCACCGTCACGGCTCATTCTGCCGTTGACGGCACGCTCATCGGAGGCGCTGGAGCAACTGGCGCGACAGTACATAGATTTCATCGCCGAAGACGCGTCGCGTCGGCGACTGGCCGATATTTGTTACACGGCTGCCCATCGTCGAACCTTTCATGATCGACGATTGGCGATCGTTGCCGCGGACGGAAAAGAAGCGATCGATTGTCTCAAGGCCCACGTCGAAGGCGAACGGCGTCCGGGCGTCGTAACCGGCCAGCGGGTCCACGACCGGGATGTCCGGCCGGTGTTCGTATTCTCCGGGCAGGGTCCGCAGTGGTGGGGCATGGGACGGGGTCTGCTCCGTACCAGCGGGCCTTTTCGCGAAAAGGTCGAGCAAATTGACGAAGAGATTCGACGTCTCGGCGACTGGTCCTTGCTCGAGGAACTCGGTCGAGACGAAGCCTCGTCACGGATGAGCGACACCACCTATGCGCAGCCGGCGTTGTTTGCGCTCCAGGTCGGACTCGTCGATGTGCTTCGTGCGTGGGGTATCGAACCGGCGGCAGTGGTGGGACACAGTGTCGGCGAGGTGGCGGCCGCGCACGTGGGCGGCGCGCTGGACCTCGCGCAGGCTGTGCGGGTCATATTTCATCGCGGCCGCTGCATGGGCGCGGCGCCGGGCGGACGGATGCTCGCTTTGGGCATCACGCTCGACGAAGCGATGAACGTGGTGGCCCCGTTCGAGGATCGCGTGTCCGTGGCCGCGTACAACAGCCCGCAATCGGTCACGTTATCCGGTGACGGTGAAGTTCTCGAGCAGATCGCCGCGCGATTCGAAGGGACGTCCACTTTCTGCCGATTCCTGCCGGTCAAGTACGCATTTCACAGCCCGCAAATGGAGCCGATACGGACCGAGTTGGGTCTGGCGCTCGATGGGGTCGAGGCGATCGAGACGCGTGTTCCGACCGTCTCGACGGTGACCGGCGAAGTCGCCCGTGCGGGTGATTTCGGCGCCGACTACTGGTGGCACAACGTGCGCGAGCGCGTTCGCTTCGCGGATGCACTCGGTCTGCTCCGCGACGACGGTCGTTCCGTGTTCGTCGAGATCAGTCCGCATCCGGTGTTGGCAACGTCCATTGCGCAGTGCATGGGACAGCACGCGCACTCTCCCGTTGTCGTGCCAACGCTCCGTCGCGATGTCGACGACGACATCCAGGTCAAGGCGGCCGTGTCGCGGCTGTTCTCCGTCGGTAGCCGCGTCGACTGGTCAGCGCAGGCACCGGGCGATGCCCGCGCGGTCAGGCTCCCTCGTTACCCGTGGCGGCGAGAACGCTACTGGCACGAGCCGAAATCGGCATTCAGGCGACGCGCCGAACCGCCTGTGCACCCGCTGCTCGAAGAGCGATCGTTCGCCGCCGATCCGACCTGGGACACGCTCGTGTCGCCGGCCCATTATTCCTATCTCGGCGATCACCTAGTGCAGGGAAAGGCGGTGTTTCCCGCCGCGGCCTACGTGGAGATGGCATTGGGCGCGGGGGTAGTCCTCAGGGCGGACGAGACGACAGTGATCGACGAGTTGCAGTTCGACAAGGCAATGTTCTTCGCGCCCGAGTCGGACGGATTGCTGGTGCAGTTCAGCGCGTCGCGCGCCGACGGCTCGTTTTCCGTAACGTCCGGCGATCCGAAAGTGGATTCGGGAGACTGGCAGGTCAACTGCGCCGGCTACCTACGGGGCACTCCACGATCGCCGACTGACCGGCGCCTGGAGGTCGCCGATGTCGAGAGTGACGTCGAGTCATCGGTCGATCACGACGTCTGCTATCGTCGTTTCGCCGACGTGGGACTCGACTACGGCGCCACGTTTCGCGGCGTACGCCGGATCGTGCGCAGCGGGCGGGTGGCCATCGGGCACGTCCGGATCGACGAGCCGCTCGAACGCGAGACGAGTTATCGGTTCCATCCCGCGTTGCTGGACAGTTGTTTCCAGGTGGTTAGCGGACTGATTCCCGACGGTTACGAATCGCAACGACTGTACCTGCCGGTACGTATCGATCGGGTGACGGCGTACGCCGACCCCGGCGGGGTCAGCGGCAGGGATTTCCACGTGCGGACCGAACTCCGGAGCGTGGATCCGAAGGCATTGTACTGCGACCTGCAGATCGCCGACGGCGATGGCAGGGTGCTGATGGCGGTGGAGGGGTTCACTTGCGAATCGGTCGCCGCCCGCGGACAGGGGGATTCGCGCCGCGCGCGCGACTATATCTACGAACTGAGTTGGATGCCCGGGCCATTGCCCGGGCATCCACGAATCGCCGGACATCCAGCGCACGTTCTCGATCAGCTTGAACGGTCCCAGGAGGGATTTCGTGAAGCATTGAAGAAGCAGGGCGCGCCGCTGTTCGAACGTTCGTCGGACATCACGGAGCGGCTCGACCGGTTGGCGGTGAGCTACCTGCTTCGTGCGCTGGGGGAGTCGGGCATCGAACTTGGAGAGGGTGGACGGATCGACCTCGAGGAACTGGTCGCGGCCGGACAAGTCGTTACCCGTCACCGGCGGTTGCTTGCCAGCCTGTTGTCCCGACTGGCCGATACCGAAGAATGGCTCGCGACGTCCGGAGCCGAGCAGTGGACACTGAAGCGAACGCCGCCGATGGAATCGCCGGAGGCGCTGTTCAGTGACACTATCTCCAGTTGTCCCGCCTTTTTCTCCGAACTCAGCCTCGTTGCACGGTGTGGTGAGCGATTGGCGGAAATTCTTCGCGGAGAAGCGGAACCGCTCGAAGTGTTGTTCACCTACGACGGCGGCGCGGCCGCCGAGCATTTCTACCAGGACTCGCCATCGTTCCGTTTCGAGAATACTTTTGTTTCACGCTGTACCGGGTTCCTGGCCGAAAACTGCCATCGTGGTGAAACGCTCCGCGTGCTCGAGGTCGGCGCCGGCACCGGCGGCATGACCGGCTATGTGTTGCCGACCCTCGATCCCGAGCGGACGCAGTACGTGTTCACCGATATCTCGAGCCAGTTTTTCAACAAGGCCGAGCAGAATTTCCGCGAGTACCCGTTTGTCGAATATCGGACGCTGGACATAGAAAAGTCTCCGGCCGAACAGGGATTCGAGCCGCATTCGTTCGACCTGGTGCTGGCTTCGGATGTTTTTCACGCGACACGGGATCTGGGCGTCTCGCTGGGTCACGTCAAGGAACTGCTGGCTCCGGGCGGCATGCTGATGTTTCTCGAGGCCGATTATCCGTACTTCTGGGTGGACTGCATATTCGGCCTCACGCCGGGCTGGTGGCGTTTCGAAGACCACGACGTCAGGCCTGCGCATCCTCTGATCGAACGTGAAGCATGGCAGGAAGTGCTCGCGTCGTCCGGTTACGAGTCGATCGCGGCCCGGTGCGTGACTTCCGACGATTCCCGCGGCCACCAGATCGTGGTCCAGGCGAGAACGTCAATCGAGGGTGTCGCGTCGGGTGAACATCAGGCAACGAACGCGGAACGCGGCGAACAGTCCACCTGGCTCGTGTTCGCGGACGGACAAGGGGTTGGCGAGGCATTGTCGGACCGATTGCGCCGGGCGGGTTTCGACACCGTGGTCACGACCGCCGGACCGGGCTTCGAGTGCCACGAGGACGGCCGCTATACCCTCTCCCGCGAGGACGCCCGGCAGATGACGCAGCTGATCGACACGGTCGGATCGTCGGGAACGCTCGCCGGCATCGCGTACCTGTGGGGCCTGGATGCGGCAGGCGCGGGCGACGAGCTGTCACTTCCCGTACTGCGTGCTGGTGAATCGGCGACGTGCTACCCGCTGATGCATCTCATGCAATCCCTGGTCGAGCAGGAAGTGGATCATTCGCTCAAGCTGCTCGTGGCGACCCGGCGTGCCCAGTCGCTGCCGGGCGACCAGGGGCCTGTGGCTGTGGCCCATGCGCCGTTGATCGGAATGGGACGACTGATCGGCTCGGAGCACCCGAACGTGGCCTGTCGCCTGGTCGACCTCGACGAGGGGTCGGCGAGCGATGCGGCCGAGGCATTGTTAGAAGAAATTCTCGATCCGGACGTGGAAGAGGAAGCCGCATTGCGGGGCGGCGCCCGCTTCGTGCCGCGATTCGACCGTGCACCTCCGGCGCGCATGAAGTTGCGTATCGATCACGAAGCTGATGCGGCGCCAGCACGATTCCGGCTCCGGCCGGGCGATTCCGGTAGCCTGGATACTCTTGCGGCCAAGGAGGTCGAACGCGTCGAGCCCGGTCCCGGACAGGTCGAGATCGAGGTGTGCGCGGCGTCGCTGAATTTTCGCGACGTGCTCAAGTCGCTCAACCTCTATCCCAGTGACGGCGGGGATTCGCAGTACCTTGGCGACGAATGTGCCGGTCATATCTCCGCGGTCGGTGCCGGTGTCGAACGGCTTCGCGTTGGCGACCCGGTCATGGCGGTGGCGCCGGGATGCTTTTCCTCCCACGTGTTGACCCTGGAAGATACGGCGGTGCGAATTCCGCCGGGACTGGCGTTTGATGACGCGGCGACGATTCCGATCACGTTCCTGACTGCCTACTATGCGCTGCATACGCTGGCGCGAATTCGGAGCGAGGATACGCTGCTTATCCAGGCTGCCGCGGGCGGCGTCGGACTGTCCGCGCTGCAGATCGCACGACAGGTCGGGGCACGGGTCTTTGCCACCGCGGGAACTCCTGAGAAGCGCGACCTGCTCAGGCGCCTCGGTGTCGAACACATCATGGACTCCCGCAGTACCGCCTTCGCCGAGGAGATCAAGGAGATCACGGGCGGCCGCGGCGTCGACATCATCCTGAACAGCCTCGCCGGCGAAGCGATCCCCAAGGGGATTTCCTGCCTGGCACCCTACGGACGCTTTCTCGAATTGGGCAAGCGCGATATCTACCAGAACAGCAAACTGGGCTTGTGGGCCTTTCGACGAAACGTGTCGTTCTTCGCGATCGACCTCAGCCGCTTGGTCGCGGAACGGCCGGCCGAGGTGCGCGATCTCCTCGAGACCGTCGCGCGTCACGCCGAATCGGGCGATTACCGGCCCTTGCCGCAGCGACAGTTTTCCATCGGTCGCGCCCGTGACGCATTCCGCTACATGGCACAGGCCAGGCACATCGGCAAGGTCGTGCTGGGCGTGGAAGGTAGCGACATTGAGGTGGAGTCGACACCACGACGCTCACCAAGCTTCCGGACCGACGCAACGTACCTGGTGACGGGCGGCCTCGGCGGCTTTGGTCTTGCCGTCGCCAAGTGGCTCGTAGCGGGCGGCGCGCGGACGATCGTGCTTACCAGTCGCAGCGGTGCGGCCTCCGCCGAGGCGGAGAGCGCCATCGCGGAGATGGCGAATGCCGGGGCCAGGATCGAGGTGATGCGGTCGGATGTGACCGATCCCGATTCGGTCGCCGGACTGATCGCGGACATCGATGCGAACTGCCCGCCGCTGGTCGGCGTATACCACGCCGCGATGGTGCTGGACGACGGGTTGCTGAGACAACTCGATACCGAACGGTTTCGCCGTGTCATGGCGCCGAAAATGGACGGTTGCTGGAACCTGCACCAGAACACACTCGGTCACGATCTGGACTGTTTCGTACTGTTCAGTTCGATCAGTTCCCTGGTCGGGAACGCAGGGCAGGCCAACTACGTCGCCGCCAACAGTTTCCTGGACGCGTTTGCCGGTTTCCGTCGTTCATTGGGTCTGCCGGCCCTGGCGGTCAATTGGGGTCGTATCGCGGAGGTGGGTTACGTCGCACGGACCGAGGAGGTCGCCCGATCGCTGGACCGGCGCGGGTTTCTCGGTATCACGCCCGACAAGGCGCTCGAGGCGCTCGGCCTGTTGCTGGCGGGCGATTCGTCCAATGCGAGCGTACTTCGCATGGATTGGCACAAGACGCAGCTTACCGGACAACGATTCAGCCGCGTGACGGCCGATGCCGACGAATCCGAGTCCGGCGGGGAAGAGCGGGGATTCGCTCGCGCCGCGATACTCGAGGCGCCGGCAGAGAAACAGCCGGGACTGGTCTACGAATACATGTTGAAACAGGTGGCGAGGGTGCTAGGCGTCGCGAGCGGCAAGCTGGATCCGACCGCACCATTGAACGAAATGGGGCTCGACTCGCTGATGGCCGTCGAACTCGAGAACAAGATCGAGAACGACCTCGACGTGTCGCTGCCGACCGCCGAACTGATGCAAAGTCCGACCGTGCACAAACTGGCTATCCTTGCCATTGCCCAACTCGGGATAGAGCACGGGGATTTGGTCCTGGAGACGTCGCGGGAGGCGTGCGCGGACGAGACCGGTCTCATTGTCAATCTTCGCGGCGATGGTGACTCGAGGCCGCTGTTCTGCCTGCACGCGGCGGACGGTTCCGTCGATATCTACCGCGAGTTCGTTCGCGCGATGCCGGAGGGGATTCCGATCCTCGGCGTCAATTCCGTTCTCCTGGCAGGCGACGGCACGACGGGCGACATGTCGGCAATGGCCGCGCAATACGCCGAGTCGATCAGTCGCTTGGCCGAGCCGCCCTATCGACTGTTCGGATTCTCCTTCGGCGGATTGATGGCAGTGCGCGTTGCCGAGGCCCTCGAAACGTACGGCCCGCTCGAATACCTTGGCCTGGTGGATTTTCGTCCCGAGTGGGTGGACCCGGCGCGGGCCAAACAGGATCTGCTCAAGGACGTCATTCTCGGGCTTTACGGTTACCTTTTGAACGATGCCGGCATCGTTGGGGACGGTGGCATGCTCGTCTCGGAAGAAACCGTTGCCGAGCTAACCGATTCACTGCTGTCCGTCGACGGTGATGATCGGGCAAAGATGATCATTGACTGGGTACGAGAAGCGGAATTGTTGCCCGAACAGGTTCCAATGACCCTGGTCGAAGAATATGTCCGTCAATTCGAGAAGCATCTCAACCTGATTACCGGCTCCAGGCTGCCTGTCCTTAACGCGCCGATTTACTACTGGCAGGCGACAAAGGGACTTGAGAGCAGCCTGGTGCAAGGCTATGACTGGCAATCGTTCACCACGCAGAACGCGTACGGTATGGAAATGGCGTGCGGCCACTGGGAGATCATGACTTCACCGCACGTCGAGGCGATGGCCGCTAAAGTGTTCGAGACTCTCGCCGGGCAGGAGCAGACCGATCGCGTTCGAAACGTCGCCGTATGACCGTTCGTTGCCTGAAATCGCATTTTCTCGTGCCACGGATGTATTGCGCATGGAGTGCCGGAGATCCGTGGCCATGAACATGTTCGTCGAGGTGTAGTTCCACTTCCATCACGAAGACAAGCGATTGAACCATGGAGTTTTCCATACCAACTGTTGGGCAACTTCAACTCATCGGGCCCGGAGAACCCGCACCCGGAGCAGAGGATCTTCGTGCGCATCATATCGTCGAGGAAATGGGCTACGTTTCCAGCCGCGACCAACTCGCCGACGACAAACTGTTTCCGATCGGATACGTTCTGGTAAAAACCGCCGATCGATGCATCGCCTTGATGCGGATCATTCACGGC